>VEPA01000004.1 GCA_012026675.1 Betaproteobacteria bacterium | reverse complement strand
GCTGCAACTCGAAGGCACGGTGGCGGCGCTCTACCGCGAAGGCACGCAGACGGAAGAAATCGCCGCAGGCGATTCCGCCGTAGTGGTGCTTGACCGTACGCCATTTTATGCAGAATCGGGCGGCCAGGTCGGCGACAGCGGCGAACTGGCGGGAGTCAACGGCACCTTCGTCGTCAGCGACACCCAGAAAATCCAGGCCGAGGTGTTCGGCCACAAGGGCATGTTGAGGGCCGGCCGGCTCAGGGTGGGCGACAAGGTCATGGCCGCCGTCGATGCCGTGGCGCGCGCGCGCGCGGCGTGGAACCACTCGGCGACACACCTGATGCACGCGGCGCTGCGCAAGGTGCTGGGGCCGCACGTGCAGCAGAAAGGGTCGCTGGTCGATGCGCAGCGCACGCGCTTCGATTTTTCGCACAACGAGCCGATGAGTGAAGCCCAGATTCGCCAGATCGAGGAACTGGTCAACCGCGAAATCCGCCGCAACGTCGAGGTTTCCGCGCGCATCATGAAGTACGATGACGCGATCAAGGCCGGTGCCATGGCGCTGTTCGGCGAGAAGTACGGCGATGAAGTGCGCGTGCTCGGCATGGGGGATTTTTCGACCGAGTTGTGCGGCGGCACGCACGTCAAACGCACCGGCGACATTGGTTTCTTCAAGGTGCTTTCCGAGACCGGCATCGCCGCCGGCGTCCGCCGCATAGCGGCGGTTACCGCCGACAGTGCGCTGGCTTACGTGCAGCAACAGCAGGGAAAACTTGCCGAAGCTGCCGCCGCGCTCAAGACCTCGCCGCAGGAAGTGGGGCAGAAGATCGCCCAGATCATGGACAACGTGCGGCAACTCGAAAAGGAGCTGGCGCGGCTCAAGTCGAAGCTGGCCTCGTCGCAAGGCGACGAACTCGCTGAACAGGCGGTCGACGTCAAGGGCATCAAGGTGCTCGCCGCGGCGATCGAAGGCGCTGATGCCAAGGCGCTGCGCGAGGCGATGGACAAGCTCAAGGACATGCTCAGGACGGCGGCGATCGTGCTGGCCGCTGTCAACGACGGCAAGGTGGCGCTGATTGCCGGCGTGACGCCGGACGCCGTCGCCAGGATCAAGGCCGGCGAGCTGGTCAACCATGTCGCGCAGCAGGTGGGCGGCAAGGGCGGGGGGCGGCCGGATATGGCCCAGGCTGGCGGTACGGATCCCTCAAAGCTACCCGATGCGCTGCGTTCGGTTGCCGCGTGGGTGGAACAACGATTATAGGAAGTGATATCCGGCCGCGGCGCCGACAAATTCCTAGGGCGTTTCCGACCCCAGATTGTTGGCCCAGGTGAGCGCCATAATGTGCGCTTCGCTTATGGCGTGCAGGTCGAGGTTGGGGATTTCCCGGTAAAGCTTCCGGAACAGCTTGTCATCGCCGCCCCGTTCCAGTTGCTCGGCGAGCCTGAGCAGCTTGCCGAGCATTCCCTGGCGCTCGAGTACTGCAACCCTGACGTCGAGCGGGACGTAAATGTGTTCGATAATTTCGGCAAGCGGCTGTCCGAACAGGGCGTCCATCAGCGATATCACGCCGGACAGGAACGCGCGGTCTGCCAGCGCCTTGTCCGTGGGCGCCAGCGTTCCCGCGACAAGTTCCATGAATCGGGCGCGGGTGGCGGCCAATTGCAGAAGCGGGCTTGGGAAGGCGGAATGGGGGGCAAGGTGCGAGAACAGGAGGAGTTGCAGCCAGCGCTCGAGCTGACGCCGGCCCAGCACGATGATCGCCTGACTGAGGGAGGTGATGCGGTGCGGGATGCCGGATGCGGCCGAATTGGTCAGGCGCAGCAGATCCATCGCCAGCGACGGGTCTTCCTTTAGCGCGTTTTCAATGACCCTCGGTTCAACGTCAGCGTTGACCAGGCCGATCAGCTTGAGCAGTGACAGCTCGGAATGCATCAGGTGCTTGCCGGGGATAATTTTCGGCTTGGCGAAAAAATAACCCTGAAACAGGTCGATGCCGAGTTCCAGGCAGTACGCCACCTCGCTGTTCTCTTCCACATTCTTCGCAAGCAGTTTTACCGGCCAGCGGCGAAGATGATGCACCAGCTTGTGCAGCGTGTGCGGCCCGGTGTCCTGGAGGTTGATCTTGACGTGGTCAGCCAGCTCAAGCAAAGGGTTGAAACGCTCATCCATGTTTTTATAACCGTCGAGCGTCAGTTCGAAACCCAGCGCCTTCAGTTCACGGCAACGCTGCACCGTGGTTTCATTGCTGTTTATCGGAATTTCAATGCCGATCCTGTCGGAGGGCAGCGACTGCAGGATATCGCTTGCAAACAGCGCCTCATCGACATGGATGAAGCCTTTGTAGGGACCCATTGCGCAGCCTACGTCCGGATTGTACAGAATGGCGTTGATCAAGCCGGCGGCGGCGGACAACCCGTCCGTGTCTGCTGACGGAGTATCCTGGCAGAAATCGAACGACAGCGCGAACGCATGCAGATCGAGCTTGCAGTTGAGAATGGGCTGATGCCTGAGCAAATACTGCTCAATCTGCGGCGCAGCAATGAATGGGGACCGGGCGCTCATGACGGTCTCAGTTGCCCAGGGTATTGGCCCAGCGCAGCGCTTTGACATGAGCGGCGGTGACTTTGCCGTTGCTCAGGTGACCAAGGCGGAAATAGCAGGCCGCCGCGCTGTCGATTTCGTCGTTTTCGAGCGACTCGACCACGGTCAGCATGTCGCCGAGTTTTCCTGAGCGATCGAGCAACGCCGTGCTTACGTCCGACGGCAGATTGAGCATCGTCGTTACTTCCGCCAGGGGTTTGCACAGCAGCGCATCGTGCAGCGAAAGAATGCCCGTCATGAAGGCCCGGTCGGCAAATGACTTGTCGTGGGG
>VEPA01000214.1 GCA_012026675.1 Betaproteobacteria bacterium | reverse complement strand
GCGCAGGCCGAACCGCTCTACAAGCGCTCGCTGGCGATCCATGAGAAGGCCCTCGGTCCGGAACATCCCTATGTGGCCGCGAGCCTGAATAACCTCGCGGAGCTGTACACAGCCCAGGGCAAGTACGCCCAAGCCGAGCCGCTCCAAAGACGCGCGCTGGCGATCCATGAGAAGGCCCTCGGTCCGGAACATCCCTATGTGGCCGCGAGCCTGAACAACCTCGCAGGGTTATACGAGACACAAGGCCAGTAAGCGCAGGCCGAACCGCTCTAACAGCGCTCGCTGGCGATCAGGGAGAAGGCCTTGGGTCCTGATCATCCCGATTTGGCCCAGAGCCTGAACAACCTCGCGGAACTGTATCGCACGCAAGGCCAGTTTGCGCAGGCACTTTCTACGATTCGCAGAGCCAGTTCAATCTACAAGGAACGTATAGTTGCTGGAGGCACGAGCGATGCGGCGGTTCAAGAGGCATCTAAGAACAGGTCCGGTTTCCTCCTTCACTTGGCACTGCTTTGGCAAAATCCACGCAAGGAAGCTGCCGACAAAATTGCCGACGAAGCTTTCCAAATCGTGCAGCTCGAACAAGCCTCAGGTACTGCGTCGGCTATCGCAAAAATGGCCGCCCGCTTCGCCAGTGGTGATGACGCCCTGGCTGGGCTGATAAAACGCAAGCAAGATGCCAGCGAACGCCGTACCAAGGCGGAAGCTCAACTGGTCGCGGCGTCCAGCAAGCCGCCGCAAGAGCGAAAGACTGCCGCCGAGCAAGGATTGCGTGACGAAAGCGCTCGTACGTTGCAGGAGATTGCGACGATTGACGCAGAACTGACCCACCGCTTTCCCGCGTATCAGGAACTCACCCGCCCCGAACCACTTTCTGTCGGCCAGATCCGCGCTTTGTT
Source organism: Betaproteobacteria bacterium (assembly GCA_012026675.1). Classification (GTDB taxonomy): domain Bacteria; phylum Pseudomonadota; class Gammaproteobacteria; order Burkholderiales; family Rhodocyclaceae; genus Sulfuritalea. Next base: position 4,563 of record VEPA01000214.1, on the reverse strand, counting down.
AAAGCCGGGAGAGGCGATGCTGGTCTATGCCCTCGGGAAGAGCAGCTTTCTCTGGGTGGTAAAACCGGACAGTGCCGTATTCATGCCTCTTAAAGTAGATTTAAGGGATGTAACCGCCAAAGTGGCGACTATTCGGGCCGAGATGGACTTTGATAATGGCGGGAATGCCGTGAATGTCAGCGTCCGCGTCCTGTACGACCTGTACCAAAGCCTATTCGGCCCCGCCACTTCTCACCTTATCGGTGTAAAAGGCATGATGATCGTGCCAGCTGGGCCGCTGCAAAGCCTGCCGTTCGGTATGCTGGTGGCTTCGCCGCCGCCAGTCATTGCCAGCGATGCCGACTACCGTCAGGTTGACTGGCTCGCCAAGCAATACGCTTTCTCGGTGCTGCCGTCCGTGAGTTCGATCCAAGCTTTTCGCCAATTCGCCAAGGCGCGCAGTTCTCAGGAACCTTTTGCTGGATTTGGCGATCCTTTGATCGGCGGGGCAGGCAGCACAACCCGTGGCAAACGTCCCAAGATGGATGTGGCGACAGTATTTCGTAATCTCACGACAACGAGCAACGCTCAGAGCAGCACACCGGTAGCGGAAATCGCTGACGTCGAGGCGATCCGAAGCGCCCCTCGGCTACCCGAAACCGCCGACGAATTGCGCTCCATGGCAAAGGCTCTCAAGTCCGATGAGAAGTCCCTCTGGTTGCAAGAGAACGCCACCGAGACCAAGATCAAACAGCTAGATTTATCCAAATACCGCACACTTGCCTTCGCCACTCATGGCGTAATGGCCGGCGAGATCAAGGGAGTGGGCGAGTCGGGGCTAATCCTGACGCCGCCCCGGCAAGGTTCCATCGAGGACGACGGCTATCTGTCGGTGGGTGAAATTGCGAGGTTGAAGCTCAACGCGGACTGGGTTGTGTTGTCGGCCTGCAATACTGCCGCAGCAGATGGAACGCCTGGCGCAGAAGGATTGTCGGGGCTGGCGAAAGCCTTCTTTTATGCGGGTGCGCGATCCCTGTTGGTGTCGCACTGGCCGGTTGCATCAGAGGCGACGGTGCCGCTTACTTCGAGCATGTTGAAAGAATATGGAGCCAATCCCGGTCAAGGTAAAGCTGAAGCGCACCGGAAGGCGATGATGGCACTGATGGCTACACCAGATCACCCTGAATACGCTCACCCGATTTTCTGGGCACCGTTCGTGGTTGTGGGGGAAGGTGGTGTTGGTCGACACTAGCCTAAAGGCAGCTACGCAGCGGTATATGGAGTTCTGCATAACGCTGCGTAGCCACCCTGACGATAGGAATATCTGCCTTACATAACGAATGACTGCTCTCGATTTTACGAAAGGCGCCCCGAACGGCCGCATCCGATTCTCTCCACCGTCAGCAAAGGGCACTTAGGGTGAATAGCGATTTTCGATAAGCGGCCGCTCGGATTTCTCACCCCGCATTATTTGCTGATGAATTTATGAACGGCGGCAATGCGCATTGTTGCTGCCGCCCAGGCAGCAAACCTCCAACGGCCTTTCTGGCCGACAACTTGTCGTTCATGCCAGGCGCATGACGGGGGAGCTTGCTGAAGCATACCGGTTGCCCAGTTTCGCACTTTTCCGAATCAGCCAGCGCCTCTTGATGGCGTGCGCCGTGCAAATGCGGCGCATTCCAGTGGGTGAATGCCCCAACCGGCGAAATGCATTTGCCGGAAGCACCCGGAGCAACTGTGGATTTACGAAATGGTTGAAGCCTGCGGATACCCATTTATGGTTCATGGTTGCCCGGTATTTGTTTGGACGCTATGCTTGAATCAGTGATTCGGCAACGTCAATTCTGTGGAGACTGCGGCGATGGAAGATTTGATTCCCAGCATGACCCGGCTATTCGATCAGATGGGGCTCGGATCCGAACCGCAGTTCATACAATCCTTCATTGCCGCGCACAAGCCCCTTCCGGATTCGATCGCGCTGGCCGATGCGCCCTTCTGGAGCGCATCCCAGGCGGAATTCCTGCGCAGTGAGATCGCCGAAGATTCGGACTGGGTGATCGTCATCGAGCGGCTTAACGCAGCCTTGCGCAGCGCCGGCTGACGTTTGGTTTAGCCCTCGCCGAGGCTCATCAGCGCGGCATCGCCTCCCGCGGCGGCGGTGTTCGCGCTGACCACGCGTTCGGCGACCATGCGGAACAATGGGTACAAGCCTGTCTTCGGGCCGGGCTGAAACATCGGGATCAATGCTGCCTGCTCCTTGGCCAGATCCTGGCGCAGCGCCGCGGCGAGGTCTGCGGCACCGGCAAACAGGACGCCGTCCAAACCCGCCAGATCGGCCGCTGCCCGCCGCTCGACGGCTGCGGCCAGATCCTCCGGCAGCTTGTCGAGGACCCCTCCACTGATCCCGTCGTCGGGAACGACGACGCTGCCGCCGACCGCGAGGACCGCGGCCAACTGGTGCAGCAGATCTTCCACGTCCGGCGCCAGGCACAACAGGCGGCCGCGCGGCGCAAAGGCCAGCGTATTGCGTTCGCCGGTGGCACCCGGCAGATCGAGCCGAAGCTGGCGCAGCGTCAGCGCCGCGTAGTTGGCGCAGAGGCGAACCAGGGCCTGCCGTCCGCTGGCGTCGGCCCATTCGGCAAGTTGCCGCAGCCGCCGACGGGAAGCGGATTGCCCTGCGTTCGCGCCGCCGCCCAGCGCGGCGGGCGGTACCTGTTCGCTGTCGGCGAGACGGTGCAGATACAGGGGTCCGCCGGCCTTGGGGCCGGTGCCGGACAACCCCTCGCCGCCGAAGGGTTGCACGCCGACGACGGCGCCGACCATGTTGCGATTGACGTAGATGTTGCCGACGCGCGCGCGGCTCGTGACTCTTGCCACCGTGCCGTCGATGCGGCTGTGCAGGCCGAGCGTCAGGCCGTAGCCGGTGGCATTGATGGCGTCGAGCAGGTGATCCAGCTCGTCTCCGGCAAACCGCAGCACATGCACGACCGGTCCGAACACTTCATGGCCCAGGTCGGCCAGCGTCTCGATCTCGACCAGGGTCGGCGGCACGAAACGGCCTGTCGGGCAATCCGCCGGCAACGGCGCCTGAAATACGGCATGGTTCAAGGCGCGCATGCCATCGATGTAGCCCACGAGTTGCGCCTGCGCCTGCGTGTCGATCACCGGCCCGATGTCGGTGGCGAAGCGCGCCGGGTTGCCGACGACGAGTTCGCCCATGGCGGCCTTGAGCATGGACAGCACATGATCGGCGATGTCGTGTTGCAGGCAGAGCACGCGCAGGGCCGAGCAGCGCTGGCCGGCGCTGTCGAAGCCGGACGTCAGCACGTCCTGCACCACCTGTTCCGTCAACGCCGATGAATCGACGATCATCGCGTTCTGCCCGCCGGTTTCGGCGATCAGGCGCACCTCGTCGCGGATTGCGACGGCCCGGTTTATCAGTCGTGCCACTTCGATCGAGCCGGTGAACACGACACCGCGCACACGCGGATCGGCAACCAGCGCGGCGCCGACCGTCTCCCCCGGCCCCGGCAGGAAGTGAAGGACTTCCCGCGGAATGCCGGCCTCGTGCAGCAGTTGCACGGCGAGGCAGGCGATCAGCGGCGTCTGTTCGGCGGGCTTGGCGATCACCGGGCTGCCGGCGGCCAAGGCCGCGCTGACCTGGCCGACGAATATCGCCAGCGGAAAATTCCAGGGGCTGATGCAGACCACCGGCCCCGGAATTCCGTCGGCATGGTCAAAAGCGCCGCCCGCAAGTTGTGCCGCGTAGTAGCGGCAGAAATCCACGGCTTCGCGGATTTCGGCCAGGCCATTGGCCCAGGTCTTGCCGGCTTCGCGGATGCACAGGCTGAGCAGCTTCATGCGTTGCGCTTCGAGCAGCTCGGCCGCGCGCAGCAGCGCCGCCGCACGCGCGGCCAAGGGTGTGCGCGCCCAGGCGGCGGCGTGTGCCGCGGAGGTGGCCAGCGCCTGTTCGAGCGCGGTGGCATCGGCGTCGATGACGCCGCCTACCCGATCCGCCGGATCCGCCGGATTCAGTAGCGGCCGCGGCGCCCCCGGCGCTGCCGTAGTCTCGCCCGGCAGCGGCCGCGCCAGCCACTGTTCGCCGGCCAGCCGCGCCAGGTCGGCTTCGAGCGCGGCGACGGTGCCTGCGTCCGCCAGGTCGAGCCCGGCCGAGTTGAGTCGCTCCGTACCGAAAATCCGCGCCGGCAGCGGAATCGCCGGATGCGGTGCACCGCCTTCGCGCCTGACCCGGGTCAGCGGATCTTCGACCAGTTTGTCGAGCGGCACCGACTCATCGACGATGCGATTGACGAAGGAGCTGTTGGCGCCGTTTTCCAGCAGGCGGCGCACCAGATATGGCAGCAGCGTGGCGTGGCTGCCCACCGGCGCGTAGATGCGGCACGGCTTGCCGAGCCGGCCGGCACCGACCACATGGTCATAGAGCGCTTCGCCCATGCCGTGCAGGCACTGGAACTCGTAATCCTCGATGCCGCGTTCGCGCGCCATCTGCCACACGGTGGCCAGTGTCTGCGCATTGTGCGTGGCAAACTGCGGATAACCGGCATCGGGTGCCGCCAGCAGGCG
>VEPA01000106.1 GCA_012026675.1 Betaproteobacteria bacterium | reverse complement strand
CTATAACGGCTAATCCCGTTTCGCAGCCAAAGCCATGCGCTTTGGCTGCTTGATTCCTGCCCATGGCCGAACTCGAACAAAAGTCCCGCACCCAATTCAATAAACTGCAAAAACGTCTGCGCCGTTGCGTCGGCGAGGCGATTGCCGACTTCAACATGATCGAAGAAGGCGACAAGGTCATGGTCTGTCTGTCGGGCGGCAAGGATTCCTTCGCCCTGCTCGATGTCCTGCTGTTCCTGCGCGAACATGCACCGGTCGCTTTCGACATCGTCGCCGTCAACCTCGACCAGAAGCAGCCGGGTTTTCCCGCCGAGGTGCTGCCCGACTACCTGCGCAGCGGCGACGTGCCTTTCCACATCGAAAACGAGGACACCTACTCCATCGTCAAGCGCGTGATTCCCGAGGGCAAGACCACTTGTTCGCTCTGTTCGCGATTGCGCCGCGGCGTGTTGTATCGCGTTGCCGGCGAACTGGGGGCGACCAAGATCGCGCTCGGCCACCATCGCGACGACATCCTGCAGACGCTGTTCCTCAACATGTTCTTCGCCGGCAAGCTGAAATCCATGCCGCCCAAGCTGGTCTCGGACGACGGCCGCAACATCGTCATCCGGCCGCTGGCCTATTGCCGCGAAAGCGATCTCGAAGCCTGGGCCGCGGAGCGCGCCTTCCCCATCATTCCCTGCAACCTCTGCGGTTCGCAGCCCAACCTGCAACGCCAGCAGGTCAAGCAGATGCTGCAGGATTGGGAGAAACGCTTTCCCGGACGCATCGAAACCATGTTCAGGAGCCTCGCCAATGTCGTGCCCTCGCACCTGCTAGATGCCGGCCTGTTCGACTTTGCCGGCCTGAAGGCGAGCGGCACGCCCGATCCGGAAGGCGACATCGCCTTCGATGCGCCCTCGCTGGCCGCCGATGCCCTGCAGGCCGTGAATATTCCCGTGGAGCCGGACTGATGGACGCGCGCCGCCTTTCCGCCCGCCACGGCTTCCTCTGGCTGCTGGCCGGCTTTGCCCTGTTTCGCCGCAATCCGCCGCTGACGACCGCGCTCACCTTCGCTTACCTGCTGACTGTGATCGTGGTCAACCTGATTCCGAAGATCGGTCCGGTCCTGCTGCCCCTGTTGCTGCCGACATTGACCGTCATCCTGGCCAACGGCTGCCGCGCCATCGAGCGCGGCAAAGCCTTTGCCGGCGAGTCCCTGATGTTCGGCATTCGGGCCCAGCGCGTCGGCCTGCTGCGGCTGGGCGGCCTGCATCTGATCGGATCCACCCTGCTGGTGCTGGGCGGCTTTGCGTTCGGCGAGCCGATCAACATCAGCGACGGCATGAGCCAGGAAGAGGCCGCCGCGCTGCTCACCGATCTCAGCATCCTCCTGGTGCTGGCCTCGCCGCTCTTGATGGCCTTCTGGTTCGCACCGCTGCTGACCGCCTGGAACGGCGTCAGCGCCGGCAAGTCGCTGTTCTTCAGCTTCGTCGCCAGTTGGCGCAACTGGCGCGCCTTCGCCATGTACGGGCTGGCCTTGGTACTGGTCGGCGCCGTGCTGCCGGGAATGATCCTGATCGTCGCCGGCATGATTTCCGAATCGCTGCAGGGCATCCTCGCCGTCGCCGTGCGCATGCTGTTGATCTTCATCCTGGCGCCGATCATGGTGGCCAGCGTGTATCTGTCCTACCGCGACGTGTTCGAAGTGCGCGACCCGGTCGAGCCGCCACCGGCCCTGCCCGATGAGTGAGGCCGGCGCAGGCGTGCTCGGTCTGCTTGGCGGCACCTTTGATCCGCTGCATGTCGCGCACCTGCGCCTCGCCCTGGAAGCGCGCGAAGCCCTGGGCCTGGCCGAAGTGTGCCTGATCCCGGCCGGCACCCCGCCCCTGCGCGCCGTGCCGCAGTGCGCCGCGAGTCATCGCCTGGCGATGGTCGAATGCGCGCTGGCCGGGCTACCGGGATTCAGCGTCGACGCCGGCGAAGTACTGGCGGCGGCAGGCAATCCGCTGCCGAGCTATACCGTGGCGACGCTGGAGCGCCAGCGCCGGCAACACGGTGCAGCACGGCCGCTGGCGCTGCTGCTGGGCGCCGATGCCTTCGCCCGGCTGGAATCCTGGCAGCGCTGGCGCGAGCTGTTCGGCCTGGCGCACATTGCCGTGGCGACGCGGCCGGGACACGAGCTGAAAGTCGGCGCCGGTAATACGGCGCTTGATGGCGAATTCGCCGCACGGCAGGGCGTCGCCGCCGACCTCGCCGCCACGCCGGCGGGCCGCATCGTCCCCTTTGCCATCACGGCTTTGGAGATATCGGCCACCGCCATCCGGGAGCGGCTGGCGCGCGGCTTGAGCGTGCGCTATCTGGTTCCCGATGCCGTTCTCGACTATATTGAATCCCATCAGATCTACCGGACACCGCATGGACATTAGAAAACTCCAGAAAATCGCCGTCGCCGCACTCGAGGACATCAAGGCCAAGGACATCGAGGTCATCACCACCAGCAAGCTGTCGCCGCTGTTCGATCGGGTCATCATCGCCACCGGCGATTCCAATCGCCACGTCAAGTCCCTGGCGAAGAACGTTCATGACACGGCCCGCGAGGCCGACGTTCAGGTGGTCGGCATCGAAGGCGAGGAAACCGGCGAATGGGTGCTGGTCGATCTGGGCGACATCGTGGTGCATGTCATGCAGCCCGCCGTGCGCGCCTACTATAACCTCGAAGAACTGTGGAAGGTCGTGCCCAAGCGTCCGCGCAAGAAGGCTGCCGGCGACGCCGAGGGCGAATGAAATTGATCGTTGCGGCTGTTTCCGCGCGGCCGCCGGACTGGGTGGTTGCCGGCTGGAACGAATACGCGAAGCGGATGCCGCGCGAACTGCCGCTGGAACTTCTCGAGATCAGGCCCGAGCCGCGCACCACGGGCAAGACGGCCGAGGCCATGATGGCGCTGGAGGCCGCGCGTATCGATGCCCAGCTGCCGGCCGGCTGCCGCCGCGTCGCGCTCGACGAACGCGGCGATGCGCCGACCACGCGGCAACTGGCCGAACGTCTGGCAAAATGGATGGCGAGCGGCGACGACATCGCCTTCGTCATCGGCGGTCCCGATGGCCTGGATCCACGGATCAAGGACTCCGCGCACGAAACCATGCGCCTTTCCAGCCTTACCCTGCCCCATGCCCTGGTCCGCGTGATCCTCGCCGAAGCGCTGTACCGTGCCGCCAGCGTGCTGAAGGGCCATCCCTACCACCGCCAATGAAACTCTGGAGCACCGCCTTTACGGCCGATGAAACATGATGGACCCGCGCATCTACCTTGCCTCGCGAAGCCCGCGCCGCCGCGAATTGCTGACGCAGATCGGCGTGCGATTCGACTTGCTGCTGTTTCGCACCGGTTCGCGTGAAGACGCGGAAGTCAGTGAAGCGTGGTTGCCGGGTGAAGCGCCGGACGCCTACGTGCAGCGTGTTGCGCGCGCCAAGGCCGTGTTCGGCGCGGGTTTGCTGACGTCGCGCAGGGTGGTCACGCGCCCGGTGCTGGCCGCCGACACCACGCTCGACCTCGATGGCGAGATCATCGGCAAGCCGCGCGACGAAGCCGACGCCGCAGAGATTCTGGCGCGGCTTTCCGGTCGCAGCCACCAAGTGCTGACCGCCATTGCCATGGCCCGCGACGGGCGTGTCGAACACCGCCTGTCGATCAGCGAAGTGTGCTTCCGGCCCTTGAGCGCGGACGAAATCCGGCGTTACGTCCAGAGTGGCGAACCGATGGACAAGGCCGGCGCCTATGGCATCCAGGGCCGCGCAGCGATGTTCATCGAGGATATCAAGGGCTCCCATTCCGGCATCGTCGGCCTGCCGCTGTGCGAAACCACATTGTTGCTGCGCGACTTCGGCTACCCGATATGACAGAGCAGTTCCTCATCAACTTCACGCCGCAGGAAACCCGTGTTGCCTTGCTGCAGCAGGGTGTGGTGCAGGAACTGCACATCGAGCGCACCAACGGCCGCGGCATCGTCGGCAACGTCTATCTCGGCCGCGTGGTGCGGGTGCTGCCCGGCATGCAGTCGGCATTCATCGAGATCGGCCTGGAGCGCACGGCGTTTCTGCACGTAGCCGATATCTGGAGCGAACGCACCAACGGCAACGGCTACAACAGCCACGAAACGCGCCCGATCGAGCGCATTCTCAGCGAAGGCCAGTCGATAATGGTGCAGGTGCAGAAGGATCCGATCGGCACCAAGGGCGCGCGCCTGACGACACAGATTTCCATCGCCGGCCGGCTGCTGGTGCACCTGCCGCAGGACACCCACATCGGCATCTCGCAGCGCATCGATGACGAGGCGGAGCGCGAAAAGCTGCGCGATCGCATCGTGGCGCTGCTGCCGGCCGAGCAGCCCGGCGGCTACATCTTGCGCACGGTCGCCGCCGAGGCCAGCGACGAGGAACTGGCGGCCGACATCGCCTATCTGCGCCGCATCTGGAGCGAGATCAAGAGTCGCAGCGTCGGCGCCCTGCCGCCCACCCTGTTGCATCACGACCTGACACTGGCGCAGCGCGTGCTGCGCGACCTGGTCAGCAGCGAAACCACCGGCGTCATCATCGACTCGCGCGAGAACTTCCAGAAACTGCAAAGCTTCGCCCAGGAGTATGTGCCGCAGGTCAGCGACCGCCTCATGCACTACACCGGCGAGCGGCCGCTGTTCGACATGCACGGCGTCGAGGACGAAATCCAGAAGGCGCTGGCGCGCCGTGTCGATCTTAAATCGGGCGGCTACCTGATCTTCGACCAGACCGAGGCGATGACCACCGTCGACGTGAATACCGGCGGCTATGTCGGCTCGCGCAATTTCGACGACACGATTTTCAAGACCAATCTGGAAGCGGCGCAGACCATTGCGCGTCAGCTCCGGCTGCGCAATCTCGGCGGCATCATCATCGCCGACTTCATCGACATGGAAGACCAGCAGCACAAGGAAGCGGTGCTGGCAGAGTTCAACAAGGCGCTGGCCCGCGACCACACGCGCATCACGGTTTCCGGCTTCACCCAGCTCGGGCTGGTCGAGCTGACCCGCAAGCGCACCCGCGAAAGCTTGGCCCATGTCCTCTGCGAACCCTGTCCCACCTGCGGCGGGCGCGGCGAAGTGAAGACGGCACAGACCGTGTGCTACGAGGTGCTGCGCGAACTGCTGCGCGAGGCGCGCCAGTTCACCGCGCGCGAAATGCGCGTGCTGGCCTCGCCGGCCGTGATCGACCTGTTTCTCGACGATGAGTCGCAGGCGCTGGCCATGCTGTCCGAATTCATCGGCCTGCCGATTTCACTGCATGCGGAGAGCGGCTACACGCAGGAGCAGTTCGACATCGTTTTAATGTAATTCCGATTCGCATTGAAACCGATACTTTGTCGACTGCGCCTTGCCGTGCTATAGCACTGTCTGCGGCTTGTCTTCGCGTCTCGCTTCCAATGCGAGTCGGAATAACGCTAAAATTCTTGCCAGACGCGGGTGTCGTATAACGGCATTACCTGAGCTTCCCAAGCTCATGAAGAGGGTTCGACTCCCTTCACCCGCTCCAGGTCGAATCAAGCAAAAGCCCAAGCCAGGCGCTTGGGCTTTTTGTTTTCAGTCGTCGAACCAGATGCCCTGGCAGGCAAAGCAGAGGTCAGGCTCGACTTCGCCACCGAGCTTGCGCGGGAAGCGATGCGCACTCATCGGCGCGCGGCAGGACGGACAGGCAGGCGGCTTGAGAACCAGGGTGCGGAGAATACCAGCGCAGGCGGCACCGCCAGCGCCGCCTGCGCTAAGCCGTGGCCGACTGCGCCGCCTCCCATGCCAGCATGGCTGCCTTGCGCTCGGGGCCCCAGCGATAGTTTCCGACTTCTCCGGATTCCCGGATAACGCGGTGACAGGGAATCAGATAGGCGATGTTGTTCGCCGCCAGGGCGCTGCCGACGGCGCGCTGCGCCCGCGGCGAGCCGGTCATGGCCGCCAGCCGGCCGTAGGAGACGCACTGCGACGGTTCGGTGCCGATCAGCGCCTCCCATACCTTGATCTGGAAATTGGTCCCGCGCAGGAGCAGGTGGAGGCGGTCTGACCGCGGCCCGGAAACAAAGATGCTCGCGGCCAGGCGGACCGCCGCGGCGTCATCAGCGATCAGCTTCGCGCCGGGCCATTGCGCGGCAAGTCGGGCGATGCCGGCGGCCGGGTCGCCGCCGCAAAATGCCAGGTGGCAAATGCCGCGCGCCGTCCAGCCGATCACTGCGTCACCGAAGGGGGTCGTTGCCTGACCGCAGCCGACCTCGACGCCGCGCCCGCCGGCCTTGATTTCGCCGGGGGTCATGGCTTCGCAAGTGACCATCAGGTCGTGCAGCCGCCCGCCACCCGAAAGTCCGACCGCGGCGGAGACGGAAAGCACGTCATCGCAGGCGCGCAAGGCCTGCTTCGCGTGCTCTTTGGTCAGGTACTGGAGAAAGCGCTTGGGTGAAATGCCGGCCCAGGCCGCGAACACCCGCTGCAGATGGTATTCGCTCAAATGCACCGCTGCGGCGATCTCCGCCAGCGAGGGCTGCCGGCGCGAGTTGAGGCGGATGAACTCGATGGCGCGGGCGACGATCGCATAGTGTCGTCCGCCATCGTCGAGCAGGCCGTCAGTCGTGGGTCGCGAGGAAGTCATGGCAACAGTTTCATCGCACCGGGTGGCAGCGGGCAACCCGATTCTTGCGCTCGTGTTGCCGGGAAGCCGTTGCCCCTGGTTTCGTTGTGCCGCCTCAGAACACCAGCGTCGCCCATTCCGGGTCGAGTGCGCGATCGACGAAGGCGCTGGCGGCGGCGGTGCCGGCACATTCGGGAATCAGCGTTTCATCGCGGCCGACCAGCGCGCCCATGGCCATGGCGCAGGCGCGCAGGCTGACACCAAGATTGGTCGCCTGGCGCATCATCTGGTAGATCGACGTATCGACGCCCGGCCAGGGCCGCAGCGAATCGGCGACGCCCGCCACCAGCAGGCGCACCGTGGGGCCGGCGAAATGGATTTCCACCTCGCAATCGAAGGCCGCCGCCGCCGCCGCATGCACGAAGGGCGTGGCGCAAAGTTGCGGACGCTCGGGTGTCGCCGACCAGAGCAGGATGGCGAGCTTGCTGCGGTGCTCGCTCACAGGAACTCCGCCTCCGGTTCGATGCGCCGGATGTGGGCGCGGTAACTCACCGCGTCCACCAGCTGCGCGCTTTCCGCCTCCCAGGCCGTCGGCCGGCCGCGCACCATCCAGCCGGCGACATAGGGATCGCGGTTGAGCATCGCCGGCCGCTCCTCCGCGGCCTCGTTGGCTTCGAGCAGCACGAAGGACAGCGGGGCATGCACGGCGAGCACGGTCTTGGCGCATTCGACCGTGCCCAGACCGCGGCTGCGCGCAATCTCGGCGCCCTTCGGCTTGGCGGTGCAGGCGATGATCTCGCCCGCGAGGAAAATGCCGAAGGCGCTGGCGCCGATCACCATGTCCGCGCCGTCCCGTCTAACCCACATGTCATGATCCGGATCGTAGAGCAGGCCGTCGGGGATCGAACCGCGAAAAGGGCTGCGGCTCATCGACTCCGTCAGTAGCTGCTGCCCGCCGCGGCGGCGGCGCGGATCACGCCGCAGGCGACGCGCTTGCCGGAGTTGCCGGCAGGCTGCGACTTGTAGTCGTCCGGGTCGGCGTGTATCACCACGCTGCGATTGAGGATGCCGGACGGGCCCTCCGTCAGCGACAGCGTGTCGAGTTCGGCGGAAATCGTGGCCTTGCCGGAACTGTCGGCCTTCAGGTTGGGCATGTCGCCGGCATGGTGCTCGGCGCTGCCGTGATGGCCGTGCTGCTTGGCGGCGGGATTGAAGTGGCCCTTGGCGCTGGTGGCGTCAGCGGCGCTGCAGTCGCCGACTTCATGGACGTGGAAACCGTGTTCGCCCGGCGTCAGTCCGGCGACGCTGGCCTCAACGCGAACCTTCTGGCCGACGGCCTGGAAGCTGACCGTGCCGCTGACACTGCTGCCCGAGCGGGGTTCCAGCGTGGCGGTGGCCTTGGGTCCGGCGGCGCTCATGCCGGCGCAGGCGGCGAGCAGCGTCGCGGCAGAGGCAAGGCTGGCGATGCCAATCACATTGCGAGTCTTCATTTGCATGTCTCCTTGGTCGGGGTGATGGAGAGATCGAAAGGTCGATGCTCGCCACGTCTCATTTTTGTTTGCGGTTTGGCCAAAACGGCTCCACCTCCAGTGTTCAGCTTTTCCCCGCCTTACATTTTTGTGGCGCGTCCGGTTCAATGGCAATGCAGCGGCGGGATGAGCAGAATATCACCGTAGCGCCGGCACCGCCTCCTCGACGGAAAGCGTTTCGTCCCTGCTACAAAAATGGGATTGTCGGTACGTGAAGATCGGGCGGCGTAAGATCATTACGTTCGACGATCTTCCAGTCGACCCCTTAAGGCCTTCTTAAGCATTGTTGCGTCAGACTTTTTCATGCGTTTCCTGCTTGCCGAAGACGACCAGATGATTGGCGAGAGTGTCCAGCGCGGACTGCGCCAGGACGGTTATGCCGTTGACTGGGTGCGCGACGGCCTGACCGCCGAGCGTGCCCTGGCTGACCATGCCTATGATCTGGTTCTGCTGGCTCTCGGCCTGCCGCGCAAGGACGGCTTCCGGTTTCTGGAAGACCTGCGGCGCCAGCGCAACCGGATTCCGGTGCTGGTCATTACCGCACGCGACGCAGTGGCCGATCGTGTCCGTGGCCTTGATGCCGGAGCCGACGACTACCTGGTCAAGCCGATAGACTTCGATGAACTTTCGGCGCGCATTCGGGCGCTGGTTCGTCGCCAGTCGGGACGCGCCGAACCCGAAGTGCTGATCGGCGACCTGCGCGTGAACCTGGCAAGCCATGAAGTCTTTCTTGCGAACGTGCCCATTGCGCTCTCGGCCCGCGAGTTCTCTCTGCTGCGCACCCTTATCGAGCAGGCCGGCGTGCCGTGTTCCCGAGCCCAACTGGAAGAACGCATCTACGGTTGGAACGAGGAGGTTGAAAGCAATGCCGTGGAAGTCCACATATATTCCCTGCGTCGAAAATTGGGTTCGACCTGGATCAGGAATCTGCGGGGGGTAGGCTATTTCGTCCCGCGTCAGCCATGACGGTGTCAATTCGTCGCCGGCTTGTCACCGCCCTGCTGTCCACCATTGTGATTGCAGTGTTGATCGCAGCCTACGGCAGCTATCGTCTCGTCCGCGCGGAAGTTGACGAGGTATTCGACTACCATTTGAAGCAGATCGCCCTGTCGCTGCGCGACCATTCACCGCAGAGCAGGGCGTCGCTCCCGATTGCAGACGACCAGCTGGACTTCGTGATCCAGATCTTCGCCGGCGATGGCAGCTCCCTGTATGTTTCGCGTCCGCATGCCAGCCTTCCGCAACGGGCGCAGCCGGGATTTTCAACGGTTGATACGGAGGACGGTCGTTGGCGCGTTTACGCCATCCACCTCAGCGATCAAGTGGTTCAGGTGACACAGCCGACGCTGGTGCGCAAGGAAGCCGCCGCCGCCGCCGCGATGCGAACCGTGATTCCCTTCCTGCTGCTGCTGCCCTTGCTCGGCGTGCTGATCTGGTTGACTGTCGGCATCGGGCTCGCGCAACTCGACCGCCTCGCGCGAGAAGTCGGCGCCCGTAGCGCCGTGCAGCTGGAACCGTTGTCCCTCGGCGGCGTACCAGAGGAGGCGAAGCCGCTGATCGACGCGTTGAACGACCTGTTGCAGCGTCTGAGTACGGCACTTGCCGTGCAGCGTGACTTCATCGCCGATGCGGCGCACGAACTGCGTACGCCTTTGACGGCTCTGCAACTTCACGCGACGCTTATCGAACGCGCGGCTACTGATGCCGACCGGGCGACCGCGATTGCCGATCTCAAGCGAGGGTTGGTCCGCGCCAGCCATACGGTGCAGCAGCTTCTGACGCTTGCGCGGGTAGAGCCGGGCGGTGCGGCACCCTTGCCCTTTGCGTGTGTCGATCTGGGGCACTTGGCCGGCATGGTGGCGGCGGACTACATGCCGCTGGCAGAATCACGCGGTATCGATCTCGGGCTTTGCGAAAACATCGCCGATACCACCGTCAAGGGAGATGCTGAAGCGCTGCGGACCCTGATCGCAAACCTGGTGGAGCACGCCATCCGCTACACGCCGTCGCCAGGCCGCGTGGACATCGATGTCGGCATCAGGGACGGGAAAGCACTTTTGTCTGTCGCAGACAGTGGCCCGGGAATTTCTCCAGACGAGCGCAGTCGGGTATTTGACCGGTTCTACCGGCGCGAAGAATCCGAGGAGACGGGCAGTGGCCTCGGCTTGGCCATCGTCCGGGCGATTGCCGATAGACATGGCGCCGGGATCGAACTGGGCGAGTCACCGCTGGGAGGCCTCACGGTCAGCGTGCATTTCCCAGCTTAAGTCAGCTTTAAGTCTCGGTCGCCTAATGTGCGTGACAAGGCAATGCCCAGTCGCCTTTTTGCATGAGGTTTCCGCTGTGTCAAAAATGACGAACCGCTCCGGTACGTTCTGCCGACTGCAGGCGCGCTCGGTCGGAAGGGAATTGGCCTGGGTCGCGACGGCCTTGGTGTGGGCCGTATTCGCCTCCTCCGGTCTGGCCTTAAGCACCGACAGTCTGACGGTGATCGCCGCGGCAGCTGAAAATGGCGCTGATGCTGCGCAGGTTCTGTTGGCCGTCGCCTACCTGAACGGCAACGGTGCGTTGCTGCCAGACCCGGCGCGGGCGGCGTACTGGTTCGAACGGGCGGCCATACAAGGCAATGCCTATGCCGAAAGAAGGTTGGGTGATCTTTATGAACAGGGCCTGGGCTTACCCCGCAACCAGACTCTGGCGTTCGACTGGCGTATCAAGGCGGCCAATCGTGGCGAACTCGCGGCGCAACTCGATGTTGCAAAAATGTATCAGGAAGGTACGGGGGTCGGCAAGGACATTGACGAGGCGATCCACTGGTACCGTCGAGCGGAAACGGAGGGAAGCGCAGAAGCAAGGTTCCGGCTTGAACGGCTTTGCCGCTATGGAAGGGACGCGGAGCTAGCCCGGGCTACCGATCGCTCCTTGTTCGAAAAGGCCGCACTGCGTGGTTACAAAAGCGCGGCTTACGTCCTGCAATTGGTGGAAAACTTCGGCTATCTGATCGAGGAGAGCTGGCATCACCGGCCGCCGGAATTGAACAAGTTGGCAAGCGACGGCGATCTTGAAGCCGAGTACCAGTTGGCACAGCGCTACGAGCGAGGTGCCGGCGGTGTCAGGAAAGACGTCGCCACCGCGCTCGACTGGTATCGACGCGCTGCGGCGGGAGGCCACAAGATGGCGGCGCTGGCGCTGGCCAGAGGTGATTCCGCAGCGGCGGACGGCATGGTGCGCGGCCTCGAAGCCGGGGCACAAAGTGAGGCGCGGGCGCGAGCCCCTGCGCACTGAGGCATGTCGACGGCGACAAACTCGATGGCCCAAATCCTGATGGGACGGCTATTCCCTTTTCTCGCCTGGCCGCGCATGGACGCCGGGTCCCTGTCCACCGACCTCGTCGCCGGCATTACCGTATCCCTGCTGGCAATTCCGCAGTCGCTGGCCTATGCGCAGCTGGCGGGGGTGCCGGCCTATTACGGACTGTATGCCGCATTCATTCCTTCGATCGTGGCGGTACTGTTTGGATCGTCCGGCCAGTTGTCAACCGGCCCGGTGGCGATGACCTCGCTGTTGACGGCGGCCAGCGTCGGCCATATCGCGACGCCCGGATCGGCCGAATTTGTCTCCTATGTAACCCTGCTGGCGCTGCTGTCAGGGTTGTTCCAGATAGGCTTCGGGCTGGCTCGCGCGGGAGTGCTGCTGAACCTTCTGTCACATCCCGTGTTGATGGGTTTCATCAATGCCGCCGCGCTGATCATCGCGCTCTCGCAGCTTCCGGCACTTAGCGGCATCATCGTGCCGCAGACCGACCATTTCCTGATCGATATCTGGCACGTGATTTCCCGGCTCGACAACCCGCATGTCATGTCCCTGACATTCGGCCTGCTCGCCATGCTTCTGCTCTACGGCTTCAGACGCTTTGCCCCGCGCCTGCCAGGCGTGCTGATCATGGTTGCCTTGCTCACCGGATTGAGCTACGCGACACATTTCGCCGAGCACGGCGGCAGCGTCGTCGGCGAGATCCCCACCGGCATGCCGAGTATCTCGGTACCGGCGATGAGCTGGCGTGCCACCATTGCGCTATTGCCGGCCGCCTTCGTCATTGCCCTGATCAGCTTCATGGAAGCGATGTCAAGCTGCAAGGTGATCGCCATCAAGACCCGGACGCAATGGGACGAAAATCAGGAACTGATCGGGCAAGGCCTGGCCAAGGTGGTAGCGGCCTTTTGCCATTCGATGCCGGTAAGCGGTTCGTTTTCGCGCTCGGCGTTGAATCTGGCATCGCATGCCAGGTCCGGCGCATCGTCGCTGTTTGCTGCCGGCTTCGTGCTATTGACACTGCTCTACTTCACGCCGCTGCTATACCACCTGCCAAAGCCTGCGCTGGCGGCGATGATCGTTCTCGCCGTTGGCAACCTGCTCGACTTCTCGTCCTTGCGCCCCGCCTGGCAGGCGGGCCGCGACGACGGCATCGCGGCGGCGCTGACGTTCATCGCCACGCTGGCTTTCGCGCCGAATATCCAGAACGGCATCCTGACGGGAATTCTCTTCTCGCTCGGGGCTTTCATTTACCACCGCATGTCGCCAAGAATAGTCTTTCTCGAAACCCGTGGCGACGGAAGCTGGCGTGAATCGAAAGGGCAGGCGGGATTTTTTCGGCAACAGAAGATTGTGGGGCTGCGCTTTGCCGCGACGCTGTTCTTCGCCAATGTTTCGTTCTTCGAGGATGCGATCCTGAGGCTCGAGCGAGAAAATCCCCAACTCGAATACATCCTGGTGGTGGCCAGCGGCATCAACCATATCGATGCTTCTGCCGTCGAGATGTTGCGCAGCCTGGTAACGCGCCTGCAGGAGTGCGGCATCACCCTTGCGTTCAGCAGTGCGAAGCCGCAATTACTGGAGGTGATCGAGCGTACCGGATTGGTTGCAGACATCGGCGCCGAGAACCTGTTCGCAGCCGACGATGTCGCGCTGCAGGAACTTTTCCGTCGGCTGGAACAAAATCAGGCTAGCGCTGCGGCGGCCTGATGCGAATTTCGACGCGGCGCATTGGCAGATCACTGCCGTCCATGTGCTCATCCCCATAGCTGGTGCACTGGATTCGATTGGCAGGAAAGCCGAGCGAGATCAGGCGATGGCTGACTTCATCGATGCGCCGCTGGGCCAGGGCGAGATTCAATTCGCGACTGCCCTGGTCATCGGCATATGCTTCCAGACTGATCCAACTGGCCGGGTTCGATTTCGCATTCGATGAGAGCTGCTCGAGCGCCATTTCGTCAACTGTGGCGACACTGTCGCCGCCAGGCGCAAAGACCAGCACCGCGTCCGCAGCGTGGCGGTCAGCCAATGCCCCGCCTGCCGCCAGCAGCACGGCGACAGCGGCGCATATCGATTTCCGCGACGGCATCGAAATCATTTGGATGCGGAATACGCAATGTCCGCCCTGCGGTTTTCCTGCCAGCAGCTTTCTTCGTGGCAGAGTGCGCGCGGCTTTTCCTTGCCATAGCTGGTCGCTTCCATCTGCGTATCAGGAACGCCGTGGAGCTTCAGTGCAGTTCGCAGGGCATCGGCGCGCTTCTGGCCAAGGGCAAGGTTGTATTCGCGGCTACCGCGTTCGTCTGCGCTGCCTTCCAGGGTGACATGCACGGCCGGATTGCGCGCGAGGTAGCCAGCATGGTCGCCGATCATCTGTTCATATTTCGCGTCGAGCTTGAAATTGTCATAGGGAAAATACACGCTGCGCATGGACGGGCGTAGCGACGGGTCGTCCGACTCCGCCACGGATGGTTTGACCGAGGCGGCTACTCCGCCGGCGGTGGGCGACCGGGACTGCACCGGGCTGGGTGCAGTCGCGACCGGCGGCGCGGAACTGCATGCGGCAAGCAGCGCAAGCGGCAAGATGAGGATAAGCGGTTTCTGCATGGCAAGACTCCGAGGGGAGATCGGCATGCATTGTCGTAAGCGGAAACTTAAGTCCGACTTAAAGCGGGAAGCTGTCGAAAGCTGCTTGGCGGAAAAGAGCGGGAGTCGAACCCACCAGGGACCGCATGGCGACCCCTGCCGGTTTTGAAGACCGGCCGCCCCACCGGGGAACGTTCTTTTCCGTGTTGCATAACGTGAAACAACTCGTTCGGAGCGACTAGTGATAGTCGAGCAAAGCGAGCTGACCTGTAGCCTCCCCGCGAGGGGAGGATGGGAGGGGCGGGCCTTCAATTCGCCTCTCGCATGTTTCATCATCGGGGTTGCCGCGTTGACTGCTGCATGCATGATACTTAATTGTTATTCAGCCATGCATGGCTTGCACCGCTGCCGCGCAGTATGTGTTCGTCACGCACGCGGCGAGTGTAGCCGATGCGGTCGAAGAATTCGAGGATGTGGATCGCCACCTTGCGCCCGCCGCCGATGCGGTCGCGCAGGTCGGCGGCGCGGGCGGCGCCTTGCTCGGCACCGAGTTCGGCGACTATGACGGCAAGCTGCGACACGGCATCGGCCGTGAAGTAGTGATCGTGCGCCACCGGATAGAGTTCGCCGGCACGCGCGACACGGCGGAACAACTGGCGCACGATGTCTTCGGCCGTGCCCGATGCCTTCGCCACGTCGCGCACGCGTGGCGGGCCGAACGCCTGCGCATCCAGCATGGGTTTCAGCACCGAAAACAAGTCGCGGTCACCCGCGGCGAGGCTGGCCTGATGTTGCGGCAGATGTAGCCAGGCGCGCGCGGCGGCGAGCCGGCCGGCGGCCAGCAGTTCGGCGACCAGGGCGTCGAAGGCGGCGCGCTCCAGCGTCGGCAAGGTCAGGCGGCGCAGGCGTTCGCGCTCGACACCGATCATGTCGGGTGCTCGTTCGTGCTCTGCCGCCAGCGCGGCCAGCAGTCTCTCGCCCAGGGCCTGCCAGCATCCGGCGGCGAAGCCCAGTTGCTGCGCGCCGGCAGCGACGACGCGCAGGCCGGCGGTTTGCCACAGCGTCGCGGCGGCATCGGCGGCGAGGTCCCAGTTGGCGGCGAAGCGGCCAAGATCGACGCCGGCGAGCGACTGTTCCGCCAGCAGCTTCAGGCTCGCCGCCGGGTCGTCGTCGCGCAGCGCTGCCAGCAGCGCCAGCCGCGCCGGGCTGCGCTTGTGGCGCGTGGGCGGAAAGCAGTCGAGCACGCGGCCACCGCCGATGCTGCGGCGGGCCGACGCGTCGCGCAGCACGAAGCGGTCGCCACGCACGGCGAGCGTTTCGCGGTCGAGCAGGATCTCCGCCAGCGCCGTGTCGCCGGCACCGACTTCCGCGCAATCGAGCAGGGCGACGCGGCCGGTGATGTCGGCGGCGCCCAGATGGACATGGACCGGTGTCCAGTGCTTCAGTGCCGGCTGGGTTGCGGGAACGCGGATCTCGGCCTGAAATCGTGCGAGGGGCCGCGCGGCGGCGGGATCGACCAGCCACATGCCGCGCGCGACATCCTTTTTTTCGAAGTCGCCGGCCAACGCCAGCGCGCAGCGGTCGCCGGCCTGGCCACTTTGTGCCGGGCGATCCTGCACGTGCAGGGTCTTGACCCTCACCTTGATCTCCGGACCGCCGGCCGGACCAATGATTGCCGTGTCGCCAGCGCCGACTTTCCCCGAGAAGGTCGTGCCGGTCACCACCGAGCCTATGCCGGACAGCGTGAAGCAGCGGTCGATGGCGAGGCGGAAACGGCCGGTGGTGTCACGCCGGGTATGGCCGGCCGCCATCGCTTCGAGATGCCTGCGTAGTGCGGCCACCCCTTCGCCGGTCGTCGCCGACAGCGCGAACAGCGGGCTGCCAGCCAGCGGCGTTCCCGCCAGCAGCGCCTCGATCTCGCCGCGCGCCTCGGCAAGGCGTGCCGCATCCACCGCATCGCACTTGGTCAGGGCCACGGCGCCGCGTTCGAGGCCGAGCAGGTCGAGCAGTTCCAGGTGCTCGCGCGTCTGCGGCATCGGGCCGTCATCGGCGGCGACCACAAGCAGCACGTAGTCGATGCCGGTGGCGCCGGCCAGCATGTTGTGGATCAGCTTCTCGTGGCCCGGCACATCGACGAAGCCGAGCACCGAACCATCAGTCATGGGCGAGTAGGCATAGCCGAGGTCGAGCGTGATGCCGCGCGCCTTCTCTTCCGGCAGGCGGTCGGCATCGACGCCGGTGAGCGCCTTCACCAGCGTGGTCTTGCCGTGGTCGATGTGACCCGCCGTGCCGATAATCATTTGCCGACGCTCATTTTTGAATGCCCAGCGCTGCGAGTGCTCCGGCGAACTCCGCTTCGTCCTGCGCTTGCAAGCAGCGCAGATCGAGCAGCAGCGCGCCGTCCTCGATGCGGCCGATGACCGGCTTCGACAAACCGCGCAGGCCCTGCTCGATGCGATTCAGCACGCCGCTCTTCTTGCCCTGCGGCTTGATGGCGAAGCCGGCCGAGGGCAGGCGATCGACCGGCAGCGAGCCGGACCCGATCTGCGATTTCAGCGCGACGATTTCCACCGTCACCGGCAGGCCGGCCAGCGCACTTTGCAGGGCCGGCAGCAGGCGTTCGGCGCCGCCGCGGATCTCGGCTTCGGACCGCGGCAATTGGCGCACGGCGGTGACTCGCAGGTGCAGGCGGTCGGGGTCGCGATACAGCGCCAGCACGGCTTCGAGCGCGGCCAGCGTCAGCTTGCCGACGCGCAGCGCACGTTTGAGCGGGTTCTTCTTGATTTTCGCGATAAGGTCGCGGCGCCCCACCAGCAGCCCGGCCTGTGGCCCGCCCAGCAGCTTGTCGCCGGAGAAGCTGACGAGATCGGCACCGGCGGCGATTGCCTCGGCCGGCGGCGGTTCGTGCGGCAGGCCGTAGGCGGCCAGGTCGGCCAGCGTGCCGCTGCCGAGGTCGATGACGAATGGCAGATTGTTCTGGTGCGCAAGTTGGGCGAGTTCGGCTTCGGGTACGGCATGGGTGAAGCCGTGGATCGCGTAATTGCTGGCATGCACCTTCATAAGCATTGCCGTGCGCGAATTGATCGCTTCGGCGAAATCCTGAAGGTGGGTGCGGTTAGTGGTGCCGACCTCGACCAGCCTGGCGCCGGCGCGGTTCATGATGTCCGGTACGCGAAAGGCGCCGCCGATTTCGATCAGCTCGCCGCGCGAGACGATGACCTGCTTTTTCTGGGCCAGGGTGTTGAGCAGCAGGAACACGGCGGCGGCGTTGTTGTTCACCACCGTCGCCGCCTCGGCGCCGGTAAGTTCGCAGAGCAGATCGCTCACGACAGTGTCGCGGTCGCCGCGCTCGCCGGACTCGATGTCGTATTCCAGCGCGCAAGGGCTGCGTGCCGCGGCGATCAGTGCCTGCACGGCTTCTTCGGGCAGCGGCGCGCGGCCGAGGTTGGTGTGCAGCACGGTGCCGGTAAGATTGAACACCGGGCGCAGCTTCGGGCTCACCTGCGCCGTCACGCCGGCACCGACTTTCGCCAGCAGCGCCGCTTCGTCGGGTAGCGGGGCGCCCGCTTTTACGGCAGAGCGCGCCTCGGCAAGAACCTCGCGCACCATGGCGGTGACGATCGCGCGGCCATGCAGGTCGACGAGCGAAGCAAGTGCCGCGGTGGACAGCAGGCGGTCGACGGAGGGCAGTTGGGAAAGGGGATTCATGATCACCCGCACCGGGCAGAAACAAGATCGCCAAATTGTAGTCGCTTCCGCAGATGGGCGGACCAACCTTCGCCGGGCTTGCCGGGCTTGATATGAGTCATTGCCTCGCGCATTGGTCAGATCCTAGTATCCGTACGAACCCGGCGGGAGCATTCAAGCAAAGAGACCGGACTCATGTGAGGGTTGTCAAATGAACAAGCGCAAACCGTCCGCAACATCGCCCTGGCTGAAGCTGCTTGGCATAGAGTTGAGCCCCGTCAGCCACCGCGAGCGCTTGGTGTCGGCGCTGGGCGGCTTTATCGGCATCTTCGCGGTGTACTGGATCAGCCATTTCCTGCTCGGTGCCGCCGCGTCGCCGCTCCTGGTGCTCTCGATGGGTTCCACCGCGGTCATGCTGTTCGCCGTGCCGCACGGCGCCTTGTCGCAGCCCTGGCCGCTGCTCGGCGGCCACCTGGTATCGGGGCTGGTCGGCATCGCCTGCCTGCTCTACGTGCCGGACCCGCTGCTGGCGGGCAGCCTCGCCACGGGCCTGGCGATAGGCGCCATGCATTATCTGCGCTGCATCCATCCGCCGGCGGGCGCGACCGCGCTTGCAGCTGCGCTGGGCAACGAGTCGGTGCGCGCCATGGGTTTCGGCTTCGTGCTTGCTCCCGTGATGCTCAATGTCCTGGTCATCCTGGTCGCGGCCATCGCCTTCAATACGCTCTTCTCCTGGCGTCGCTATCCGGCAGCCCTGGTACGCAGTGCCGCCGTGCCGGCGGCCGCCGGCTACGAAGCCATTTCGCACGAAGATTTCGTCTATGCGCTATCGCAACTGGATTCTTACATCGATGTTTCCGAGGAAGACCTGCTGCGCATTTACAGCCTTGCCACCGGCCGGCACCGCGACGTGCTCGCCAGGGCAGCCGCTGCAGCCGGCTCCGTCAGCCCTTCTGCGCCTTCCTGAAGGCGGCGAAATCGCCCTTCTGATAGTGCTTCCCGGAAACGAAGCGATCGAGCAGCAAGGCTTCGTCCACTGACTTCAAGCCGGCGGTAAACCGCGTGACTTCCTTGCCCTGACTGTCGAGGAAGACCAGCACGGGTCGCCACCTTTTCGGGTTGTGGCGCTTGATCATGTCATGGCGCGGATCGTTGTCGTCCAGTTCCAGTTCGCTGAAATCGGCATGGACGCCGACGTAATTCCTGATGTATCTGGCGCTGACTTCGGGCTTGCGCAGCACACTCACGGTGTAGCGGCAGGCACTTCAGTTCAGGTGGTCGCCGAAGTACAGCAGGACATGGCGTTCAGGGGTGGCCTTTATTTGCGCCACGGCGGCTAAATCGTCTCGTGCCAGTGGCACCACGCCGTCCAGATGATCGGCGGCAGCCGGCAGACTGAATGCGGCGGCAAGGACAAATGTGAACAGGGAAAGCAGGCGTTTCATCGGGGTCTCCTCGAAGTGGAAACGAGTGTCGCGAATGGCAGCAGACCGCCTGATTCGTGAGTTGGTTTCGGCGAACGTCGCGCCGTGGTAGCGGCGCACCGTCCCGCCAGCACCGACTTTCCGGATCATGCTCCCGGCACCAGCAGCAGGTTGGGACCGCTGCGCGCGTAGCCGGCTTCATCGACCAGGATGTCGAGCGCCAGCGTGGCGAGGTCGTCGGCCACTGGGTCTACCGGGCCCTTCTCCTGGTACACGATCTTGAGGTAGCTCTTGCAGGCATCGCAGGTTTCGGCGCGCACGGCATCGGCCCCCTTGCCGCCCTCGGCTTCGAGATGGCGATAGCTGACGCCCTCGGTGGCGTCACAGGCGGTGCATTTGACGCGCACCAGATTCCATTCGGTATTGCACAGGGCGCAGTGCAGGTAGCGCAGGTTGGCGACCTCGCCGCCGCCGCGCACCACGCTGGCGACCGGCAGGAAGCCGCAGCAGGGGCAGACGCCGGGCACGTCGAGCGCGGTGATTTCGGCGACGCCGAGGCGCGCCGCAGCGGCCGTCCATAGCACCTGCAGGGCAGCGGCAACATAGGGCAGCAGGGCGGCATCGTCGCCGTAGAGTTCCGTGTGCAACACGCGTTCGGCCAGCGCCTCGATGCGTTCGGCGTCGAAGCCGGCCAGGCGGGCCAGATCCTTGCGCGCGGGGTCCGGTGCGGCCGGGGTGACGGCGGCGATGATCTGCAGCTGGCTCTTGCGCCAGGCCGGGTCGCGGGGCCAGGACTGGGCCGGCAGCGGCGGCATGCGGTGCTCGCGGCCCAGCGCCAGTTGTGAGGAGTGGGGCAGCGGCAGCGCCGGCAGGGACTGCAGGGCTTCATGCTGGGCGCGGGACAGCGCGGCGAGGAAGCGTAGCCAGTCGCCAAGACTGTGGCCGGCGGTGAGTTGGTCAAAACGCTGCGCGCGAGTGGCGAAAATCGTCTTTGCGTCGGGTGCGATGACATGTGGCGGCTCGCTGTTCGACTTGATCGGGATGAAGGGGGTTTGGGTGGTGGCGCTCATGGCAGAGAGTCTATTTGGTTGGGGGCGCAAGAAACGACCCGCGGGCCGAAGCCCGCGGGTTTGGGTTGGCAAAACTGCCAGCGCGATCAGGACTTGCCGGTAACCTGGCGATACCACGCCCGGTGATGCTGTTTGGCCCAGGCGCGGGTGACCGTGCCATAGACCATCGCGCGCACCGTGCCGCGGACCCAGAGCGCGGCATAGACGTGCACGAAGATCATGGCGATCATGATCGCGGCGACCGCCGAATGCACCACGGCACCGAGGCGCACCACATCCACCGGCAGGTTGAAATAGGCGCGCCAGAGGAAGATGCCGGAGGCGAACAGCAGCAGCATGCAGAGAGACATGGCCCAGAACATCGCCTTTTGCCCGCCGTTGTACTTGCCCTGTTCCGGCATGTTGTGGTCGTCGCCGTCCATCATTTCGCCCACCCTCGACAGCCATTCCTTGTCCGCCGCAGTCATGGTGTTGAGCGACTTGAAGCGGAAGAACATCACAAGGAAAGCCAGCGCCATGAGGACGCCGATGAAAGGGTGCAGGATGCGCGCCCAGACACCGCCGCCGAAGAGCTGCGTCAATGGATAGAAGGCCGGATGGAAGAAGGCCAGGCCGGACAGCGCGAGCAGGATGAAGCAGATGCCGACGAGCCAGTGGTTGGCCCTCTCCTGCGCGTCATAGCGCGTGAGGTCTTTCGGATTGCGCATCATTTTGCATCCTCCTTTTCCATCTCGTCTTCAAGCTCCTTCGACACCTCGTTCGGACCCTTCATCACGAAGTGGAACAGGCTGCCCAGTGCCACGGCGGCCATGGCTACGCTGGCCAGTGGCTTGGCGAAGCCCTTCCACAGCGATACCAGCGGACTGATGCTGGGATCGTTGGGCAGGCCCCTGTAAAGCTCCGGCCGGTCGGCGTGGTGCAGCACGTACATGACGTGGGTGCCGCCCACCCCTTGCGGGTCGTAGAGCCCCGCCTTGTCGTAGCCGCGCGACTTGAGGTCGACCACACGCTTGGCGGCGTAATCCTTCATCTGCTCTTTCGAGCCGAACTGGATCGCCCCAGTCG
>VEPA01000237.1 GCA_012026675.1 Betaproteobacteria bacterium | reverse complement strand
CGTCAGCCAGTTGGTAGCTCGCACCATGATTACATTGAGGACATCGTTTCATCGCCAGACCAGTTTACTTCTGGTCCGGTTAGGCTAGGAATTACCTATCAAAAACGGAGGATGAAGAATTGAACAATGAGGAGCACCTGACAAAACCGCGCATCGCGATGGCGGGCGCCGGCAAACGCTTCGGCAAGCTGCAGGTCTTCCGCGATGTCGAATTCGCGGTCGGCGAGCGCGAGGTGCTGGCGATCATCGGCCCTTCGGGCTGCGGCAAGACAACGTTGCTGAGATGCATCGACGGCCTGATTCCGCTGACGGAAGGCGAGATCACGATGGAGGGGAGTCCCATCACCGATCCGCGTGAAGGCGTGGCGATGGTGTTCCAGCATTTCGGGTTGTTTCCGTGGAAAACCGTCTTCGATAACATCGCCTACGGCCTGAAGCTTGCCGGCGCATCGCGTGCGCAGATCGAAGAGAAGGTTCCGGATTACGTCAAGCTGGTGGGACTCTCCGGCTTCGAGCACTACTACCCGTACCAGATTTCGGGGGGCATGCAGCAGCGCTGCGGCCTTGCGCGTGCCCTGGCGGTGGAACCGCGTGTGCTGTTGATGGACGAACCGTTTGGCGCGGTCGATGCCCAGACCCGGGAAATCCTGCAGTTCGAGATGCTGCGCATCTGGGAAGCGCGGCCGACAACCATGGTTTTCGTCACCCATGCCATCGACGAGGCGGTGCTGATGG
The DNA here is from genome assembly GCA_012026675.1 of Betaproteobacteria bacterium. Lineage (GTDB taxonomy): Bacteria > Pseudomonadota > Gammaproteobacteria > Burkholderiales > Rhodocyclaceae > Sulfuritalea. The sequence goes on along the minus strand of VEPA01000237.1, from coordinate 2,419 downwards.
GCGACCGCGTGCTGGTGCTGAAAGGCCGGCCGAGCACGGTGCATGAAATCGTCGAAGTGGACCTGCCGCGGCCGCGAGACCGCGGCACGCTGTTGTTGCCGCGGTTTGCCGAACTTCGCGAGCATGTCTGGAGCACCTTGATGAAGGAAGCAAGGGAGGCTGAGTTCCAGGTGTAAAAAGGGTACTGAGGGTGTCGGCTGGCGCTGCCAGCCGGTTGGTGTTTAAAATCAAAAATAGGAGGAGGCAATGAAAAAACTTAGCGTTCCCATGATCAAACTGACGCTGCCGGCGCTTGCCGCCGGGATCGGCAGCATGGCCCTTGCGGCCACCGCGCCGACGAGCGCTCAGGCTGCCGATGCATTCTCGATCGGCGTGCCCGGGGTGCCCCCGGTCTTTGTCTCGGCGATGGTCTATACCGCGAAAGACGGCGGGTTCTACAAGAAGTACGGACTTGATGTAACGGTGAAGCCGTTCAATTCAGGGGTCGGGGCCGCCAAGGCGGTCCTCAGCGGATCCGTCGACGCTTCGATTTCGCCGACGGCGCCGGTGGCCCGCATGATTTCCAACGGCGATGTGCCGCTGGTTGCCATTCAGGGATTTGAAAAGCCGGATTGGTTTTTGGGATCGATGGACCCGAGCAAGAACAAATGCGAGGACCTGAAGGGGCAGGCGGTCGGCGTCGATTCACCGCAGGGCGCGCGCTGGACCCAGCTTCAAAATATGGCCCGGGCCTGCAACCTTGTGCCAGACAAGGACATCCCGACCGTTAACCTGAGTTCCAACGTCGGCGCCGCCATGGTTGCCGGCCAGTTGACGTTCGGCGTGCTGCACCTTGACGATATTCCAGTGATCGAGCGGGAAAGTGGCAAGAAGCTGACCATCGTTCTGGAAATAGAGAAGACGGCGCCGGGCACCCATTACACGAGCCTGGTCACCAGTTCGAAAACGCTGAAGGCCCATCGCGATAAGCTGGTTCGCGTTGTCGCCGCGCATATCGAGGCGATCAAGTATATGTATGATCCGGCCAATTTCGAAAAAGCCGGCGGCTATGCCAAACCGACCGGGCGCAGCCTTCAGGACGCGACCAACGCAGTCAAGATGTTCACCGAGTTTGGCTACTGGTCCAATGGCAATCCGGGCCTTGACAGGAAGCGGTTCGAGAAAACCGTGCAGATCCAGGAGATTGTCGGGAAGAAGACCAAAGGCAAGAGCGGCATCCAACCGGGGAAAAAGCCGGTGTCTTATGAGCGGTTTGCCGATCTTTCGATATGGAAAGACGCCATGGCACTGGCGGACAAATCGAAATAATGTCGCTGCTGAAGTCACAGAATCGGGCGGAAACGTGCCGGAGCATTTACTGGCGGTTTCCGCCCGCTTGGTCCGGTTTTTGACATCAAACGCTGCCAACACTCGTGATTAATCTGATTAATTCGGACGCGCGGTGGGTCCGCTGGGCGACCTTTGCCGTGAGCATCCTTTTGGGCGCGGCGGTCTGGGAGTTTGCAGGCCGCAATGCCAACCCCGTGTTCATGGCGCCGCTTATCGGCAACGCGCAGAGTCCGGGCGCTGCCCTGAGTTTGATCAATTTCATCGGGGACAGCCAATTCCGGGGCGCTTTTCTGAGTTCCCTCAAGCTGTTCGCGACGGGCTTTGCACTTGCCCTTGTCATTGCCGTGCCCCTCGGCCTCATCCTCGCCCGCCTGATGCTGCTGCGCGTCGCTCTCGAGAGCTATATTCTCGTCCTCTATGTAACGCCGATGGTCGCCCTGATCCCGTTTATCCTGTCGATCCTGGGATTCGGCTTCTGGCCCAAGGTCCTGGTCGTTGTCCTCTTTACGTTGTTTCCTGTCCTTTACAACACGCTGGAAGGCGCGCGTAGCGTCAAGCCTGAATTGCTGGAGGTCGCGGGCTCGTTTCGCGCGAGCGAATGGTCGATTTGGCGGGATGTCCTGATTCCCTACACCCTGCCCTTCGCTCTGACTGGAATCCGGCAGGCGACGGGCCGGGCCCTGGTCGGCATGATCGCCGCCGAATTTTTTCTGAGCACCAGCGGTCTCGGCGAGGTCATCGTCATCGCCTCGCGCACCCCTGATATGGCCAGCATGCTCGCCGCAATCGTCCTGATAGCGGTTTTCGGCGTCATCCTCATGCGGGGCGCCCAAGCCCTGGAGCACAGGTATTCGGCCTGGCGCGGCGTTGACAGATGAATACTCAGGCAACCGCCGCCGCTGACATGAAGGTGATGAGCCGTTGGTCGAACGCCTTACCTGGGCCGGAAGTCTGGGTGAAAATTATCGCCGGCCTCGTCATCCTGGTCGCTTGGCAGGTGGGTGTCGCCGCTGTTGCGCCCCGCTTCGTCGCCAAGCCGCTGGGCATAGCCGCAGCCTTCCCGGCGGTAATCACCGATACTGCCTTCCTG
>VEPA01000191.1 GCA_012026675.1 Betaproteobacteria bacterium | reverse complement strand
GTGCACAAGGGGCCCTTGTCCCTCGGCCACGAAATTTCCGGCGTGGTGGTGGCGGGCGACGCGCAGTTGCTGGGCAAGGAAGTCATCATCCCCGCCGTGCTGCCGTGCAACAACTGCGAGCTGTGCAAGACCGGGCGCGGCAACCGCTGCCTGGCGCAGAAGATGCCGGGCAACTCGATGGGCATCTACGGCGGCTTTTCCAGCCACATTCCGGTGCCGGCGGCCGACCTGTGCGTTGTCGGCAATCGCGGCAGCACGCCGCTGGAGCACCTCTCGGTGATTGCCGACGCGGTGACCACGCCCTACCAGGCGGCGCGCCGCGCACGCCTGGCGCCGGGCGACCGCGTCATCGTCATCGGCGCCGCCGGCGGCGTCGGCAGCTTCATGACCCAGGTGGCCAAGGGCATGGGCGCCAGCACGGTGATCGGCATCGACATCAACGAGGAAAAGCTCGAGTTCATGAAGGGCTACGGCGCCGACTTCACCATCAATCCCAGGGGCAAGACACCCAAGGAAGTGAAGGAGCTGTTCAAGGCCTATTGCAAGGAAAAGGGCATTCCCTCGAACTACGGCTGGAAGATTTTCGAGGTGACCGGCACCAAGCCGGGCCAGGAGCTGGCCCTGTCGCTGCTGTCCTTCACCGGCCTGCTGATGGTGGTGGGCTACGGTACCGACGAGACCAGCTACATGCTGTCCAAGCTGATGGCCTTCGATGCCGAGCTGATCGGCACCTGGGGCTGCCCGCCCGAGTTCTACCCGCAGGTGCTGGAGATGTGCCTTGACGGGCGCATCAATCTCGGACCCTTCGTCGAGACGCGGCCGATGAGCCAGATCGAGCAGGTGTTCGACGAGGCGCACCACGGCAAGCTCAAGCGCCGCGTGATCCTGACCCCCGATTTCTGAAGCAGAATTTCATCACTTACGAAGCACCCACCGAATTCAAAGAGGAGAAACAACATGGCACTGGAATGGCTACGCAGGGAAAACGATCTCAAGGATCACCAGCTCATCGACAATTCCCACTTCGGGACCGAAGCGCCGACCGTGATCTACGAAGAACGTCCGGTGCTGGACGACAAGGGCGCCGCCGTGTCCGGCCTGTTCTCCGCCTGGATCTGGCTCAACAACCCGACTCAGTACAACTCATACACCACCGACATGGTCAAGGGCGTAATCGCCGGCATGCAGCGCGCATCGAGCGACCGCAAGATCGTTGCCGTGGTATTCACCGCGGTCGGCGACAAGGCCTTCTGTACCGGCGGCAATACAGCCGAATACGCCTCCTACTACTCCAAGCGTCCCAACGAGTACGGCGAATACATGGACCTGTTCAACGCCATGGTCGACGGCATCCTCAACTGCAAGAAGCCGGTCATCTGCCGGGTCAATGGCATGCGCGTCGCCGGCGGCCAGGAAATCGGCATGGCCACCGACATCACGGTGACCTCCGACCTGGCAGTGTTCGGCCAGGCCGGTCCCAAGCACGGCTCGGCGCCGGTCGGCGGCTCGACCGACTTTCTGCCCTGGTTCCTGTCGATGGAAGACGCGATGTACAACTGCATCTCCTGCGAGACCTGGAGCGCCTACAAGATGAAGTCCAAGGGCCTCGTCACCAAGGCCGTGCCGGTACTGAAGAAGGACGGCCAGTGGGTTCGCAATCCGCTGGTGCGCACCGCCACCTATGTCGATGACGGCGAGATCGTTTATGGCGAGCCCATTGCCGCCGACAAGGTCGCCGCCGCCAAGGCGCTGATGGCCGAGTGCAAGACCGATTTCGAACTGCTCGACGCCGAAGTGAATCGCCTGGTGTGGAAGTTCGCCAACCTGTTCCCCAATTGCCTGATCAACTCGATCGACGGCATCCGCGGCAAGAAGAAGTTTTTCTGGGACCAGATGAAGCTGCCGAACCGCCACTGGCTGGCCGCCAACATGAACCACGAAGCCTGGCTCGGCTTCAATGCCTTCGACGCGAAGAAGCCGACCGGCAAGGACGTCATCGACTTCATCAAGTTCCGCCAGTTGGTCGCCGAAGGCGCGCTGTTCGACGACAAGTTCGCCGAGCAGGTGATGGCCAAGCCGAAGGGCTGATCGAATGCAACTCAAGGATAAAGTCGCCTTCGTCACCGGCGCCGGACAGGGCATCGGCGCCTCCGTGGCGCAGGCCTACGCCCGCGAAGGCGCCAGGGTCGCGGTCATCGACATGAACGGCGAGGCGGCGGAGAAGGTCGCCACCGCAATAGGCGGCGCTGGCGGCACGGCGATCGGCATCGCCTGCGACGTATCCAACCGCGAACAGGTCGAGGCGGCGGCGGCCAAGGTCAATGCCGCCTGGGGCCGCATCGACATCCTGGTGAACAACGCCGGCATCACGCGCACGGCGATGCTCAACAAGATGACCATCGAGCAGTGGAACCAGGTCGTCGCGGTACATCTGACCGGCGCCTTCAACTGCCTGCAGGCGGTGGTCGGCGGCATGATCGAGAGGAAGTACGGGCGCATCATCTACGTTACCTCGGCTGCCGGCGTGCTCGGCACCATTGGCCAGATAAACTATAGCGCGGCGAAGGCCGGCATCCTCGGCATGACCAAGAGCACGGCGAAGGAGCTGGCGCGCTACAACATCACCGCCAATGCCATCGCACCCGGCGCCGCGACGCCGATGACCGAAGTGATCCGCACCGACGAGAAGTTCAAGGACAAGTACCTCGACCGCATTCCATTGGGTCGCTGGGCCGAGCCCGAAGAGATCGCACCGGTGTTCGTCTTTTTCGCCTCGGATGCCTCGGCTTACGTCACGGGCCAAATACTCGCCGCCGACGGCGGCATGACAATTCACTGACGCTGATGGCACCGAGCGCCACCCACCGAAGATGAAACAGGCAAAAGGCGAATTGAAGGCCCCCCACCCCCATCCCCGCCCCAGGGCGGGGCTACTAG
>VEPA01000088.1 GCA_012026675.1 Betaproteobacteria bacterium | reverse complement strand
TGCGGGGGGCGATCATGCTCAGGGATTGATGCGGATGTGCGGCGGACAGGGGGGGGTACCGGCGGACAGGGTCATTATTTCGACGCCAGTTTCGGTGACGCAGACCGTATGTTCCCATTGCGCGGAGAGGCTGCGATCTTTGGTGACGATGGTCCAGCCGTCGGGCAGTTCCGAGATCGCCGCCTTGCCGGCGTTGATCATCGGTTCGATGGTGAACACCATGCCCGGCACCAGAAGCGGGCCGTCGCCGGACTTGCCATAGTGCAGCACCTGGGGTTCCTCGTGGAAATTGCGGCCGATGCCATGGCCGCAAAATTCGCGCACCACGGAGAAGCCGGCGCCTTCGGCATGTTTCTGGATGGCGGCACCGACTGCGCCGAGGTTTACGCCGGGCTTTACCTGGGCGATGCCTATCCACATGCATTCGTGCGTCATGGCCACCAGGCGTCGCGCCAGGATGGAGGTATCGCCGACGCAGAAAGTGCGGCTGGTGTCGCCGTGCCAGCCATCCTTGATGGTGGTGATGTCGAGATTGACGATGTCGCCCTTCTTGAGGGCGCGGTCGTTCGGCACGCCGTGGCAGACCTGATGGTTGACCGAGGCGCAGATCGACTTGGGGTAGGGGGCATAGCCCGGCGGCGCATAGTTGAGCGGCGCCGGGATGCAGCCTTGCACCTCGACCATGTAGTCGTGGCAGAGCTTGTCCAACTCTGCCGTGGTGACGCCGGGCTTGACGAAGGGCTCGATGTAGTCGAGGACTTCAGCCGCCAGGCGGCAGGCGACCCGCATTTCGGCGATCTCTTCGGCGGTTTTTATGGAAATGGCCATGAATGCTGGTCGGGGTTGGGATAGTGCATTTTAACTGCACGCGCTCCGGCGGCGGGTGCCGTAGTGCCTAAACTGAGGCGGTTCATGCGCATGGAAGCCCATACTCGACGTGCAGGATTCCCTTTGCCGTTGCCACGGCTTGCGTGAGACGGCGCAAGCGCTTCCGCACGCATGTGACTTACGGCCCGAGCGCTTTGCTGATCTTGTGCCTTGCAGGCAAGACCCTCTCGCGAGCATGTGTCTTGCAGGAAAAACCCCTTTCCTGTGCTTGTGCCTTATGGCGCAAGCCCGCACCGTAGCTTGTGCCTGACGGCGCAAGCCCTTATAATGGCGGGCTTGTCCGGGATGGTCCCGGGCAAAATCCACACGCCCGGCGCCGATAGGGTGGCTTTGCGCAGCAGCGCGAAGCAGCACGGCCAGGCGGAGGTTCAACCCATATCGGAGATAGTTCTATGAGCACAACCATGCGCCAGATGCTGGAGGCCGGCGTTCATTTCGGCCACCAGACCCGTTTCTGGAACCCCAAGATGGCCCCCTACATTTTCGGCCATCGCAACAAGATCCACATCATCAACCTCGAAAAGACCCTGAGCAAGTATCAGGAGGCGATCGCTTTCATCCGCAAGATGGCGGCCAAGAAGGGCACCATCCTGTTTGTCAGCACCAAGCGGCAGGCGCGTGAGATCATCGCCGAGGAAGCCCAGCGTTGCGGCATGCCCTATGTCGACGACCGCTGGCTGGGCGGCATGATGACCAATTTCAAGACGCTCAAGCTTTCCGTCAAGCGCCTGAAAGACCTTGAGACCGCCATGTCGGAAGGCAACTTCGAGAAGCTGTCGAAGAAGGAAACCCTGACCCTGCAGCGCGAGATGGACAAGCTGCGCAAGTCCATCGGCGGCATCAAGGATATGGGCGGCCTGCCCGATGCGATTTTCATCATCGACGTCGGCTACCACAAGATCGCCATTACCGAAGCCGGCAAGCTCGGCATCCCGGTGATCGGCGTCGTCGATACCAACCATTCCCCGGAAGGCGTCAGCTACGTCATCCCGGGCAATGATGATTCCTCCGGCGCGATCCGCCTGTATGCGCGCGGCGTGGCAGATGCCATCCTCGAGGGCAAGAGCCAGGGCATCAACGAGGTGGTGCAGCAGCTGGCCGGCGACGACGAGTTCGTCGAAGTGTCGGACGCAGCCGAGTAAAGACGCGACGTACAGGGATGCGGAGCAGGGGCCTTTCCGGGCTCCGTGCCTCTGTGTCGCTGTGGTGAAGGCATCTGATTCTGGAGTACGAGCAATGGCGGAAATTACCGCAAGCATGGTCAAGGAACTGCGCGAGAAGACCGACGCGCCGATGATGGAATGCAAGATGGCGCTGACCGAAGCGGCCGGCGACATGGCGAAGGCCGAGGAAATCCTGCGCGTCAAGCTGGGCAACAAGGCCAGCAAGGCCGCCGCCCGCATTGCCGC
>VEPA01000065.1 GCA_012026675.1 Betaproteobacteria bacterium | reverse complement strand
TGCCGCCGCAGGTGGCGGACTACCTTGCCCGCCACCACGTCATGACACTCGCCACCCACGGCGCCGAGGGCCCCTGGGCGGCCGCGGTGTTCTATGCCGCCGAAGGCGCTTCGCTGATCTTTCTTTCCGCGCCGGCCACGCGCCACTGCCGCAACCTGGCGCAGGACAGCCGCTGCGCGGCGACCATCCAGGAAGATTACCGCGAGTGGCCCGAGATCAAGGGCATCCAGCTCGAAGGCCGCGTCTTCGAGCTGCAGGGCGAAGAGGAAAGACGCGCGCAGCTGCTGTATGGCGAAAAGTTTCCCGTCGTCGGCCCGCTGGCCAAGGTGCCGCCGGCCATCGTCAAGGCCCTGGCCAGGGTGCGCTGGTACCGCCTGGTGCCCGAACGCCTGCATTTCATCGACAACAGCCAGGGCTTCGGCCACCGCGACGAGATCGACCTGGCCCGGAAATAGACGACGCCGAAAGTCGGCGCTGGCGACACGGCGGCGCGGGCCGCCGGCGAATCAGCGCAGGTTGAATCGGGCAGCGAGCTGCGCCAGCTTTTCCTGCCGCTTCTGTCGAGCTTCCTGTTCCTGCTTTGCTGCCTTCAACGCCTCTGCCTCGGCCTTCCTGCGCTCGGCATGCTTCTTGAAGCGCTCGCGCAATGTCGTGCTGGCGACTTCGCGCTGTTCCGCTGTTACCTCGCCGGCCGGTTTGCCGTCGAGATCGAAACGCTCGCCGCTGGCAAGCAGCGCCTTGAGGTAGCGCGTGGAAGCCGTGTGCATCCGCATCGCCAGACGGAGTTGCGCGGTATCGACCTCCGGCATTCTTTCGCTGATGGCCTTGTGGATGCCCAGGGCCAGTGGGCGGCACTCGCGAAAGATGGCGAATTTCGCGCTGATGGTCTCGAGCAAGGCATTGGGCGAGGAAGGTTTTTTCGGTGTGGAAGTCATTTTTGAAGCCTGCGTGCAATGCCGAAGCAGCGTTCGGGCGCCGGGTCAGGCCGGCAAGTCCTCGCGGGTGACGAGGAAGATCTTGCCTTCGGCGTGTGCGGTGTCGAGCCAGACGAGCGGCAGGTCGGGGAAGGCTGCGGTGACCAGCTCCTGGTTGTGGCCGACTTCGATGGCCAGCACGCCGCCGGGATTGAGGTGAGCCCGCGCCGCGGCGAGTATGCGGCGTACCACGTCGAGACCATCCGCGCCGGCGGCCAGCGCCAGTACCGGTTCGTGCCGGTATTCGGGGGGCAGGGCGGCCATGGCATCCGCCGTAACGTAGGGCGGGTTGCAGACGATCAGGTCGTAGCGCTTGCCCGGAACGGCGGCAAAGAGGTCGGACTCGATGGCCCTGACGCGATCTTCAAGCTGGTATTCGGCGATGTTGCGGCTGGCCACGACCAACGCATCCGGCGAGATGTCAATGGCATCGACCGAGGCGTTGGGAAAGGCGTGGGCCATCAGGATGGCGAGGCAGCCCGAGCCGGTGCAGAGGTCCAGCGCGGATGCCACGGCTTCCGGATCACCGATCCACGGCGCGAAACCGTCTTCGAGGAGTTCGGCGAAATAGGAGCGCGGCACGATGACGCGCTGGTCCACGTAAAAGCGGAATTCGCCGAGCCAGGCTTCCTGCAACAGGTAGGCGGTGGGCAGGCGATGGACCACGCGCTGTTGCAGGTTGCTTAGCAGCGCCAGTCGTTCCGGCTTGGTCAGGTGGGCGTCGAGCCAGGGATCGAGCGTGTCGCGCGGCAGGTGCAGGGTGGCCAGCACCAGCCAGACGGCCTCGTCCCAGGCATTCTCGGTGCCATGGCCATAGCACAGGCCGGCCTCGTTGAAGCGGCTGACCGTCCAGCGCAGCCAGTCGCGGACGGTGTGCAGTTCGTCGGTGGTGCTGTCGATCACGTTGAAAGCAGCTTTTCGAAAGTGAGTTCGTAGATCCGGGCCAGCGGTTCGAGATCGGCCACGGCGATGCATTCGTCGATCTTGTGGATGCTGGCATTGACCGGGCCGAATTCGACCAGTTGCGGGCAGATGTCGGCGATGAAACGGCCGTCCGAGGTGCCGCCAGTCGTGGAAAGTTCCGGCGCTACGCCCTCGACCTCGCGAATGGCCTCGGTCACCGCGTCGACCAGCGCGCCGGGAGCGGTAAGGA
>VEPA01000266.1 GCA_012026675.1 Betaproteobacteria bacterium | reverse complement strand
GAGTGACCAAGCGCCGCCGCCCGGCGTTGCTACCGTGGCTGATCAGGTCGCACCGCCGCCCGCACAAGTGCCAGCCAGGTCCATGTCTATCGAACAGCGACGCCGGCTGGTCGCCGAGTCCTTGCAGGTCGGCAACCTGGGCAACAACGCGCGTGACCTGCCGGCGCAGGCCGATCCAACCCATGACTGCCAGATCGAGCTCTCGGTGGAGGATATCCGTCCCTATGAGCACAATCCGCGGCGAGCCAGCAACGCCAAGTTCAACGAGATCAAGACATCGATCCTCGCCAGCGGCCTGCGCAATCCATTCACCGTCACGCGCCGACCGGGCGAGTCGCACTTCGTCGTCGAGGCCGGCGGCAACACGCGCCTTCTGGCCATCCGCCAACTTTGGGCCGAGACGCGTGAGCCGCGTTTCCACAAGCTCGGTGTTCTGTTTCGGCCGTGGCGCTCGGAAAGTCACGTGCTTACCGCCCACCTCATCGAGAACGAGCAGCGCGGCGACATGAGCTTCTGGGACAAGGCCAGTGGTGTCGTCGCTCTCAAGGCCAGAATGGAAGCGGAGAAGGGAATCACGCTCTCCCTGCGCCAGCTCGAAGAAGAGATGAAGGCACTGGGATTGGCGATCAACACCGCGACGCTGGCCCACTATCTTTTCGCCACCGAGCGGCTGGGCATCCTGGGCGAGGCCATTGCTGATCTGTCGGGTCTGGACGTCAAGACCCTCCAGCCGCGGCTCAATGCCATGAAGCGTTATGCGCAGGCGCGCGCATCGCTTTCCGAGGACGAACTCTATACAACGGTCTTCGAACCGGTCTTTCGCCAAACGGCCGACGAGTATCGGCGTACGTCTACCTTCAGCATTACGGCGGTATGCCGGGCATGTGAGGCTTCTCTGGCCGAGGTACTCGGAGAACCTGTCGCCGAACTGCGCATGGCGCTCGAACCGGCGGCACGGTCGCCGCAAGTTTCATTGGGGGGCTCGCCAGCGGAGCCGACTGTTAGCACCGCTAACACCGGGATGACCGCTCCCCGGCACCGTACGTGGGCAGAAGGCGCGATTCCGGCCAAGATCGGAAGCGCTGCCGTTCATTCTCGGGTTATCGAACAGGTGCGCGTGTGCGCTGGCCTTATCGGGATCGGCGATTGCCTGCGCGCCGACGAAGCGGCGCCACTTGGGTACCGCATGGATGCGTTGCCGATTCTGCCCCATCGCGATTCGCTGGATCCAAGCCAGCAATGGGCCTGGCAACTCTTGACGCTGGTGTCCGCGGCGGCGGCCCCGCCGGAGAGTCTTTCGGACGGCGATCCATGCGCCGCTGATAGTACTTCCCGGATGCCCGACCTTCCGGTGGATGCCTTCCAGTTCGATGCCGCGTTCTTCGGCTGGCTGGTCGATGCCAATGACCGGACGGCCAGCGCATGCTGGGATCTCCTCGGTCTGGTCAGGGAATTACGAACATCGGATTCCACGCCCGGCCTGCCGTGCAGTGGAATAGCCGTAACGGAGGACACTTGATGCTGCCGCTGCTCGACACACAGGTGCGCTTGGTGTTGCTCAATCACGTCGCCGTGCGGCTGACCGAGGCGAAGCCGGATGAACTCCACGCCGCGGGCATCGAGAACGAGCAACTCGCGCGCCTGCGGCACCTGTCGGCACTCGATCTGCACCGCCTGGCCACGATGCGCGAACTGACCATCGGCGTGACCTTTGCTGCCGCCGAACTCACTGTGGGG
>VEPA01000197.1 GCA_012026675.1 Betaproteobacteria bacterium | reverse complement strand
CAGGTCGACAATGAATCGGTCTTGCAGGGCGTAGGCGGCCGCGGTCGAATCATCGATGGACGAAACGCGCACCAGCATGCCGTCCGGAAGGGTGCCGCCGAGCCCATAGCGAAGTTGTGCGATCTTGCGCGACAGTCCGGGCAGCGTCGCCTGATCGCCGACGGTGAGCCAGTAGCTCACCAACTCGCGGCGGCCGGGGCGGTAGGCTTGCAGGCGGCGGATCGGCAGTGCGGCATGGCTGGTCGCCAGCACGCTGTCGCTGGCCGCAGCAACCGTAAATCCCTGGGCCGCGTAGCAATACTCAGGACGGTGCGCCTGCAGCGCATCACCCAGTTGGCGGTCGCCGTATGCGATGGAGAGCATGATGCGTCGCTGCTCGGTATCGACGTAGATGCGCTCCAGCGTTTGCGCGTAGGCACCGGAGGCCTTGGCCACCGCGCCCGGACTCACGGGTTCGGGGATTGTCGCGGTATCCGTGCGCCAGCCGGCGAACTGTGCCGGGACCATGCTCGCCAGATCGATGACGGATTGTGTCTGTGCAGTTTCGGTGGCGGGTCGCAGCGCCTTCGGCAACGCGGCAGCCGCAATCAGCAGGGCTGCGATCAGCCATGCACGCATGCGAATCGATGGTCCGCGGAGAGTCACCGAACTCATGTCGCCTGCCTCGTCGCCCGGTATCGCGCGGCTGCCACCAACACACTGTCCAAGACTATCAGCATGGCCAGTTCAGCGAGAAAAACCAGTACGCCCATTGCCTCGTGCCATTGCCGGCCGGCCGCATCGCCGGCGTGATAGGTGATGAGCGCCAGCAGCAGTACGCGCACAAGATTGGCGCCCAATGCAATGGGGATTATGGCGGCGAACATCAGCGCGGCATGACCGCCACCGCGCCAGCCCTGTCCGCCGCCGCGAACTGCGATGAGATGTACATAAAGCAATCCCAGCGCAGCGAGCGAAACCAGGGAATGCAGTCCGGAGCAGGCATCGGCCATGAGCAACTGATACTGGCCGACGACGATGACGACGCCGCTGCGGGCCGCCGGGTACCCGAGAGCGTGCAGCAGGTCTACGCTCATTGCCGACAGCAGTTCCTTTAGCTGCCCGGTCAGTGCATCGAGAAAGATGCCCGGCAGCGGCACCATGAAGGCGAGAAACAGCAGCGGAAACCACGCCCGCCGCACGCCTTCCGCGCCACACAGCATCAGCACGATTCCGGCGAGCACGGGGATTTGAGAGGCCATTGAAAGCAGGGGGAAATCGCTGAGCGCACCCGTCACCGCCAGCACGAGACCCGCCGCCAGCACGCTGAGTCCGGGAAGGCTGCGGCGTGGCGGCGGCAACGCTGACAAGTCTCGGCGCATGGCCCACAGCAGTGCAGCGATGACGGCCGCGACCAGCGGTGCATGATTGTTCGCCTCATCCTGCCAGAGCGTTTTCGCCAGTTGCGCGTAGATCGGGCCATAGAGAACACACCAGCCCGCCACCAGCGGCAGCAGCGACGGCAGCGACACGGATGCGGCCCGGCCCTGCGGCAAAAACGGAGCATGGGCCGGCGCCATGATTACTGCACAGTCGCCATCGGTGCGCTGAACAGCTGGGCGAAGTCGCCCTGCCACATGACTCGGGTGGTGCCCCGCAAGTGCTGCATGTCAGCCTCAACGGCGAGCTTGCCCGACTGCCTGGCCAGGTAGTCGCGCACGATCGGCCTGGCGGCATCCCAGCTCACGCCGGCCGGCTGCACTGCCAACAGCTTGTAGGCAATGACGCCGCGTGGACTGACGAACAACACCGTTTGTCCCTCGGCGGCCGCATTGAGTGCGGGCAGCGATTCGATCGGCAACTGCTCCGCGGCGCGGATCACCACCTGCTCGTTGAACGGGACCTTCTGTTCCCGCAACCAGCCCAGCACTTGTTCCAGCGGCTGCTTGTTCGCCAGACGACTTCGGACCTCTGGCAATTCCTTCATGTCGCCTGGCAGGGCAGCCTCCCGCAAGCGATAGATCTTGCGCTCGGCGAAAAGTTCGGGATGCTGGGCGAAGTAGCGGGCCGCCTCGTTGTCTCCGGGTTTTGCTGCAGCGGCGGCGGTCTGGTCGGCATAGGCGCGCGCGAGCACGTCGCGGCGCGCTTCTTCAAGTTGCAGCAGGACTTCGGGTTGCCGGTCCAACTTGTTCGCCAGCGCCTGCTGCACGGCAAGCTCACGATCGACCAGCTTGGCGGCAACCTCCCTGCGCAGCGGTTCTCCGGGCGTGGGTACCCCCACGCTCTTCAGGGCGAGATTGAATTGAAGCATGGAAATTTCACTGCTGCCGACGCGCGCGACGACCTGCGTCGGCAGGTCGACGCCGCCGCGCGGACTGCAAGCCGACAACATCGTCAGGCTTGTGGCAGCCAGCAGGAGAACGGGCCGCGCGCTCCAGAATACATTTGGCCACATTTCAGACGGCCCGCGCGAACATGATGCGGCCGGCACAGTCGCCGTGATCAGGCCCTGCGCGCCGCCGCCTCACTGCCCAGCCAAGACCGCCCATGCCAAACAGCATCAGCGCCAGCGATGAGGGTTCCGGCGCCGGTGAGACCATGCTGGTGGCGACGGCACTGAAGGTCACCGAGCCCCAGTAATCGACGCTGTTGCCGCTGCCCATGCCGTCGCCCTTGACCTGAAAGACGTAGGTGCCGGCCGACAGCGTCACCGTACCGGTAGCCGAGGCGACCAGGCCGCCGTTGGAATCGTAGATGCCGTAGGAGAGATCGGGATTGCCGCAGCCGTTTTTGCAGGTGTCGAACTGAAAGGTGACGCTGTAACTCGCCCCCGAAGCGCCCTCGAGCGAAAATGCGTACTGATCGGTGAAGTTGTTGCTGATGTTGTATTGGGCGAAGGAGAAGCTCGTCTCGCTGGTGATCGGTGTGGCCACCGTGCCCCAGTCGGCAACGATGTCGGCCGCGGCGGGTGCGGAAATGGCCAGACCCAGTATCAGGGCAAAGACAGAAAGAGGGTTGCGGGTTTTCACGGGGATTCCTCAGATTGGCGAAAGTGCGATGTCGGTGTCGAGCATTGCTTGCCTCGCGATACGGCGTGACCGCATTGCGGTATCGATGCCAAAGTTAAGAAGTTTCTCCGGCGGCATCGGGGGCGCCAGATGCATGCCCTGGGCGAAGCCGCAACCAATAGATTGCAGCGCCTCCAGCGTGTCAGCGTCCTCCACGCCTTCCGCTGTGACCCCCAGGCCCATGTTCTGGCCGATTTCGACAATCGACTTCACCAGAGTACGCGTCCGCGCGTCGTCGCTCATGCCCAGCACCAGCGACTTGTCGATCTTGATCTGATGAAGCCTGTGCTGCCGCAAAGAAGAAAGCGATGCAGGACCGCTGCCGAAGTCGTCGATTGCGACCCGGATCTGCATCTCATCAATATCCCTCAGCCATTGCGAAACGGCGGGTACGTCCTTGATCAGTGCGCTCTCGCTGATTTCGAAGCTTAGCGACCCGGGGTGGACGTTGAAGCGGGCCAGCGTATCGCGCAGCCAGTCCGCGGGAATGCCGTTCGGCACCTGGCGACTGGAGACATTTATCGACACCGCGAACTTGCGCCCCTCCTGAAGCCACGCGTTGATTTGCCGGCAAACCTCGGTGATGATCCAGCAGCCGATCGGGTTGATCAGGCCGCTGTCTTCGGCGGCCTGCAGGAAGACTTCCGGCCCGATCAGGCCATGTTCCGGATGATTCCAGCGGATCAGTGCTTCGACCCTGGCGAGCCGTTGATGCGGCAGTTCCAGAATGGGCTGGTAATGCAGCACGAGTTCCTGGTTTTCCAGCGCCTGTTGCAAGTCGGACTCGAGCGCGCGTTTTGCCAGTGTTTCGCGCTGCATGACGGGATCGAAAAAAGTCGGCGTTTGCCGCCCTGCGGCCTTGGCCTGATACATGGCCAGGGCGGCTTTGCAGAACAGGGTTTCGATGTCGTTACTGTCGCCGGGAAACAGGGCGATACCGACACTGGCGCCAATGCGTGCCTGCAGCCCGGCCAGATCGAAGGGACGAGACAGTTCTTCGATCAAGGTCAGCGCAACCAGCCCGGCCTCGCTTTCGTGAGCAAGATTTTGGAGGACGACGACAAACTCGTCGCCGCCCTGGCGTGCCACGATGTCAGAGGCGCGCAGGCTGGCCTTCATGCGTTTGGCGACCTGACGCAGCAACTCGTCGCCGGCCCCATGTCCGAGTTCGTCATTGACCTGCTTGAACCGGTCAAGATCGATGAAAAGCACCGCCAGCACGGTTCGATTCCGCCGCGCCAGTGGAATCGCCATGGCGAGGAATTCGGCGAGCAGGCTGCGATTGGGCAGGGCCGTGAGCAGGTCGCGGTGCGCGGTATTCATCTTCTCGGCATGTTCCTGGCGACGCCGTGTGATGTCCTGAACGATCCCTGTGGCGCACACCGGCCGGCCCCTGCCGTCGAATTCAATGGACGCCTTCTGCCACACCCAGCGAAGTTCCCCGCCTGGCTGCGGCAAACGGAACTCGATGTCATGCGGCTTGCCGCCCAGTGCGTCGCACCAGTTGGCCTCGACCCGAGGCCGGTCGGCCCCGTTGATGCGCGCGTTGAGTTGCTCCAGCGCAAGTGGCGACCGGAGCATTTCGCTCTCAGGCAGCCCGTAAATTCGGGCGGCTTCGGCCGACAGCCTGACCTGGCCCGAAGCGAAGTCCAGCACCCAACTGCCCAGCCCGGCTAGCGACTGCACCCTGGCGTTGTGCGAAACATTGGACAGCGAGCAAACTTTTTTGTGTTGCATGAGGATCTCCTGTAGCCGGCGGCATGAGCGTATTAGAGCGAAGGCGCAGCACGCGTTTGTGTCGACAGTGAAAACTTTGCTAAAACACATGCGGCGGAAGTTCGCGCCGCCGCCCAATCGCATCGATAATGCGCGTCATGCGCCCAGCGTCCCCACTGGCCGGCGACGGCCTTGAGCAGACATGCACCTCATCCTCTGGCTAGGAGTGATCGCCGGCCTGGTGGCCGTGGCGCGCATGTCGCCGGGACGGGCGCTGGTGTGGATGTACATTCCGGTCCTACTCATCATTCCGGACACCTTCCATGCGATCACGCCGGGCCTGCCCGACCCTAGCGCCAACGTGGCGGTGATGATCCCGATTTTCTTCGCCACTTTGCTGGCCTACGCCCGCTTCTGGCGGCCGTCACCGGCCGACCTGCTGGTGATGGCGATAGCCACCGTAATGGCTTGGTCGGAATACGTCGCCGCCGGCTACAGCGAAGCGCAAAACCTGCTTGCCGGGACGCTGTTCCAGAGCGTTGCGCCCTACCTCGTGGCGCGCCTGGCGATCGACCGCGAGGGGCTGCATGTCGAGCTGGCCAAGCGCATGGTCATCATCCTGTTTGCGATCGCCCTGATCGGCCTGTTCGAATTCAGGTTCGGCTGGAACCCGTTTCTCGCCTTGCCGGAGCGAACGCTGTTTGCGGGGCAGGGACTGGGCTGGGTTACCACCTTCCGCTACGGGTTCGCCCGCGTTGCCGGACCCTACGCCCATTGCATTCTGGCGGGAATGATGATGATCATGGCCTACCGCCTCAACCGCTGGCTGGAATGGGGCGGCCACTGGGAGCCGACGTTCAGGCGCTTTCCAAACCTGCCCCTGTCCAAGGGCCGCATCATCAGCCTCGCCCTGCTTGTCGGTTCGATCACCACCATTGCTCGCGGGCCGTGGCTGGGCGGCCTGCTCGGAGCGGTTTTCGTCAATGCCGGCCGGCACCCCAAGCGCGGCAATGCGTTTGCCATCGGTCTGGGCGCACTGGCCCTGCTGGCGATTCCCGGTTATCTGGCGTTCCAGGCCTACCTCGACGTCACCCCCGGCACGGCGATGACCATGTCGCAGGAAACCGCCATGTACCGCAAGGTGCTGTTTGAAAAGTATTACGCCATCGCGCTGGACCATGCCTGGCTCGGCTGGGGCCGCAACACCTGGCCGAAGATTGCAGGCATGGCATCGATCGACAACTATTACCTTCTGCTGTCGCTGATGCACGGCGTGCTGACCACCGCCCTGCTGGTGACGCTGATCGGCTGGATGAGCGTGCGCCTGTTCCGCAAAGGCATGTCCGAACCGGTCGAGGCGAACTCGCTGGCCTTCACCTTTCTCGGCATCATCATTGCCTTCGCTGTTTCCATCGTGACGGTGTATCTGGGTGAGGCGGTGGTCCCGGCATTCTTCCTGATGCTGGGCTGGGCCGAGGGCTACATTCAGGGCAAGGGCCATCAGGGCATCTCCGGCCAGCAAGGGAACAGTACCGTCGAAACACCGGCGCAGCCATTTCGCTTCAAACGCGTGATTCGCTGAGGCTGACAACCGGGCAGACTCTGTCAATTGCCGGCGCAGGTCAGCTTGTCCGGATCGATCGCCGCCTCAACCGGCTGCGCGAGCCAGCCGGGGATAGGTTGCTGCCGATGAAACCGGCACCGCCGGTGACGAGCATGCCCATTTGTTACCTCACTTGCCGGCAGCGCCGAAGCCGAAGGTCATGAACGACAGGCCGGGCAGGAGTTGGCGCAGGAAGTAGCCGACCTCGGCTATGCCCTTCTTCTGCACGTAAATCACATCGCCCTCTTCCAGCGCGAAATTTACCTTGCGGTCAGCCGTGACCAGCGACTTCAGCGGAATGCGCTGCACTGCTTCACGGCCCGGACGATATATGGCGATCTCATCTTCATTCGCGTCCTCATTGGGACCACCGGCCTGGGCCAGCGCATCCATGACCGACATGTCCGGCGTCAGGCGGTATGCACCGGGCTTTTGCACGGCCCCCATGACATACATTAGCGTGTCGAACGAGTCCGGGATGTAGATCAGGTCGTTGGGCTTGAGGCGGATGTTGTAGGCCAGGTCGCCGCGATTGAGCAGGCGCTTGAGATCGACCCAGATGATCTTCTCCCGGCCGCGAAAGATTGCGCAGCGTGTCAGCGTTGCCTGTTTGTCCAGCACCGGCAGGCTGCCCGCCCGGGCCAGCGCGTCGAGCAGCATGGGCGGCTTGTCGAACTGAAGTACGCCCGGCGTAAGTACGCGCCCAAGGATCGTGACGCGGTTGGCATGGTATTCGTCGATGCCAAGCGTCACCAGCGGAGCGGTGTAGTAGCGCACAAGGCTGTCGCCGATCTGACCGGCCGCCTCTTCACGCGTCATGGTCGCGACACGCATCGGCCCGACCAGCGGCACGGTAATGATGCCGTCCGGTCCTACAGTGTGTTTGCCGCTGAGTTCCGCCCGGTTCCAAATGTTCAAAGTGAGCTTGTCGCCTTCGCCGAGACGGTAAACCGGGTCCGACTCGGCCTCGAATGCCGCCAGTGCGTCCTTGTCGACGAAACTTACCCGGTCGCTTTTCTCGGCCTTCTGGAAGACGTCGGTGTTCTTTGGCTCGTTCGGAATCTGGTATCCGGCGCAGCCGGCAAGCACGACCAAAAGTCCGGTGGCCAGAACGCGGGCGGCAAGGTGGATCATGTGATTCTCCATTTCGGGAACAATTTGAGGAGTGAGTTGCTAACGGAGTTGGCAAACCGAACCAGCAGGGCACGCACACGTTGGCGTTCGCCGGCGCGCAGTTGATGCCAGGTGATGACAGACCAGAGCGCGCTGTAGGTAATACCGAACAGGCTTAGCACGGCCAGCGTTTCCCAGCGTCCGAAGGCGGCCGGCAGGCTAGCCTGCCATACCAGCAGCAGCGCGGCCGCTAGCGGATAGGCGGCGAATCCCGGCAGCAGGATCCCGCTGAACAGTGCGCCAGTCCGCAGGGCCAGCTTGCGCTGGTTGTGGATCAGGTAGACGATCGCGGCGGCCGCGCTGCCGCACGACAGGCCGACAATCAGCGCAGTCGCGTTGGCGCCCATCAGCAAAATGGCGCTGCCGATGCCGAGGGCAAGCCCGGCGATGCGCAGGCTGTGATAGATGAACTCGTTGCCTACATTTCCCATGGCGCGAAACACCGCCGAACCAGGCCCGGTGACGATGTGCAGGTG
>VEPA01000218.1 GCA_012026675.1 Betaproteobacteria bacterium | reverse complement strand
TGCAGCAGGCGCTGCATCGGATGCGGCTGGCCCAAGTCGGCGGCGATCTCGCGCCAGGCACGTTGTTGCGCCGCGGTCAGCCGAAACGGCAGCGAGTCGAGCAGCGCCCCGGTCAGCCTGGCGGTCGCCCGCAGTGTTGGCGCGCCGCGCGCCCGGCGCGCGGTGTAGGCACGGCGCAGGCTGAGCTGCTGCGCCAGCAGTTCGTCGAACTGGACACGGCGCCAGGCTGGATGCTCGCGGGATTCGAGTACCGCCTGCGTCATGTCGGGCGGCGGAGTGTGCAGCCGCCGGATGGCCACCGCAAACTCCTGCAGGTTCAATCTGTCGCGCAGTTCGGCAGGTAGCGTGTCGGCCAGGTCGGCACGCGCCAGCGCCTTTTCTATCAGGCGCCGCAGCGTCGTCTGCCCCAGCCCGGCCGTGGTCGGATAGACCGGCGTCAGGCAGTCCGGCCGCGGCTCGCCGCCGCCCACCGCATGAAATCGCGGGTGGATGATTTCGGGGCCAAGATAGCCTTCATGGACCTCGCCGAAAATCCGCAGGCGCGCGCCCGGTTGCAGGACTTTCTGCTGGCTCGGATAGAAATTGAGGAAGCGCAAGGACAGTGCGCCGCTGGCGTCTCTGACCCGTGCCAGCAACTGGCGGCGCGGCCGGTAGGCGATTTCGCTGGCAATCACTTCGACCTCGAACTGCGCCGCGACGCCGGGCTGCGCGTCTGCCAGCGCTGTGATGCGCGTCTCGTCTTCATAGCGCAGCGGCAGGTGCAGGATGAAATCGGCATCGGTGCGCAGACCGAGCCGGGCCAGGCGGCCCGCGAGCGTATTGCCTTGCTGCGGCTTCTTTTCAGCCAAGGACGAGCACGGCGTCCGCCTCGACCAGGGCGCCGCGCGGCAATTCCTTGACCCCGACCGCGGCGCGCGCCGGAAAGGGCTCGCTGAAATACTTCGCCATGGTTTCGTTCACCCTGGCGAAATTGGCCAGGTCGGTAAGGTAGATATTGACCTTCACCGCATCGTTCAATGTTGCTCCGGCAGCGTCGGCGACGGCCTTGAGGTTCTCGAAGACGCGCACGATCTGGGCGTCGATGCCCTCGACCATCTGCATGCTGGCCGGATCGAGGCCGATCTGGCCCGACATATAGATCGTCTGCCCGACCTGCACGGCCTGCGAGTAGGTGCCGATAGCGGCGGGGGCGGCGCTGGTCGCGATGATTTTTCGGCTCATGATGTGCTTCCCTCTCAAGATGTTCGACCCGCAGCACAGGCCGTCAGGCCGCGCGCTCCAGGGCCTGGTCAATGTCCCACAGAATGTCGTCCAGCGTCTCCAGCCCGACCGAAAGGCGCACCAGGTCCGGCGTCACGCCGGACGCCCGCTGGTCGGCCTCGGAGAGCTGGCGGTGCGTGGTCGATGCCGGATGGATCACCAGCGTCTTGGCGTCGCCGATGTTGGCCAGGTGCGAACAGAACTGCAGGGCGTCGATGAAGCGCTCGCCGGCGGCCTGCCCACCCTTGACGCCGAAGCAAAGCAACGCGCCCGCTCCCGGCTGGCCTTTGACGCCGAGGTAACGCTGCGCCAATGCATACCCGGGACTGCCTGGCAACCCCGGGTAGTTGACCCAGGCCACGCGCGGATGCGTCTCCAGATACTGCGCCACGGCCAGTGCATTTTCGCAATGCCGCTGCATGCGCAGCGGCAGCGTTTCGATGCCCTGCATCAGTTGCCAGGCCGAGAAGGGCGACAGCGCCGGGCCGAAGGTGCGCAAAATTTCCATGCGCGCCTTCATGGTGAAGCCAAAATCGCCGAAGGTCTCGAAGAACTTGACACCGTGATAGCCCGCCGAAGGTTCGGTCATGCCCGGAAACTTGCCGTTGCCCCAGTCGAATTTGCCCGACTCGATGACCACGCCGCCCAGCGTGGTGCCGTGGCCGCCGAGGAACTTGGTTGCCGAGTGTACGATGATGTCGGCGCCATGCTCGAAAGGTCGGCACAGATAAGGCGACGGCACCGTGTTGTCGATGATCAGCGGCACGCGATGGCCATGCGCGATGTCCGCCACGGCGGCGATGTCGAGCACGTTGAGGCGCGGATTGGCCACCGTCTCGGCGAAGATGCAGCGCGTGTTGTCCGACAGCGCGGCGCGGAAATTTTCCGGATCGTCGGAATCGACGAACACGGTCTCGATGCCCAGCTTGCGCAAGCTGACGTCCAGTTGGGAGAAGGTGCCGCCGTAGAGCGAGCGGGCCGCGACGATCCGGTCGCCGGCCTGGCAGAGCGTCAGCAGCGCCACGATCTGTGCCGCCAGGCCGGTGGCGGCGGCGACTGCGGCACGGCCTCCCTCCAGCGCGGCCATGCGCTCCTCGAAGGCGGCGACCGTGGGATTGCCGATGCGCGAATAGACGTTGCCGAAAGTCTGCAGGTTGAACAGGCTGGCAGCGTGTTCCGCCGAATCGAACACGAAAGAAGTGGTCTGGTGGATCGGCAGCGCGCGCGCACCGGTCGCCGCGTCCGGCTGGGCGCCGGCGTGCAGGCAGAGCGTTTCGATACCGTACTGGCGATCCGTCATGGTTTTGGTCAGTCCGATTTGGGTCGATAATGGCGGCCGTGCCGTTGCGAATAATACGCGATCAATCCGCTGCCCGAGCCATGTTCCTGCCGAAGAAGATCCTCGCCGACCTGCTCCTGCCGGGCAGCCTTGGCCGCAGCCGCAAAGCCCCGCGCGAATACCTCGGCCAGTTCCATAACGATCTCAAGGAATAATGATGAACGACGAACTCCTGATCGGCCTCGTTTCGATCTCCGACCGCGCCTCCAGCGGCGTCTACGAAGACAAGGGCATCCCAGCGCTGCAGGACTGGTTCGGCCAGGCGCTGAGTTCGCCCTGGCGCATGGAAACGCGCCTGATACCTGACGAGCAGGCCATCATCGAAAAAACACTGATCGAACTCTGCGACAGCGCCGGCTGCCATCTGGTGCTGACCACCGGCGGCACCGGTCCGGCACTGCGCGACGTGACGCCGGAAGCCACGCTGGCCGTGGCACACAAGGTGATGCCCGGCTTCGGCGAGCAGATGCGGCAGATTTCGCTGGCCTTCGTGCCGACGGCGATCCTGTCGCGCCAGGTCGGCGTGATCAGGGGAAAATCGTTGATCCTCAATCTGCCGGGGCAGCCGAAGTCGATCAAGGAAACGCTCGAAGGCATCAAGGATGCCGACGGCAAGCAACGCGTCCCCGGCATTTTTGCCGCGGTGCCCTACTGCCTCGACCTGATCGGCGGCCCCTACGTCGAAACCCGCGAGGCAGTGGTCAAGGCCTTCCGGCCAAAGTCGGCGATCCGGCCGGCAAGCTGACGCGGACGCCTGGCGGCCTCGGCCCCAGGATGCGCCCGGATTTGCAGGTCGGCGCGGTTATTCCTGGGCCGACCACCTTGCAATAAGGTTCAAGCCCCAGGCGACACCAAAGCCGGTGAGGTCGGATGCGGCAGGACCCAAGCCGCCGCTGCAACTCGACGCCGACAGGTCGACATGCAGCCAGGGTCTCCGATGGGTGAAACGCTGCAGCAAGCGCGCGGCCAGAATGTGGTCAGCCTCGCCGTCCAGGGTGCATTGCTTGACATCGGCCACCTTGGAATCGAGCGCCGGATCGTAGTCCTCGTCAAACGGGAAAACGCAGACCCGTTCGCCGCTGGCATGTCCGGCCGCCACCGCCAGGGCAGCGAGTGCCTCGCTGCCGGCAAACACTCCGGAATAGCGGGCGCCCAGCGCGACATGCATGGAGCCGGTGAGGGTGGCGAAATCGATCACCAGGTCGGGGTTCTTCTTCGACTTGCCGCCGCCTTTGCCGCCCCTGCCGTTGCCGGCCCCGCCGGTCGCCAGAAGCAGGGTATCCGCCAGCACCATGCGGCCTTCGGCGTCGGTATGCACGACCTCGATAGTGGTACCGTCCAGCGCCGTAACGATGTCGTTCTGTTTGTAGGCGCCCGGCGACAGATGGTTATGGGCGATGGCCAGCCAGCAGTCGATGGCGACCGGCAGCTGCAACTCGGCCGCCGCCAGCGTCAGGGCCAGCGCCACCGCGGAACCGTTCATGTCCTCGTGCATGCCGGCCATGTAGCGGGCGGGCTTGAGATTGTGGCCGCCGGTATCGAAGCAGATGCCCTTGCCGACCAGCGCCACAGTCTTTTTCGACGACTTCGGCCTCCACGACAAATGGACGATGGCGGCATCTTCGTGATGCGAGCCCTGCGCCACGGCACAGAACGCACCCGCGCCCATTTTCTTCAGGGTCCGGAAATCGAACTCCTCGATGGCCAGTCCGGCCTCCTTCGCCATGCTGCGGATGCGCTTGCGGTAAGTGGCCGGCGTCAGTTCGTTGGGCGCCAGCGCGGTGAGTTCGCGCGCCAGCAGGTTGGCCCGCGCGTGGGCCGCGACCTGGGCGAGGTCGGGAGCCGCCAGCGCACTGAACAGGTCGATCCGTTCCAGCGCCACGACCGCCTTCTTCTTGCGCACCGGCAGCGGCACGCCATTGATCTGCGCCACATAAACGGCATCCCGTGCGACGTCGTCCATGCCATCGCCTGCCGCGACCCAGATCGCAATGTGCTTTGGCGACTCGTCCAGAAGCAGCATCGCCGCCTTGCGCAGGCGGGTCAGGCGTTCGAAACGCGGCAACTTGGGATCCGCCATGAGCAGCGCAAGGCGCCGGCCGTCGGAAAGATCAAGGGCCAGCGGCGTTTTGGCCAGTTCCCTGGGCTTCATCGCCTTGCGTTTCAAGACTGCCAACCATTGATCCCGCTGCGGCAGGTCGGCCGGCAGGGCATCGCCGCCGGGCAGAATGACAAGGCCATGAGAAGCAACACTCAGTTGCGAATACATCCGTGCCGGCTGCAGTACGATACGGGGAAGCGTCATGAATGAATCCAGTAAAATGGACGACCGATTATAAGTGCCACCTCCAGCCATGCGCCCCTACCTCGATCTGATGCGCCACGTGCTCGACCACGGGCACCAGAAAGCCGACCGCACCGGCACCGGCACCCGCTCGGTATTCGGCTGGCAAATGCGCTTCGACCTGGCGCAAGGGTTTCCGCTGCTCACCACCAAGAAACTGCACTTGCGCTCGATCATCCACGAACTGTTGTGGTTCCTGCAGGGCGACACGAACATCCGCTACCTGAAGGAAAACGGCGTTTCGATCTGGGACGACTGGGCCGACGCCCAAGGCGATCTCGGTCCGGTGTACGGCCATCAGTGGCGGCACTGGCCGGCCCCCTCAGCTGACAACCCCGGCAGGGAGATCGATCAGATCGCGCAGTTGATCGAGGGCTTGAAGAAGAACCCGGACTCGCGGCGGCATATCGTTTCGGCCTGGAACCCGGCCGACATACCGCAGATGAAACTGCCGCCCTGCCACGCCCTGTTCCAGTTCTATGTCGCACCCGCGCCATCGGGCGCGGCCGACTCCCGCAGCAAGTTATCCTGTCAGCTCTACCAGCGCAGCGCCGACATTTTCCTCGGCGTGCCCTTCAACATCGCGTCCTACGCGCTATTCACGCTGATGGTGGCGCAGGTCTGCGAATTCACGCCCGGCGATTTCGTCTGGACCGGCGGCGACTGCCACCTCTATTCGAACCACATGGAGCAGGCCCGCCTGCAACTCGCACGTGAGCCGCGCCAGCTCCCGACCATGCTGCTGAACCCCGCGGTGAAAGACATCTTCGGCTTCCGCTACGAGGACTTCACACTGCACGGCTACGACCCACATCCGCACATCGCGGCGCCGGTGGCGGTGTGAACGTCCCGCCGCCGGGCCGCCCCAAGGCGGGACCATCCAGCTCCGGAGGAGGCAAAGCCGACGAACCACCGTCACCCTCTTTCCCGGAAAGGGGGCCGGGGGGAAAGCAGCTTCTGCTTTGCGCGGACATCGGCGGCACCAAGACGCTGCTGGGTCTGGCACGGGACGGCGAACTGCTGGTCGATCGCCGTTATGCCAACACCGACTTTCAGGATTTCGACGGCGTACTTGCCGCCTTCCTCGCCGACACGCAGATGGATCCAGCGCAGATTCACGGCGGCTGCCTCGCCCTGGCCGGCCCGATTGCCGACAATGGTCGCGCCGCGCAGTTGACCAATCTGCCTTGGATCATCGACGCCGATTCGCTGTCCAGCCGCTTCGGCCTGCCCTCCCTGCGTCTGGCCAACGACTTCGCCGCTGCCGCGCTCGGCGCGGTGCTGTCGCCTGCCGCCCAACGCGTGACCCTGCAGGAAGGGGAGCCATTGGCCACGGCGCCCTGCCTCGTCGTCGGCGCCGGCACCGGCCTCGGCATGGCCATCGTCCTGCCCGAGAACGGATCCTGGCGCATCCTCGCCGGCGAAGGCGGCCATGTCGCATTCGCCCCGGCCGATACGCAGCAAATGGCACTATGGACTTTCCTGCAGGCACGACATGACAGGGTTACCTGGGAACGGGTAGTGTCCGGACCGGGCCTCGCCGCCATCCACGAGTTTCTCTCCGGCAAAACGCTGACACCGGAGCAGATCACCCTGAATGCGCTGGCCAACCCGGACAGTGCCGAGCGCCGCGCGCTGGACCTGTTTCTTGCCGCCTATGGTGCCTTTGCCGGCGACATGGCGATGGCATGCCTGGCGCGCGGTGGCGTTTTCCTCGCCGGCGGCATCGCCGCCAAGCTGCTGCCGCTGCTGCAGCAAAGCGGCTTTCTTGCTGCGTTCAATGCCAAGGCCGAGCACGCCGCAATTGCTGCACGCATGCCGCTCCATGTCGCCACGGATCCGCTGCTGGGACTGCGCGGCGCCCTACACCTCACACGAAGCTAACTGTTGATGCTTGTCAACATCCCGTCACAAAGTAAGCGCACCATGCAATTGAAGTAGTGGTGGCATTCATGAGGAGAAGACCATGGCAACTTCCAAGAGCGTCGCAAAGACCTTGCCCGGCAAACGCGCGGCACCAGTAGCCGTCACGGCGGGCGCCAAGGCCAAATCGGCGACCAAGGCAAAACCGGAGCCGGTAACGAAAGCCGCCCCGAAAACTACCAAGAAGGCCGCCCCGAAAGTAGCCGCGGCAAAGCCGGTGAACACACGCGCCAAAAAGCCCGCGGACATCCCCGTGGAACAGCGCAGGAATTACGTCGAGGTGGCCGCCTATCACATCGCCGAGCGGCGCGGATTTGCGCCGGGCAATCCGCTGGACGACTGGGTTCAGGCCGAGGCCGAGATTGACCGGCTGATTGCGGCAGGGCTGCTCGGCCGTTAAGTCCGCGATCAGGCCGGCAGCAGCAGCAGCGCGGCAAGTGGCGGCAAGGACAGTGATACCGAGGCAGGGAAACCCATCCAGGCTTTTGCCTGCGCCGTAACTCGACCACCGTTACCGAGGTCGCTGCCGCCGTAATGTGCCGAATCGGTATTTATCCGTTCGATATAGTCCTGCGCCAGCGGCACGCCCAAGCGGTAATTGTGGCGCGGCACCGGCGTAAAGTTGAGCACGACGACGGCATGACGCCCATCGCGCCCACGACGCAGCCAACTCACCACCGACTGGTCGGCGTCGTGACAGTCGATCCACTGGAAACCTTCCGGGGAGAAGTCGAGTTCATGCAATGCCGCTTTGCCCACGTACAGCCGGTTGAGGTCGCGCACCAGGTTCCTTACGCCGGCGTGCAAGGGATATTGCAGCAGATACCAAGGCAGTTCTTCGCCCGCCCGCCATTCCGACGACTGCCCGAGTTCCGCGCCCATGAATTGCAGCTTCTTGCCCGGCGCCGTCATCTGGTAGGCCAGCAGCAGGCGCAGGTTGGCGAAGCGCTGCCATTCATCGCCGGGCATTTTGCCCAGGAGGGAACTCTTGCCGTGCACCACCTCGTCGTGCGACAGCGGCAGAACGAAATTCTCGCTGTAGGCATAGAGCTGGCCGAAAGTCAGCCGCTCATGGTTGTAGCGCCGATACACGGGATCGTGCGCCATGTAGTCCAGCGTGTCGTTCATCCAGCCCATGTTCCACTTCATCGAGAAGCCGAGGCCGCCGAGCCAGGTCGGGCGCGACACCATCGGCCAGGCCGTGGATTCCTCGGCAATGGTCAACGCACCGGGAAAATCGGCGTGCACCATCTCATTCATTTCGCGCAGGAAGGCGATGGCTTCCAGATTTTCGCGCCCGCCATGAACGTTCGGCGTCCATTCGCCCGGCTTGCGCGAGTAGTCGAGGTAGATCATTGATGCCACGGCATCGACGCGCAAGGCGTCGACATGGAATTCCGACAACCAGTAGGCCGCCGAGGAAAGTAGGAAGCTCCTGACTTCATTGCGCCCGTAGTTGAAGACATGCGTGCCCCAGTCGGGATGCATTTTCTGCTTCGGATCCTGGTGCTCATACAGCGCCGTGCCATCGAAGTGCGCCAGCGCCCAGTCGTCGGCCGGAAAGTGCCCGGGCACCCAGTCGAGGATCACGCCGATGCCGGCCTGATGCAGGTTGTCGACCAGGAAGCGCAGATCGTCGGCGCTGCCGAAACGCGAACTCGGCGCGAAAAAACCCGTGCATTGATAGCCCCAGGATTCGTCGAGCGGATGTTCCATCAAGGGCAGGAATTCAACATGAGTATAGCCCAGATCGACCAGGTAGGGCACCAGCCGCTCCGCCAGTTCGCGGTAGCTGTAGAAGCTGTGGTCCGGATGGCGCATCCAGCTGCCCAGGTGCATCTCGTACACGCTCATCGGTGCCGACAGCCAGTCGCCGGTCTGGCCGCTCCTGGCTCGCGCCTGCATCCAGGCGTCGTCATTCCAGCTATGGGCCGAATCGGGTGTAACGCAGCAAGCCGAGGCCGGACGCCGCTCGAAGGCACGCGCATAAGGGTCCGACTTGAGGCGCAGCGTGCCGCTGCCGCGCAGTCGCAATTCATAGCGATACAGCGCGCCGGCCTCCAGTTCGGGCACGAACAATTCCCAGACGCCAGAAGCGCCCAGGGTTGCCATCGGATGCACGCGTCCGTCCCAGCCATTGAATCCGCCCACCACCGAAACGCGCTCGGCATTCGGCGCCCAGACACGGAAACAGACGCCGGCTATGCCATCGCGGGTTTGCGGTACCGCGCCGAAGCTGCGCCAGGCCTGGCGCAGACGCCCGGCGTTGAAAAGGAACAGGTCGTCAGCCGGCGGTTGCGGCGTAAATGCATACGTATCGTAGTGCCTGACGCCATCCACATCGAGACGCCACGGCCGGGATGGCGGGACGGCACCCTGCCATTCGAAGAGATCGGAACCACTGCGGCGCTTCAGCCGCGCCCATTCGCCACTGGTCAGTTCCACCGCCACCGCTTGTGCCTGCGGGCGGAATACCCTCAGACACCAGCCGGCGCCTTCGGCATGAAGGCCCAGTACGGCAAATGGATCATGTTCACGCGCTTCGAGCAAGGCGGCACAGGCAAGGGCGGTCATGGTTATATACTCAGCTTAGTTTTTGCTATCGTAATGATTGTAGCCGCAATGGAGAATTCGCCATGAAAGTCAATTCTTGAACAAGGCGGCTGTAGGCCCGTGCATGGTGCCGACCGGGAGGGAACGGAATCGTGAGAAACAGTGAAATCGCCCGCAATACCTTTGGCATCGTACTGGCCGGCGGCCGCGGCAGCCGCCTGATGCAGCTTACCGACTGGCGCTCCAAACCCGCCGTGCCCTTTGGCGGCAAGTTTCGCATCGTCGATTTCACGCTGTCGAATTGCGTCAATTCCGGCATCCGCCGCATCGGCGTCGCCACCCAGTACAAGGCGCAAAGCCTGATCCAGCACCTCCAGCGCGGCTGGAGCTTTCTCGACGGCCGCTTTCACGAGTTCATCGACATCCTGCCGGCCCAGCAACAGATCAGCGAACACTGGTACCGGGGCACCGCTGACGCCGTTTTCCAGAATCTCGACCTGATCCGGCGCAACCGGCCGAAGCATGTACTGGTGCTGTCCGGCGATCACGTCTACAAAATGAACTACGCGCGCATGCTG
This sequence comes from Betaproteobacteria bacterium, assembly GCA_012026675.1. Classification (GTDB taxonomy): domain Bacteria; phylum Pseudomonadota; class Gammaproteobacteria; order Burkholderiales; family Rhodocyclaceae; genus Sulfuritalea. Next base: position 8,549 of record VEPA01000218.1, on the reverse strand, counting down.
GTCGAACACGCCGAACGGCAGGCCGACTTCAGCGTCGCCTGCATCGATGTCCCTCGGCATGAGGCCAGCGGCTTTGGCGTCATGCACGTTGACGACCAGCAGCGCGTGGTGGCGTTCGTCGAGAAGCCCAAGGATCCCCCGTCGATTCCCGGCCGCCCCGATCGCGCCCTGGCCAGTATGGGCGTGTATGTATTCAATGCGGATTTCCTCTACGAACAGTTGATCCGCGACCACGATGCCCCGCTTTCCTCGCACGATTTCGGCAAAGACCTGATTCCGCATTGCGTCGGCCGCTATCGGGTGTTCGCCCACGATTTCGCCCGTTCCTGCGTCGGCATGGACGAAACCGGAATTCCCTACTGGCGCGATGCAGGCACCATCGACGCGTATTGGGAGGCCAACATGGAACTGACCAAGGTCACGCCCGAGCTGAACCTCTACGACGACGACTGGCCGATCTGGACGCATCAGGAACAGCTGCCGCCGGCCAAGTTCGTCTTCGATGACGACGGCCGGCGCGGCATGGCGGTCGATTCCCTGGTCTCCGGCGGCGACATCATCAGCGGCGCACTGGTGCGCCACTCCCTGCTGTTTTCCCGTGTGCATGTGCACAGCTACGCCGAGATCGAGGATTCGGTGATCCTACCCGACGTGCACATCGGCCGCCACGCGAAACTGCGCCGGGTGGTGATGGACAAGCATTGCCGCGTGCCCGAAGGACTGAGCATCGGCTACGACATTGAGGCCGACCGCAAGCGCTTCCATGTCAGCGAGAACGGCATCACCCTGGTGACGCCGGAGATGCTCGGACAACAAGCCCACCACATCAGATGAGCGCCGCCCGCAGGGCCGCCCCAAGGGCGGCGCAGCCAGAAACCGGAGCCGCACAGCGGCGAACCACCGTCACCCCCTCGCTTGGCGAGGGGGCCGGGGGGAGAGCAGTTCCATGAAACACCTCGACCTGGTCTTTCTGTGGCACATGCACCAGCCCGACTATCGCGACCATGGCGCCGTCGGCACGGGGCCGGAAGTCGGCGGCGGCGGGACGGCAACGGGCGAGTTCGTCCTGCCCTGGGTCTATCTGCATGCCATGAAGGACTATGTCGACATGGCGGCGCATCTCGAACGCCATCCGCAAATCCGCTGCGTAGTCAATTTCGTGCCGGTTCTGCTCGACCAGATCGAGGACTACGCGCAACAGTTTGCCAGCGGGCAGTTTCGCGATCCCCTGCTGCGCATGCTGGCGACACCCGACCTGGACAGGATAAGTGAAACCGATCGGAACCTGCTGCTGACGACCTGTTTCCGCAGCCATCACGTCACCATGCTGGCGCCCTTTCCGCATTACAAGCGTCTCCATGACATTTACCTGCTGATCGACCATAAGAGCGAGACGGCCTGCCGCTATCTTTCCGGCGCCTACTTTTCCGACCTCGTGACCTGGTACCACATGGCCTGGACCGGTGAATCCGAGCGCCGCCGCAATCCCTTGCTGGCCACGCTGATGAGCCGGGGCGAAGGCTACGACGCCGACGACCGCCGGCAACTACTGGCCAGCATGGGCGAGTTGATCGGTGGACTGATTCCGCGCTGGCGGGCACTCGCCGCGCGCGGCCAGGTCGAGATCTCGTCCACGCCGAACACGCATCCGCTGTCGCCGCTGTTGCTCGATTTCCACGCCGCGCGCGAAAGCCTGCCCGACGCGCCGCTGCCCTTCAGCGCCGCCTATCCCGGCGGGCGCAGTCGAGTCGTTGCCCATATCGATGCCGCGCGCATCAGCCATGCCCGACGCTTCGGCGTGCCGCCGGTCGGCATGTGGCCGGCCGAAGGAGCGGTCTCCGAGGACTTCGTCAAATACCTGGCCGCCGCCGACTGCCACTGGATCGCCAGCGGCGAAGGCGTGCTGAAGAACAGCCTTGCCGCGAGCGGAATCAGCGACCCGCGTGCCGCCTTCCGCCCCTGGAAGCTGGAGAAGGCTCCGGGCCTGACCCTGTTTTTTCGCGACGAGCGGCTCTCCGACCTGATCGGCTTCGACTATGCCAAATGGCATGGTCGCGATGCCGCCGAACACCTGGTTGTGCAACTGGAAGCCATCCTCGATGGCGCCGCCGGAAACGAAACGCCGGTGGTCAGCATCATCCTCGACGGCGAGAACGCCTGGGAGCACTATCCCTACAATGGTTACTACTTTTTCGAGGATCTCTATGGCCTGCTCGCCGAACATCCGCGCATCCGCACCACGACCTATGCCGAACTGCTGGCGCGGCCGAAGCCACCTGTCGCCACGGTCCTGCCCCGCCTGACGGCGGGCAGCTGGGTTTATGGCACGCTATCCACCTGGATCGGCGACGAAGCCAAGAACCGCGGCTGGGACCTGCTGTGCGAGGCGAAGCAGAGCTGCGACCTGGTTCTCGCCAGCGGGCGCCTTGACAGCGCGCAAGTGGCCGCGGTCAACGCGCAACTGGCCATCTGCGAAAGCTCCGACTGGTTCTGGTGGTTCGGCGATTACAACCCGTCGGCCGCAGTCGCCAGTTTCGACAGCCTTTACCGGCGCAATCTGGCGCGACTCTACCGCCTGCTGCAACTAAAGCCGCCAGCCCATCTCGACACTCCCATTTGCGCCGGATCGGCCACCGCTGAAGGCGGCTCCATGCGTCGCGGCACCATTTCCCAAACCTGAAATCATCCATGTCCATCAGTCTCCTGTTCGGGGTTCACGCCCACCAGCCCGTCGGCAATTTCCCCGCGGTCATCGATGACGCCCATGTCCGCAGCTACGGCATGTTCCTGCGCGTCATGGAGCGCTATCCAGAGTTCCGCTTCAGCGTGCACTTCTCCGGCTGGTTGCTGGATGTACTGTTCGAGCGCTTCCCCGACGACATGGCGCGCCTTGCCGCCATGACCCGTCGCGGCCAGGTCGAATGGTTCGGCTCCGGCGACTGCGAACCAGTGCTGGCGGCGATCCCGCACCGCGACCGGGTGACCCAGATCGCCACGCTATCGGACAAGATCGAGCGGCGTTTCGGCATGCGCCCGAGTGGCGCCTGGCTCACCGAGCGGGTCTGGGAATCCTCGGTGGTGACCTCGCTGGTCGCCACCGGCATCCGCTACGTGGCGGTGGACGACTACCACTTCCTCTGCGCCGGCGAGAGTTCGGCGCGCCTCGACAGTTTCTTTTCGACCGACGACGACGGCCGCCGCCTCGACCTGTTCCCGATCTCGGAGGCCGCGCGCTACCGCCTGCCCTTTTCGCCGGCGGGCGAAGCCGTGGCTTGGCTGGAAGACCTCGCGCGCCGGGGACATCGCGCCGCGATCTACTTCGATGACATAGAGAAATTCGGCATCTGGCCGCAGACCTACGAATGGGTGTTCGAGAAGGGCTGGCTGACGCAGTTCGTCGAAGGGGTTCTCGCATCGAAGCTGATCCGCACCGAGACCTACGCTGACTACCACGCCCGCGAAAAGACACGCGGCATTGTCTACCTGCCGACCACCTCCTACATCGAGATGAACGAATGGACGCTGCCGGCGCCGCGCGCGGCCGAGTTCCACGCACTGATCGAAGCGGAGAAGGCCGCCGGCCGCTTCGAGGCGCACAAACCCTTTCTGCGCGGCGGCATCTGGCGCAATTTCATGTCGCGCTACACAGAAGCCAACTGGATGCACAAGCGCATGCTCGGCGCCTCGCGCCGCCTCGCCGCGCTGCCCCCCGAACAGCGCAGCACCGAGTTGCAGGAGTACCTGCACCGGGCGCAGGCTAACGATGCCTACTGGCACGGCCTGTTCGGCGGTCTCTACCTGCCGCATTTGCGACGGGCGATTTGGAACAACCTGCTCAAGCTTGAAGCCGCGCTCGAGAGGCTGGCGCCCTGGCCGCGCCAGCAGCAGGGCGACCTCGACCACGACGGCCATATCGAAACTGCCTTGCGCAATCCGCTCATCCATGCCTACGTGCGCGACGACGGCCACGCCGCACTGGTGGAATTCTCCAGCCTCGCCCTGACGCACAATTTCGGCGACACGCTGCGAGCCTATGCCGAGGCCTACCACGCCAAGATCCATCTCGCCGACGCACCCCAGGCCGCGCCCGGGAGCGGCGAAGGCATCGCTTCGGCCCACGACCGGGTCGCCTTCCTGCACACCATTCTGCCCGGTGACGCCGACCCGGACGAGCATCCGCGCGCCATCTTTGTCGACAGCCTGGTTGACACCAGGGACATGTACCGCCCGCTCGACAATTACCACCCAGACGCCGAGACCGACATGTGGGCCGCGCAAGGCGAAGGCTGGCGCATCGAGAAAAGCTACGAGCTTGACAGCGACAGCCTGTGCGTCCGCTTCCGCGCCGACGGCGACGCGCTGCCGAAAATGATCGAGACCGAACTCAACCTCGCGCTGCCCAGCTGCGCCGGCTATGGCGGGCGCTATGTGCTTGCCGACGGCAGCGTTCCCGGCGGCTTTGGCGAGACCTTGCTGATCGACGCCCTAAGTCGCATCACCCTCGACGACAGCGAACTGCGCGGTTCATTGCAGATCGAGACCAGCCAGCCGGTCCGGCTCGAAGCTCGCCCGCATCGCACGGTCTCCCAGTCTGAAGCCGGCTTCGAGAAGATCATGCAGGCGGTCTGCATTTCGCTGGCCTGGTCGCCCGGGTCCGGCGTCGATCAGCGCATCAGGCTCAAGGTAATTCCTGCATCGTAGAATCCAATCATCCGCCTTCAACTCATTCAAAGCGACTGATCATGCCCGGAACCCGCTACAAGCTCGAAGTCAATCCCGAGATCCCGGCGCGTCTGGTACGCCTCAACGAACTCGCCAACAACCTCTGGTACAGCTGGGACCGACCGACGCGCTCCCTCTTCGCGCGCCTCGGCGCGGGCCTCTGGCGGGCGGTGCATCACAGCCCGAAGGCCTTCCTCAAGCGCATGGATCAGAAGCGGATCAACGAGGCCGCCGACGATCCCGTATTCCTTGGCACGATGAACCGCGTGCTGTCAGCCTTCGATTCCTACCTCGCGGAACCCAGGCTGCAACTGCCGGGCAAGCCGCCGCTGCAGGCGACCGATTTGATCGCCTACTTCTGCGCCGAGTTCGGCTTTCATGAAAGCCTGCCGATCTACTCGGGAGGCCTGGGCATTCTCGCCGGCGACCATTGCAAGGGCGCCGCGGACATGCGCCTGCCTTTCGTCGCCGTCGGCCTGCTTTACCGGCAGGGCTATTTCCACCAGACCATCGACCGCGATGGCAATCAGACCGCGCATTACGGCGACAACGATTTCGACGACATGCCGATTGAAGCAATTCGCGACGACGAAGGCAGCGAAATGCGGGTCGGCGTGGGCTTTCCCGGCCGTACGGTATGGGCCAAGATCTGGCGCGCCCGCGTCGGCAACAACAGTCTCTATCTGCTCGATACGGAACTGGAAGAAAACAGCGAAGCTGATCGCCAGATTGCGCACCAGCTGTATGGCGGCGACCGGCGCACCCGCATCGAGCAGGAAATCCTGCTCGGTGTCGGCGGCGTGCGGGCACTTGCCGCGCTCGGGCTGCAGCCCACCGTCTGGCACATCAACGAGGGCCACGCCGCCTTCCTCATCCTTGAGCGCATTCGCCGCCTGATCGCCGACCAGGGCATGCCCTTCGCCGCCGCCCTGGAAGCCGCGGCGGCCAACACGGTGTTCACCACGCACACGCCGGTGCCCGCCGGCCATGACCACTTCGCCGACGACATGGTCATGCATTACTTCGGCGAGTTCTGCAAGGCCGCCGGCCTCGACCGCGACGGGCTGCTTGCCATGGGCCGCGTCGGTGGCGGCGTCGGCAGCGGCGGCGAGTTCAACATGACGGCACTGGCCCTGCGCGGCTCGCGCTTCCACAACGGCGTCTCGCGCATTCATGGCGAGGTCTCCGCGCGCATCTGCAGCGACCTGTGGCCGCAGCTTACCGCCGCCGAAAACCCGATGAACTATGTCACCAACGCGGTTCACGTACCGACCTTTCTCGCCACCGACTGGTACGAGACCTTCGACCGCCATCTCGGCCTGGGCTGGCAGCATCGCCTCACCGACCAAAGCTGCTGGGACAACGTACAGCGGATTCCGGACCAGATCTTCTGGAGCATCCGCCAGTCGCTCAAGGCCCAGTTGCTGCACCTGGTGCACAGCCGGGTACGCCAGCAGCATTTGCGCAACCAGGGATCCGAGGCGCACCTGGATCGCGTTCTGCGCAGCGCCGACCCGACCAATCCGACGGTCCTGACCATCGGCTTCGCGCGCCGCTTCGCCACCTACAAGCGCGCCGCCCTGCTGTTCAACGATCTCGACTGGCTGCGCGAGATCATTTCCGATGCACAACGCCCGGTCCTGTTCATTTTCGCCGGCAAGGCGCACCCGGCGGACGAACCGGGACGCCAGCTGATCCGCCAGATTGCCGAACTCGCCCGGCAGCGCGAGTTCGAGGGTCGCGTCCTGCTGGTCGAAGGTTACGACCTGCACCTGGCCCGGCGCATGGTGGCAGGTGTCGATGTCTGGCTCAACAACCCGATCTATCCGCTGGAAGCCTCCGGCACCTCGGGCATGAAGGCGGCGATCAATGGCGCCATCAACCTGTCGGTACTCGACGGCTGGTGGGGGGAAGGCTACGACGGCAAGACCGGCTGGGCCATCAAACCGGCGGCCAGCGGCCTCGATCCCGCCCAGCGCGACGCCGACGAGGCAAGAACCCTCTACGAGCTCCTCCAGGACAGCGTCATCCCGATGTACTACCGCAATACTGCGCTCGGCTATTCGCCGGAGTGGGTGGCAATGGCCACGGCATCGATCGCTTCGATCATGCCCCGCTTCAACATGCAACGCATGCTGACCGACTATGCGGAGAAGTTCTACTCGCCGGCGGCGGAACAATGGCGCCACTACTCCGCCGAAGGATTTTCCGGCGCACGCCAGGTTGCCGAATGGAAGGCGCGGATACGCGCTGCCTGGCCAAACATCGGCATGCGCCGCATCGACAAGGCCGTGCCACGCATCGGCTACGGCGACACCATGCACTTTCAGGTAGCCGTGCAGCTCGACGGCCTGACGCCCGAGGACTTGACAGTGGAAATGGTATTCACCCGGCCCGGCGAGCCTACCACGCAGCGCGCGCGTCGCTATGAACTGCACCGTGAGCGCCGCCTGGAAAGCGGCGAATACCTCTTCTCGCGCGAGCTGACGCTCGACCAGTGCGGCAAGATGGAGTATCGCATCAGAGCATTTCCGAACCACCCGCTGCTGACCCATCCCCTGGAAATGGGCATGATGCTCTGGTTGTGAGCCTGCGTCCATGAAACATCCTGCCACCAGTGCTGCCTGGGATGCGCTGACGCACAATGCGGCAAATACGGGCCAGGTTCATCTGCGCGACCTGTTCGCCGCCGACGCACAACGCTTTGCCAGGCTTTCCGTGACATGGCACGACTGGCTGCTGGACTACTCCAAGCAGCGCGTCACGCCGGAAACCATGGGGCTGCTGCAGGGACTCTGGCACGCCGCCGATGTGCCCGCCTGGATTGCCCGCATGCGTGCCGGGGATGCGATCAACCATACCGAAGGCCGTGCCGCGCTGCACATCGCGCTGCGCCATCCGGTGACCGGGGGATCGATCCTGCATGGCGGCCATGACGTCATGCCGGCTGTACATGCGGAGCTGGACCGGATGCAGGCCTTCGCCGCGCAAATCCATGGCCGCCACTGGCGCGGCGCCACCGGCGAGCCGATCACGGACATTGTCAACATCGGCATCGGCGGCTCCGACCTCGGCCCGCGCATGGCCACCCAGGCTCTGGCGGCATTCCGCCATGCGGACATCAGGGTGCATTACGTCGCCAACCTCGACGGCGCCGATCTCGCCACGGTTCTCGCCGCGCTGCAGCCGCGCACCACGCTGTTCGTCATTGCCAGCAAGACCTTCACCACCCAGGAAACCATGCAGAACGCCAGCTCGGCGCGCCACTGGCTGGTCCGGGCGCTGGGCGAGGCCGCCGTGGCCCGGCACTTCGTCGCGGTGTCGACCAACCTCGCGGAAGTCGCCCGCTTCGGCATCGACCCGGACAACGCCTTCGCCTTCTGGGACTGGGTCGGCGGCCGCTACTCGGTATGGTCGGCCATCGGCCTGCCGCTGGCGCTGGCGGTCGGCTTCGACAACTTCCGGCAGTTCCTGGCCGGTGCCCACGCCATGGACCAGCACTTCTTCGCGGCGCCGCCCGCCGCGAACCTGCCGGGCCTGCTGGCGCTGCTGGAAATCTGGAACAGCAACTTTCTCGGCGCCGACAACCGCGCCCTGCTGCCCTACAGTCAGTCCCTGGGATTGCTGCCCCGCTACCTGCAGCAACTGGAAATGGAATCCAACGGCAAGCAGACGGACCGCCAGGGCTCGCCCGTGCCATGCGCGACGGCGCCCATCCTCTGGGGCGCGGCCGGCACCAATGGCCAGCATGCCTTCTATCAGCTGATACACCAAGGCGGACGCCTGATCCCCTGCGAATTCATCGTCTGCCGCCAGCCCGATTTCGA
>VEPA01000176.1 GCA_012026675.1 Betaproteobacteria bacterium | reverse complement strand
GGCTCTCCGTGTAATAGATCCGCGGTCTCTGTTTCATCTGCAACACTCCTTCTGCTTACGCAGTTTCTAGTGTGTTGCATCCACCGGTTGAATCCAAGGTCGATCTGAGCAGTCGTCATATGCGCATAGCATCGGCTAATTCTTGAATCCGACTTTTTCAACACAATAAGTCTTTAGCGGCAGCATAGACTCTGTGGTCGAACAGCTTGATTTTTGGCCGAGTCGGGGCAGTGCCGGTGTCAATTTGATCGTCGTAATCCGGACATTCAGCAAGGACGGTGGGCGCTTCGCCTGCGGAAACTGGATGACTACCTGGACCGGCCGGTTATGGCCAGCAAGGTGAGTCCGCCAATGACCGCTTCATAGCACTCCATCGCACAAAAACCGGGTTTGCCTGGACGGCCGGTCTGGAGAAAGCTGACAGGCCGGTTTGGGCACTCTGCCGTCATGCGACCAAGCCGAGGTTGAACGGCAGCAAACTGAGTGGACCGGCCGCTGGTCATGCCAATGTCAGCAGGCAGCAATCAGTCTGTAGCGCTCATTCGGGTAGGGAACTGCTAGAACAGGCAGTCACAGGTTGAATCCAAGACTGATTGCGGACGCTAATGTTGGGCCTCAGCTTTGTCCTTTGTTTCGCTCGCCGCCTGGTTGCTCAGACCAACCGTGTAGTGACCGCCTTCCGCTCTTTTTAAAGCCAGAAGGTCATACGTCTTCAGCATATCAAGAAGTCCAGAGTGTCCGAAATTTGTTGGAGAAAAGCCAGGGTCAGTTCGTTTGAGGTATTGCCCCAATGCTCCAAGGTGAACCTGCCCCTCAGATGTGCTATCCGCAAGCAAAGCTACTGCGTCGACCACGAATTTCGGCCTACGCTTGATTACTGCGGGCGTCGTCGTCTGCTCTGTCTTCACCTGAATTACGCTAGCGCCGGGCTGTACCTCTTCGGACGCGCTCTCAGGTTTCCATTCAAAGAATTGGTCGCTCGCATTGCGCAATGCATCTGGCGTTTTTGACTCGCCAACAATGCAGACCACTGCGCCTCGCTCTCGAAGCTTCCGGCAGAGATATGCGAAATCGGAGTCGCTCGTTACCAGGCAGAACTTGTCTGCGCGGTTATCGAACATAGCCTCGAGCGCATCCAGTGCCAACGCGATATCGGCGGTGTTCTTGCCTGCCGCGTACTGATATTGAAGACATGGTGTAAAGGCCAATCGAACCAGAGCTTCCTGCCAAGTCTTGGCGAGTGTGCTGTGGTTGCCATAGCCACGACGAACTACAACACGGCCGAACTGAGCAACCACACGAAGTGCGTACTCCAGTATCTCCGGACTGGTGTTGTCGCAATCTACTAGGACCGCAACTCTGGGTTCAACAGAATTCTGTGGCGTACTCATTTTTTGGCAACTTTATGTAGCAAAATTGGCTAATGATAACGTCAATTGCTCAGTGATATTGTTGCGGTGCGATGACTTCTGCATATTGCTGTGAATTGCCGATGACTTGCCATAGGAGTGCGACCACTTCCGCCACATAGCCGAAGATCAACCGAGAAATTTGGTGAGACTGATTGAATGTCCGGTTTGGAAATCGGCCTAGGTTTAGCGGCCGGTTTGGAGAAGAAAGCCGAGTAACGCATCTTGGCCGGGTCGGAGCAATGTAGGCATCAATTTGTTCGCCGAAAACCGGCCGTCCAAGGGTGTCCCTAACCAGGAATTTGGACGGAACATCGGATGACAGGTTGTGGCCGGAAGTGTGAGTTCAGCGAATTTCCGAAATGCTCTACTCGCAATCCATCCAGTCTGCTGCGACTTGCAATGACGCCTGCAGGGAAAGTCGGGCGGCCTCGCTGAGGCCCTCGCCCAGTTCGAAGCGTTCGCCGTGGATTGCCAGCAGCCAGCACGGCGGAGCTTCGCCGTCCTCGATATCGGCATAGACCTTGAGCACGGCCTGCGGGCTCATGGCGTGGGTGGTGAAACTGTCGTCGCGTGCGGCTGTGACGCGGGTCAGCGAGCACGGCGCTGGCGCGTCCAGGCTTGCGTCCACGAAGAGCACGCGGCGACGGCCCTGCATGTCTAGCGCGTGTTCCACCTGCAGTTGGAAATCGGTGAGGCACTCGACCTCGCCCCATTCCGGGTGGCGCGCGGCGAGCGCCGCGAAATGCTCGACGAACAGCGGCCCGAGGGCATCGTCGCCGCGGCTGGGATTGCCCCAGCCGAAGATCAGTATTGGCGCAGTCAAGAAAAATCGCGAATCAAGCCGCGCTGGTCGCGCGTCGCCGCATCGAGCACCGTACCGTCAGCGCCGACTATTGCGACCTCGAGCGGCATCTGGCCAAGCGCATGCGTGGCGCAGGACAGGCACGGGTCGAAGGCGCGGATCGCGATCTCGATATGGTTGAGCAGGCCTTCCGTGATCGCCACGCCGTCGAGGTATTGCTTCGCGACTTCGCGTACCGCCGTGTTCATTGCCTGGTTGTTGTGGGTGGTCGATACGATCAGGTTGGCGCGGATCACCAGGTCGTTCTCATCGACGCGGTAGTGGTGGATCAGCGTGCCGCGCGGCGCCTCGATGACGCCAACGCCGCGTTCCTGGCGCTGGCCAGTCGCCATCAGGTCATGGCCGATGATGTCGTCGTCGTGCAGCAGGTCCTTGATGGTCTCGGCGGCGTGCAGCATTTCGATCATGCGCGCCCAGTGGTAACCCAGCGTGGCGCCCGTGACACTGCCGCCATCGAAGGCTATGAACTCCTCGCGCTCCCTGTCTGCCAGCGGCGTCGGGATGCTGTCGCACTGGGTGACGCGGGTCAGCGGGCCGACGCGGTAGGAACCGTCCTCAGCGCCCAGCGACTTGAAGAAGGGAAACTTCATGTAGGACCAGGGCTTGACTTCTTCGGCGATGACCTCCCAATAGCGGCCATAGTTGAAGTGGTCGAACAGGTCCTTGCCGTCGGCATCGCGCGCGCGCAGGCCGCCGTGGTAGAGGTCCATCGCGCCGTCTGCTGCGACGAGGCACATGCCGGCGGAGCGGAAGCGGCCGAAGGCGTTGTACTCGGGCAGGTTCTGTTCGAACAGCTGGCGGATCATGCCCACCGCATCGCGACTCCAGGCCACTATCTGGTAGATCTCCTTGAGCAGTTCGGCGCGTTCTTCGGGCGCCAGCGACTTGTTGACGCCGCCGGGGATAGCGCCAGTGCCGTGCACGCGCTTGCCGGCGGTCATGCGAATCACTTCCTGGCCGTACTTGCGCAGCAATACGCCTTTCTTCGCGGGTTCCGGATGCGCGGCGACGACACCGACGATGTTGCGTTGAGCCATGTCGGAGCCGAAGCCGAACAGCAGGTCGGGCGAGGCGAGATGGAAGAAGTGCAGGGCGTGGGATTGCAGGATCTGGCCGGCGTGCATCAGGCGACGGATCTTTTCCGCGGTCGGCGTCAGCTGCTTCACGCCGAGCATCATGTCCAGGGCCTTCGATGCCGCGAGGTGGTGCGAGACCGGGCAGATGCCACACAGGCGCTGCACCATGACCGGCACTTCCCAGTAGGGGCGGCCCTGGATGAATTTCTCGAAGCCGCGGAATTCGACGATGTGCAGGCGCACCTGGTGAACCTTGTTGTCGTCGTCGAGCAGGATGGTGACCTTGCCATGGCCCTCGACGCGCGACACGGGATCGATGGCGACGCGGCGCAGCTTTTCTGGGGAGATGGCGGTTTCTAGTTCAACGCTCATGGCGACCTCAATCGTAATGAAGCAGGCCGTGGCCAAGGCTAGGCGTGCGCCCCGCCAGCAGATCGGTCAGCAGTTTCCAGATCGCGTCGGCCGACGGCGGGCAGCCGGGCAGGAAGTAATCCACCTTCACCACTTCGTGAATCGGGTGCACCTTGTTCAGCGGCAGCGGCAATTCCGGATCGTTGGGGATGCCGGCGCGGCCGAGCAGGTGTTCGGTCTGGTACACCTCTTCGAGGATGTCGCGCAGGTCGAGGTGGTTGCGCTGCGCCGGCAGGCCGCCATTGATGGCGCAGGCGCCCACGGCGACGATGATCTTGCAATGCGTGCGGAACTCGCGCAGCACATGCACGTTTTCGGCATTGCACAGCCCGCCTTCAATGAAGCCCAGGTCGCAGGGGCCGCAGTGCTTGATGTCAGTCAGCGGCGAACGGTCGAACTCGACCAGGTCGAGCAGCTTGAGGATGCGCTCGTCGATGTCGAGCAGCGACATGTGGCAGCCAAAGCAGCCGGCGAGGCTGGTGGTGGCGACGCGGAGTTTTTTCACCAGAGGCATGGGCGCGTTCACGGTGCCTTCTCCTTGACCTGTTCGCTGATCGGCGACTTGTCGTATGTGCGCTTGCCGATCGGCACGTCGAAACCGCGGCGCTTTGGCAGGATGACGCCGACCGGGCAGATGCTTGCGGCGCGGTCCGTCAGGGCAAAGTCGGTGTCGGCCAGACGGCCCGATTCGCTGTTGATGTGGATGCGGCGGCCGAGGATGCCGCGCCCGCCCATGGCGAAGACATTCTTGCCGTCGACCTCGCGCGAGGCCGTGACGCAGAGGCTGCACATGATGCAGCGGTTGAAGTCGAGCAGCACGTCGGGATGAGAGGCATCCACCGGACGGTCGGGGTAGAACATGTCGAAGTGCGGCGACATCATCTTCAGTTCGTAGGCCGTGGCCTGCAGCGCGCAGTTGCCGCTCTTTTCGCAGGAGGGGCAGAAATGGTTGCCCTCGACGAAGAACATCTGCAACATCGTACGCCGCTTGTCGTCGAGCTCGGCCGTGCGATTTTCGACGTTCATGCCGGCCTGCGCCTCCATGGTGCAGCTGGAACCGAAGCGGCCATTGACCTTTACCGTGCACAACTTGCAGGAACCATGTGCCGGGAAATCCGGATGCCAGCACAGGTGCGGGATATACACGCCTGCCGCCCTGGCGGCCTGCATGATGGATTGTCCCGGCGTGAAAGCGATGTCTTCGCCGTCGAGCTGGAAGGTCAGGCTCATGTCTTTTCCTCATTGTGCAGGTGTGCCGCCGCATCGTCGCGACCCGTCATCTGGCGCGCCTGGGAGAGGGCCGCGTCGAGGTCGCAGGCCGGTTCGTAGTCCAGCGACTTGAGCCGGCGCTCGTAGGCGGGACGAAACTTGTTCAGCGTATCGAACATCGGGTTGCAGGCGCTGTTGCCCAGGCCGCAGTGGCTGGCCCCTTGCATCAGGCGGTGCAGCTTGAACAACTCGTCGATGTCGTAGGGCGAGCCGTGATTCTTCGCGATCTTGTCCATGATGTTCTGGACGAGCGTCGTGCCGACGCGGCAGGGGGTGCAGAAGCCGCAGGACTCGTGGGCGAAGAAGTGGGCGAAGTTGCGCGCCACCTCGAACATGTCGCGCGTTTCGTCAAAGATCATGAACGCGCCGGCAGTGGGAATATCCTCGAAGGCGATCCGGCGATTGAATTCCTCGGCAGCGACGCAGATGCCGGAGGGTCCGGAGATTTGCACTGCCTGCGAGTCGGTGGCGCCGCAGTCGTCCAGCACCTGTCGCACGGTGATGCCGAAGGGATATTCGTAGATGCCGGGCCGCTCGCAATCGCCGCTCACCGACAGCAGTTTCGTCCCTGTGGATTTTTCGGTGCCGTGCTCTGCATACCAGGCGCCGCCGTAGGTGGCGATCAGGCAGGAAGCGGCCAGCGTCTCGACATTGTTCACCGTGGTCGGCTGGTCGAGATAGCCTCGGGTGACGGGGAAGGGCGGGCGAATGCGCGGCCGGCCCGGCTTTCCTTCCAGCGATTCGATCAGCGCCGATTCCTCGCCGCAGATGTAGGCGCCGGCACCGAGGTGGATTTCGATGTCGAATTCGACGTCGCTGCCGAGGATGTTTTTGCCCAGCAGGTTTGCCTGCCGCCGTACCGCCAGCGCCGACTCCAGGGGTTCCAGCAGATAGCGGTATTCGCCGCGCAGGTAGAGCAGGCCTTTTTTCGCGCCGACCACCAGTCCGGCAATGCTCATGCCCTCGAACACCAGGTCGGCATATGACGTCAGCAATACCCGATCCTTGAAGGTGCCTGGCTCGCCTTCGTCGGCATTGCAGACGACATAGTGGGCCGGGTTGCCGCCGGTGCCGGGCGCATTGCGGCAGGCTTCCCACTTCAGGCCCGTCGAGAAGCCGGCGCCGCCGCGACCGCGCAGGCCGGCCTCCTTGATTTCGCCCAGGGTCTTCTCGGGTCCGCGTTGCAGCGCGGCGGACAGCGCCTGGCCGGGACCCAGGTCATGCGCCAGCAGGATGTCGCGGCGGCGGATGTTGTCCTCCACCGCGAACCACTCAGCCGGCCATTCGGACACCGGCGTTTCGCTGCGGATCAGGCCGACCATCTCGCCTAGGCGCGACTGGGTCATTTGCGGAATCGCGCGGTAATTCACCAGCACGGCCGGACCCTGGTCGCACATGCCGGTGCAGGAGGTGGTGTTCACGCTGACCAGTCCGTCTTCCGAAACGCGGCCGGGTTCGAGCCAGAGTTTCTTGCACATCGCGTCCATGAGGTCGGCATTGCCCAGCATGCGGTCGGTAATGTTGTCCGACCACAGCACGCAATACCTGCCGCGCGGCCGGGTGTGAAAGAAGCTGTAGAAGGAGGCGGTGCCGCTGACCATGGCCCGCGGCCAGCCGATCGCCGCGGCGATGTGGGTCATGGTGGCCGGGGAGAGCCAGCCCAACTGCTCCTGGGTTTCGCGCAGGATCTGCATCAGGCGCGTGCCGTCGCGGCGGTGGCGGTCGAGGACGGCGTCAATCAAATCGGTTTCGGACATGAAAGGAGCCTCGGAAGAACATGCGTCAAACCACGGGTATTGCATCGCAGCATAGCTTTCTTTTGTTTCCGGTATTTAATATGGGTCAAGCTTTACTGAATTTTTTACATGTTGCCTTGTCGAATTTTTTCGCGAAAGCAGCATTCGCGATGCCGGATGCCTATGCTGAACCCGCTCTGCCAGCCTTCAAGTCACCGCAGCGATCCTGCTCAACGCAAGCCATGACATACGACAGCCCCTTTGCCGCGCTGGGAAATACCCGTGACACCGCAGAGGTGGAGGTGCAGGTGGGGGAGATCGTCAGCTCTTTTGCGCCAGGACATGACCTGACCAGGATCGCCGATACCTTCAGTCTCCTCGACCGCGCATTCAACGGCGATCTGCCGGGTTATCAGAAGCTGAAAACGCTGTATCACAACCGCACCCACACCAACGAGGTGGTGCTGTGCACCGCACGCATGCTGCATGGCCTGTATCTTTCAGGCCAGGGACTGGATGGCGACCACATCGATGCCGCGCTGATCGGCGCATTGATGCACGATATCGGCTACCTCATGAGCGACGCCGAAGCCAGCGGTACCGGTGCGCAATTTACGGACAGCCACGTCATGCGCGGCGTCGAGTTCACCCGTCGCCACCTGGCCGATCTGCCGCCCACACTGATCGAAGCGACCGCCAAGGTGATCATGCTCACCGACCACCGCAAGCACCCCGCCAGGATCAACTTCGACAATCTGCAAGTGCAGCGCGCCGCCTATGCCACTGCTACCGCCGACCTGATCGGGCAGATGGCGAATCGCGAATATCTCGAACGGGTGCTCCTGTTGTATTTCGAATTCGAGGAAGCCCAGATGGGCGGCTTCGCCGATATCCACGACCTGCTGGAAAAGACCACGGCTTTCTACCGCATGACCAAGGGCCGGCTCGACCAGGACCTGAACGGGATGTCCGTCTGCCTGGCGCGGCATTTCGGCCAGCAACAAGGGGTCGACCGAAATTTCTACCAGGAGTCGATCGACTGCAATCTGGAATACCTGGACCGCTTGGTGAAGATCGAGCGCGAGCACCGGCTGGAACGCCTCAAGCGCGGCGGCGTGGTCCAGGAAATTCTCGAACTGAAGGGGTCCCTCTGAGCTTTAACGCATCACCATTTCGCTCGGCGCCGAACTGGCTGCCGAGCTCGACAGGCTGATCGCGGAGCTTGGCTACCGGCCAGCCGGCAGCGGGCACGGGCATGTCCGTCTCAAAGCGAAAACCCGGGGTCGAACCCGATCACCTGATCCTCGCCGCGCGCGACCTCGATTCAGGCTCCGGCTGGCTGGAGGAACACTTTGGGGTGGTACTAGCTGCCGGTGGCAAGCACGTTCGCATGGGCACGCACAATCGCCTGCTTGGTCTCGGCGAGAATTTCTACCTCGAACTCATCGCCATCGATCCGCAGGCGCCGCCTCCGGATCGGCCGCGCTGGTTTTGCCTCGACCAGCTGGTGCTGCCGGCAGATCGGCCACGCCTGATCCACTGGGTCGCGCGCAGCGCCGATATCCAGAGCGATGCGGCGGGCAGCACAGAACCGCTGGGGGAAATACTGTCCATGGAACGCGGCGACTATCGTTGGCGCATCAGCGTGCCAGCCGACGGCCACCTGCCGGGCGACGGACTGGTGCCGACGCTGATCCAGTGGGAAGTGCCCTTCCATCCTACGGAACGCCTGTCGGACAAGGGTTGCCGCCTGATGAAGCTGGAGGGTTTCCATCCGCAGCCGGCGTACATCCGGGCGGCGCTGGCAAGCCTCGATCTGGGTTCGCGCCTCGATGTCCATCCCTGCGCAGATGGCGAACCGGCGCAGCTGGTCGCCTACATTCGCACGCCGCGGGGTCTGGTCGAACTCGACTGACGCCGTATCAGTTCGCCGTAGCTTCAGCCACGCGCACGCAGCGCGCCAGCCAGCTGCCGACGATGAAGGCGGCCGTCAGGAACACAATGACGCCGGCTCCCGCCAGCAGTTCCTTGCCCTCGTACCAGTGCGAAACATCGGCATGCAGCCAGCGCGCGAGGCCCAGAGCGGCCACGGCAAAGCTGATGGCCGCGACCGTCAGGCCCATGACGCGCGAGGCGATGCGTGCGCGCTGGTCGGCGCGGCGCAGCAAGCCGGCGATCCACGCGCCATTGATGCCGTCGGCCAGCAGCATGCCGAGGGTGAAGGCTGCGCCGAGGGCGAGGGCGTGGGCGGTGCCGCCATGTCGGGTAGCCGTGACGGCAAACAGTGCGGCCTGGCTCATGGTGTCGAAGGACAGCGCGAACAGCGCACCGACGGCGGCGATTGCCAGCGGATGCGAGGTGGCTTGCAGGCGGCGCAGCAGGCCTGCCTTGAGGCCGATCGTGGCCACCATCTCGCCGGCCGGCGCCGTCAGCACCGCGCGCAGGTTGAGCGTGCCCAGCAGGGTGAGGAAGCCGATTGAAATCCAGGCGCCGAGGTCTTCCATCCATGCCGGCACCTGCCAGCTGCTCGAGGCCACGCCGACGGCGAGGGCGATCAGCATGACGACGGCGCCGTGGCCCAGTGAAAACAGCGAGCCGCACCAGCGTGCCCGCGCCGGGGCCAGACGCAGGTTATGGCGCGTCAGGCCGGCGATCGTGGCGAGATGATCGGCGTCGAGGCCGTGCCTGGCACCGAGGACAAAGACCAGGGCAAGCAGGGCTATCCATTCCTTGGGGCTTTCCATGGGCGAGGGCCTTTGGCGATCGGTTCGATATGCAGTCTATTAAATGCTTCATACAAGTTCCATGCCGGTGGCTTGTCCAAAAGAAAGCGCGTTGTAACAATCAGTTGGAACCACGGTGGATTGTCATGTGATTAGTATCTAAGCGCCGGATGCTGCCAACTATCCGGCTGAACTCCGGGTATGCCGCGAATCGCAAAGTCGGCGCTGGCGACACGGCAATCATCAAACAACGGCCGGCGAATACCGTCACGGACAACAGCCGCAGGGCGCAAAACACCCGTGAATGAAAAGACCGAGGGCTGGCCGTATGTGCTAAGGTCGTCGACCCCCGTCAACTTGAAGTTTCGAATGGCCGCCAACCCCTTTTTCAGTAGCGACGCACTGGGCGAACTCGCCGGTCGCTTCGACGCTGCGACGATGCAACGCGGTCGTGACTACGCCGGCGAGGGGCGCGTGCGGGTGAAGCACGTTGAGCGGGCGCCGGGCGAAATCCACGTCGAAGCCGAGGTGCAGGGGACCAGAAAACGTCCCTACGAAGTCGATTTGTGGCTGGAACTGGATCAGGGCGGCGCGATTGTCGATGTCGACAATTCCTGCATGTGCCCCATGCGGGAGAATTGCAAGCATGTCGTGGCGACGCTGCTGAACCTGGGCCAGACGACAGACATTGGCAGTTTTTCCGGGAATGGCAAGCCGTCTTCGCGGGATGAAGCGGGCTATCCCGAACCCAGCGCGGCGGCGCTCGACTGGCTGTCTTCCCTCGACCAAGCGCAGGCGCGAGAGCCGTCGGCGGGAAGTTTCCAGCCGCGCGTGGTGTATTTGTTGCGGCCGGGCAGCCCGCCCAGCCTCAGCCTGGGCAAGAGCCGACCGCTGAAAAAGGGCGGCGTCGGCAAGCCCGCGGCGTACCGGCCGCAGCCCTACGATCTGGGCAGCGTGCGCAGTCATCGCGATTTCATTCTTGATGACGACATTACGCCGTTACGCCTGTTTCTTGCGCTACAGGCCGGGGGCGGCTATTTCTACAACGAAGCCGTTGATCTAAGCGGCGAAGCCGGCGCCTTGCTGCTGCGTTTGGCCCTGCGCACGGGAAGGCTGTATCTCGACGGTTTGGTGGAACTGCCGCTCGAGTCGGGTGCGCCGAGGCCGCTCAATCTGTCGTGGACGCACAATCTGGCCGGCCTGCAGCAACTGGCCTTCGACCTGCCGGCATCCCTGCAGATGATTCCGACCTGGCCGCCGTTCTATCTGGATGCGGCGGCGAGGGTGGTCGGCGAACTGCGTTCGGACCTTTCGCCTGACTTGTTGCAGCAACTGATGACGGCGCCGCCGCTCAACGAAGCCGACGCACCCTTGGTGCGCGAACGGCTCGCACATCTGGCGCAAGAGAAGCAGCTCGCACTGCCGCTGCCCGATGTTCCGCAAGCCGTTGCCGCGGGCAAGCCTTCGGCGCGACTGGTGCTGACGCAGGGGCGCTTCCGCCATCTGGCCATGAGCCGTCTGCACGATGATCTGGCGCTCGCGGTGCTGTATTTCGCCTATCCGCAAGGGCCGACCGTCGTCGGCGTCGAGCGCCCGGCATCGTTCATGCGGCAACGGCGGGATGGCGAGTGGCGGACTCTGCAGCGCGACCTGGCCGAGGAAAGCCTGATCTGGCAACGCGTGCGAGCCGCCGGGCTGGAAAGCTGGCAGCGCAACCTGGCGAATTACCAGCGGCTGGAGGGCACCGAGGACGGCCTGATGCCCCCGCGCAGCGATGCCGTCGGCTGGCTATTCTTCGTCAACGAGGGCGTGCCCGAACTTGAGCGACAGGGCATCCCCGTCATTTTTGCCGAGGATTTTCCGTATTGCATCGCCCAGGCGGAAGACTGGTTCGTCGCGGTCGAAGAATCCGTCGGCAGCGACTGGTTCGACCTTGATCTGGGCGTGACCGTCGCCGGCGAGCGTGTCAGCCTGGTACCGCCCTTGCTGCGCCTGCTGCGCGAGCAGCCGGATTTGCTCGGCGTGGTGCGCGGCCTGGAGGACAGCGAAACCTTCCCGGTGGCGCTCGATGCGCGCCGCATCCTGCCGGTACCCGCAGGGCGCCTGAAAGCCTGGCTGCTGCCCTTGCTGGAATTTCTCGACGAAGACCGGCCGCGCCTGGCGCGCCACAACGCCGCGGCGCTGGCCGGGCTGGAGAATCTGCCGACGCAATGGATAGGCGGTGAAGAACTGCGTGCCCTGGGGCGACGCCTGAACGACTTTTCCGGCATGACCCATTATCCGCAGGCGCCCGGATTCACCGCCACCCTGCGCCCCTACCAGCAGATCGGCCTCGACTGGCTGCAATTCCTGCGCGAATACGGCCTGGCCGGAATACTGGCCGACGACATGGGTCTGGGCAAAACGGTGCAGACCCTGGCCCACCTGCATCTGGAAAAGTTTTCGGGCAGGGCGGATCGCCCCAGCCTGGTGGTGGCCACGACCAGCCTGATGGCCAACTGGCGCAATGAGGCGGCACAGTTTGCACCCGAGCTCAAGGTGCTGACCCTGCACGGCAAGGATCGCGCCGAGCGCTTCGGCGAAATTGCCGGGGCGGATCTGGTGCTGACCACCTATCCGCTGCTGGTGCGCGACCGCGAAACCCTGGTGGCGCAGGACTGGCATCTGCTGGTGATGGACGAGGCCCAGTTCATCAAGAATCCCAAGGCGCAGTCGCACCAGGTGGCGCGGGCTCTGCGCGCGCGCCACCGCCTGTCGCTCACCGGAACGCCGCTGGAAAACCACCTGGGCGAACTCTGGGCGCAGTTCGATTTTCTGATGCCGGGTTTGCTGAGCAATGCCAAACGCTTTACCCAGGTGTTTCGCACTCCCATCGAAAAGCTGGGCGACGACGAAATGCGCGCGCGCCTCGCCGACCGAGTGCGGCCTTTCCTGCTGCGGCGCACCAAGGAACAGGTGCTGAAGGATCTGCCGCCGCGTACCGAGATGGTGCGCTGGGTGGAAATCGATGGCGGTCAGCGTGATTTGTATGAATCCCTGCGCGTGGCCTTCG
>VEPA01000126.1 GCA_012026675.1 Betaproteobacteria bacterium | reverse complement strand
GGCCAGCGTCGGCAGCCAGGCGGAGTTGATCTGCATCAGACCGATGTCGCGCGAGCCGTTGCCGTTGCGGCCAATGGCCAGCGGGTTGAGGCCGGATTCCGTGCGGGCGATGGCGTAGAGCAGGGCGCTGCTGACCTGATAGCGCTGTGCGGCATCGTCCCAGCAGGCCAGTGCGGGCAGCGCCGTGCAAAAGACCAGGGCGACGCTCGATTGCACCGAAAAGGCTCGCCTCCATGGTCTTTGCACGCGGTTCTCCTGGTCTGATGTCTGTGCGCCTGGCGACGATGCCGTTGCGCGGAAAGTGGCGAGCATCGTAAGCAGGGAGAACGGGTGAATGCGCCCGAATCGGGGCCTCGATGAGGCACCCAATCCGCTTGACATTGGGTGGCCGTTTACGAAACGGTGTGCCGAAGCGCGTTGTTTGCCTGGGGGGAACGAATTGCGGGTGTGCGTCAAGGGGTTTTGGGGACCTCATCGAGGCCTCCATTGGCCCAGATGTCCCGAAACGGACCGGCAATACTCGGTCGATGATGATCAAGTGGGTGATGCGGTGGGAGGGGCGATCGGTACCGGCAAGCGCGTTCGCGCGACCGGATTCTTCGGTTCCGGGCAGGCCACTGCCGGCGAATATGCCTCGGTGCTGGCAGGACGAGGCTCTGGTCGACCTCATTCGGATCAAGATGGGTTTCCCCAGGGAGGTGTTCGAGCCGGTGGTGAGCCCGGTCATCGAGGGCTACGCGGCGTTCGAGCACGGGCGGCCGGCGACGGAATCAGGGCTGCAGGCGGATAGCGATGCTCGTTTCACGCACGCCCTGCAGGTCGGCAGTCGCGCGCTCGATTTCCGTCGTGGCCAGATCCTGCCGCGCGGGGCGGCGCCGGAGGTGATCGGCGCGCAGGCGCATCGCTGGACCTACGCCGTGTTCGTCGCCGCCTTGCTGCATGACGCCCGGCACTAGGGGCTTGCGGAGCAGTTACTGAATCGCTTCGTACCGCCCTTGGTTCTGGATTGGCTGGCGGCGGACCCCGCATTGATGCGCGAACTTGATGCATTCCTCTCGGGAGACGACTCGGCGCCGACTGGAGCGATCAGTGAGCTGGTACGGCGAGCCGCCGGTCCATCGCCGAGCCGTGATCTTCGTCCGCGTGGTCGAGGTGATTCCAAAGTGCAGGAAGCGGCGCCGGCTGTGAATCCGACTGCCGTGAATACCGAAGGCGACGTCGAGGACCCCGCAACCACTTCGCCTACGGCAGTGGCAATGGACCAGCCGGCACTTCCGGTCGAGGAAACGGAGTACCTCGAAGCGGTCGACGACGATCAGCCGGAATCAGCCTCGCCGCCGCCTCGGAAATTCGGCATGCCGGATCCCGGATTGGCGCAAGCGCCCGATGCGGCGCATGGCTTCATGGCTTGGCTGCAACAAGGACTGGCCGATGGCACGCTTCCGGTCAACGCGGCCGGTGCCCTCATTCATTTTGTCCCCGAGGGCATGCTGCTGGTATCACCCCGCATCTTCCGCGAGTTCGCCGCGCGATTCGGCGGCGACAGAAACGGTTCGGTCCTCGATGCCGGCGACCCGGATATCGGCAAGTCGATCCAGCGCCAGTTCCTGCGCGCAGGCTGGCATCGGCGGGCCGAGAAGGGCGTCAATATCCTGAGCTACCAGGTGATGCGTGGCGAGCGCGCCGTGTCACAACTCTCGGGCGTTGTGATCCCGAACCCGGAACGCTTCATTGCCCCCGTTCATGCCATCAATCCGGCGCTGGTCCGCCTGCCCGCAATAGACGGAGACGCATAAGCCCATGGCCTATCCGCTCGAATCGCTACTGCGTCCTGCCTACGAATTGCGCGCGGCGGCTGTTTCCGTACTCGCCGCCGCTGGCGTGATGACGAAGCCATCGACCTTCCTGCTGACACCGGAACTGGCCTGGGGACTGGCCGGCGTCCTGGTCTGCCATGCGGTCTGGCGCTGCTTTGCGGGGCTCAGGATCCTGCGTTACCGCGCCAACCTGCGGCGCCAGCGCCGCTACGTCGTGGCATCCGAAGAGATACCGTGGTCGGCCGAGCGCTTGTTTCTGGGCCGGGGTTTCAAGTGGAATCAGCGCCATACCCAGCGTCTGCACGAAGCCCGACTTCCCGAAAAGCAGGACCTGCTGCGACCCGGAATCATTCGTCGGATAGATGAATCCCTTCGTCGGCAGTCGCCCGAACACTCCGTCATCGGTGGCGATCCCGCCATCCACGGCGTCGAGCCCGCGGAGTCGGACATCTGGATGGACATCGGCGACCGCGTCGGCCACACCCTGGTACTGGGCACCACCCGTGTTGGCAAGACCCGGCTCGCGGAAGTGCTCCTGACCCAGGACATCCGGCGCGGCGAAGTGGTGATCGTGTTCGACCCCAAGGGCGACATCGATCTGCTGCGCCGCGTCTATGCCGAGGCGAAGCGCGCGGGACGGCAGAACGAGTTCTTCATGTTTCACCTGGGGCATCCCGAGGTCTCGGCACGCTACAACCCGGTGGGCAGTTTCTCGCGCATCACCGAGGTGGCGACGCGCATCGCCGGGCAACTCCCCTCCGAAGGTCAGTCGGCGGCATTCAAGGAGTTCGTCTGGCGCTTTGTCAATGTCATGGCCCGGGCACTGGTCGCGCTGGGGCGCAAGCCCGATTACGAGCAGATCAATCGCTATGCCTCGAATGTCGAGCCGCTCCTGATCGACTACTTCGAGCACTGGCTGGACGATGAGCCGGGCGCCGCAGGGTGGCGCGAGGAGGTTGAATCGATGGCGATTGACAAGAAGAGCCTCGACAAGGGGCTACAGTCGAGAGGGTTTCGTGCCGTAACCCTGGTCGAGTATGCGCGGCGCAAGAAGCTCTACGACCCCATCGCCAACGCGCTGGCTTCGACGCTCAACTACGAGAAGAGCTATTTCGACAAGCTGGTGGCATCCCTCTTGCCCCTGATGGAGAAACTCACCACCGGGCGTACGGCGGCGCTGCTGTCGCCGGATCTGGATGATGCCGGCGACGGGCGGCCGGTGTTCGACTGGGCTGCGGTGATCAACCTGGGCGGCATCGTCTATATCGGGCTCGATTCCTTGTCCGACTACGAGGTGGCCGCGGCCGTGGGCAACTCGATGTTCGCCGATCTCACCAGCGTGGCGGGAAGCATCTACAAGTTCGGCACGGGGAGGGGGCTTCCGGGCGAAACGCCGGCGCGCCGCATTGCGATCCATGCCGACGAGTTCAATGAATTGATCGGAGACGAGTTCATCCCACTGCTCAACAAAGCTGGCGGGGCGGGTTTCCAGGTGACGGCCTATACGCAGACCTGGTCGGATGTCGAGGCGCGTATCGGGTCGCAGGCCAAGGCGGGGCAGATTGCCGGCAACTTCAATACGCTGATCATGCTGCGGGTCAAGGAAGTGGCGACGGCGGAGCTCTTGACCAGCCAGTTGCCGGAGGTGCGCATTGTCTCGACTATCGTTTCGTCCTCGGTCTCGGATACCAATGATCCGGGGGATTTTGCGGACTTCGCCAGTCGCAATGAGGACCGCATCTCGACGGAGAGCGCCCCGATGCTGGCGCCGAGCGATCTGGTGCAGTTGCCGAAGGGGCAAGCCTTTGCGCTGATTCATGGCGGGCAATTGCACAAGATCCGCATGCCGCTGCCGGATGCCAGCCATGATCCGCTGATGCCGGTCAGCCTCGAAGCAATCGGCAGCGAGGTGCGGGGCCGCATGGAAGGCCGGTCGAACCCGGCGCCGTAGAGGAGAAGAGTTTGGCTTCCAGGAATGCCTCGTTTCATGAGGGCGTAGTTGCCGGAGCGCTGCTGGCACCGCTGAAACTCGGCTTCGTGTTGCTTCTGGGCTTGGTAGGAATCGTCGTGGTTGCGTGGATTGTTGACTGGACATTCGTGTTCAAGGTCTGGCC
>VEPA01000091.1 GCA_012026675.1 Betaproteobacteria bacterium | reverse complement strand
GCCTGGTGGCCTTCGCCGCCGCCACCGGCGTGATGCCGCTGGACATGCCCGAATCCGTGCTGGTGCGCTTCAAGGGCAAGCTGCAGCCGGGCATCACGCTGCGCGACCTGGTCAATGCGATTCCGCTCTACGCCATCAAGGCAGGCCTGCTGCCCGTGGCCAAGCAGGGCAAGAAGAACATCTTCTCGGGCCGCATCCTGGAAATCGAAGGCCTGCCCGACCTCAAGGTGGAACAGGCGTTCGAACTCACCGATGCCTCGGCCGAACGCTCGGCCGCCGGCTGCACGGTGCGCCTGAACAAGGAGCCGATCGTCGAATACATGCGCTCCAACATCACGCTGATGAAGTGGATGATCGCCGAAGGCTACGACGACAAGCGCGCCTTGGGCCGCCGCGTAAAGGCCATGGAGGACTGGATAGCCAAGGGCACCCTGCTCGCCCCCGATGCCGATGCCGAATACGCCGCCGTGATCGAGATCGACCTGGCCGACGTCAAGGAGCCGATCCTCGCCTGCCCCAATGATCCGGACGACGTCAAGATCCTGTCCGAGGTCGCCGGCGAGAAGATCGACGAAGTCTTCATCGGTTCCTGCATGACCAACATCGGTCACTTCCGCGCCGCCGGCAAGGTGCTCGAAGGCAAGACCGACATCCCGACCCGCTTGTGGATCGCCCCGCCGACCAAGATGGACGCCATGATCCTCAACGAGGAAGGCTATTACGCCATCCTCGGCAAGTCCGGCGCGCGCATGGAAATGCCGGGCTGCAGCCTGTGCATGGGCAACCAGGCGCAGATCAGGAAAGGCAGCACGGCAGTATCGCCCTCGACACGCAACTTCCCCAACCGGCTCGGCATAGACACCCGCGTTTATTTGAGTTCCGCCGAACTGGCCGCAGTGACAGCGCTGATGGGCAGGATCCCGACCGTGGGCGAGTACATGGAACAGGTCAAGTCGCTCGAAGCCAAGTCCGCCGACGTCTACCGCTACATGAACTTCGACCAGATCGCCGAGTTCAAGGAACTGGCGGATACGGTGACGGTGTAAGAAGCAGTTCGGCGCCGTAACACCAGCGCCGACTTACAAGAAAAACGCCCCCGTGGGGAAATTCACGGGGGCGTTTTTACGGTATCGCGAAATGTTGCGGACTTACGCGCGAACCTCCTCGATCACGCCGAGAATGCCGTTGATGGTTGCCAGCCGGTCGGGGTCCAGTCCGGTCGCGGCAAAATCGATCCCGTAATTCTTTTCCAGAAACATCACGATCTCGATGATCGCCAGTGAGTCGATCAGGCCGCAGGCAACCAGGCTCTCATCCAGTCCGACGCTCTCGATGGCCTTGCCGGGTTTCTGGATGGTTCGCAGAAAATCGGTCAGTCCCTGCAACCGTTGCTGGCGCTCGTCTGCCATCAGGTCTTCTCCCCGGCGAGAATTCGCGTCAGATCGATCGAAGCAAGATTTACGCAGGCCGCCTTGACCGCATCGCGGTTGATCTTGCCGCGCGAAGTGCGCGGGATTTCTTCGACCACCCACCAGCGCACCGGCATCTTGTGCTCGGCCAGGTGGGCTTTCATCCAGCTGTAAAGTTCCCTGATCGTCGCATCCTCCTTGTTGCTGAGCACCACCGCGATACCGATCGCCTGGCCGTAGATTTCGTCATCCAAGGCGAAGGTGCAAACGTCGGTGGCGCGTTCGAAACGCTCGACGACGGCATCCACGTCGGCGGGGTAGATCTTCATCCCGCCCTTGTTGATTTCGTCGCGTTCCCGGCCGCGCAGGGACAGCCTGCCGCGCTCGTCCATCGCGCCGATGTCGCCGGTCAGGAACCAGCCGTCGCTGACCGCCAGCCTGGTCAGATCGTCACGCTGGAAATAACCCTTCATCAATGCCGGCGTATTGAGCCAGACGAAGCCCGATTCGCCGGGCTGGCATTCGTCGGCCGGATCGAGCGGAAGCGTTGCGTCGGAAGTGCGCATGACCTTGATGATGGCGCCCCAGCCCTCGCCGATCAGTCCATCTTCGGCATCGCAGCTCGCGTCGCTGAGTCCGGCGACCCAGCTACCGGTCTCGGTAATGCCGTAGGCATTGCACACCTGGCGGGTGCCGGTCCAGGTCCGGATCTCGTTCCAGGCGTGCGCCGACAAGGGGGCCGAACCGCAATGCACGCGCTGCAGAGTCTTCGCCTGCGGCGGCTTGCACAACTTGCGCGCCAGTTTCCAGATGGCCGGCACGGAAGACATGAAGGTGATCCGGTTGTCGTCGATCAGCTTGCCCAGGCGCATTATGATTTCGGGCTTGAACGGCGGCGTGATGAACAGGTCCTGACCCGACAGCCATGGGAACAGGCAGTTGCAGATCAGGCCGTGGCCGAAATGCGTCGGCAGCAGGCACAGCGTGCGGGCGAAAGGCTCGATGCCGATCGAATCGCGCAGCCCCATCCAGCGCGCCCGCAGCGAGCGATGCGTATGGACCACACCTTTCGGTGCGCCCGTCGAGCCGGAAGTAAACAGGATCAGGGCGTCGTCATCGAGCTGGCTCAAGCCGGCCTTCGCTTCCTCGCTGCCGGTGTCGGTGGTCTCGAATGCCGGCACGCCCGCATCTGCCAGCGCCTGGGTCACCATGGCCTCGGTCAGATGGTCGATCACCGCCAGTTTGGGCATGGCTGCCGCCACCAGGGTCTTGATTTCGAAGGGCGTCAGGCGCGCGTCGATCGGTACGGCACAGGCGCCCAGCTTCCAGATCGCCAGCAGCTCGGCGAAGAATTCCAGCGTATTGCCGAAGGGCAGGAAGACCCGGTCGCCGCGGGCCAGACCGTGGCGCTGAAAACGCGCAACCCGGCGCGCCACCTGCCCGTGGATCTCCTGGCGAGTCCAGGACCGGCCGCTGACCGGCTCGGCGAGGTTTCCGACATTCAGTTCAAAAAACATGTGCTATCCCATCCCAAAAAGATTTATGCGACCCCGAAAAGACCAAAAAAGAAATTTGCGCGGGCAGTGAAGGACGCACCGCTCCGCACATTCCAGATGAAAATCAGGCTGAAAAAAGTCCACACGCCGGCAATCCGCAGGATTCGGTCCGCCGCACCGGACGCCAGCGCCCGCCCTCCCCGGCGTTGCTGCCGCAGCATGGAGACAAATATACCGAAAGCCAGCAAAAAGCAGTAGAACATCCGGGAACGATGCAAATACAGCGCTTCCAGAATCTGGCCTTTCACCATCATCATTTCCAGATTGATGAGGTGGTAATAGGTATTGCCGACAAAGGCGGCGGCAAAAACGGCGGCACCCAGCCGCAGGGTTGGCCAGTTGCGCAGCTTCTTGCCCAGTTGGGTAAAGGTGGGCAGGAAGAAGAAATTCGCCAGGATTTCCTTGAAATAGTAGTAATAGCGGTTCCAGAACTCGACAACCGATTCCGCCAAAAGTGGCTTGTAGGTGTTGCGGAACACGTTGAAGCCGAACAGGCGCAGGACGGCGATGATCGCATGCCCGCGTATGGCATGACGCAGCACCTCGTGGATGAGTTCGCAGTAGATGGCGAGCCAGGAAATCCACAGCGGGGAGCCACCCTCTTCGCCGGCAACCAGACTTCCCAGCTTCGGCACCGCCAGCGTGTAGCCGCCCAGCTTATGCGTCAGCTCGTTGCCCGGGCCGTAAAGCGTCCCTTCCATTATTTCCCGCACCACCATCCACAAGCCGCACAGGAGCAGAAGCTTAATTCCCGCCAGCTGCGAGCGGGCAAGCTCTGCTTCGGTTTTTGCTTCGCTGCGCGAGAGGTAGCCGAAGCCGCTGCCATACGGGGTATTGGATCCGCCGTAAATCGGCCACAGGGTGAGTAAATGGTCGGAGAAGCGGGTTCCGGCCATGCGGCCGTGCTGCCCGGAAAGCAGCAGGTAGGCAAAGCGCCAGACCAGGATCGGAAAAATCAAGGCCACGCCGGCCAGCACCTGGCGCCATAGACCACTACCCGGCAGCGTGATCCACAGCAACGCAAGAAACCCCCAGTAGATCGAGTGCAGGCTCAATTGAGGGTGTTTTCTGACCCACGAGGGCAGGGATGAAAACCCCGCAGCGGCGCGGTAGAGCAGCCAGGCAATGCCGACCAGCGCAAGTGCGACCAGCAATCCGGCGACGATGCCGTCCGCCGGACCCGCCAGATCCGCCGAATTGTCGATGACGATGCGCACGGTGCTCTTGAAGCATATCCAGACGGCGCCGGCAGCAAGGATGGCCCGGCGCCTGAACGGTGTCAGATGGCGAAGAGCCCAGCCCAGCCGTGCGCACCACCAGGCGATGATGGCCGGGTTTTCATGAAATTGGGTTAATTGCTTGATTTGCATGCAGGTGGTTCGGGAGGATCCGGTTCGCCAGGGAGTGTTTTATGGCCGCAATGTGCAGCCTGGCCCGACAAGCCGAACCCATTCCGCAAGGCGTGATTATACGAAACCCGCGCGCGACCCGGCCGCCGTTTCCCTGGTCTTCGTACCCGTCGGTTGACGGTGAAGAGCCCATACCCGGCGTCTTGCCGGCGCCGACTTTTGCATATCGACAAGCTCAAGCCGGTAAGATGCCTGCACCTCACATTTCCCGGGCCGAACCATGAGCAAAGAGAAGCCTGCCCGCGCCGGTTTTGCCACGCGCGCGATCCACCACGGTTACGACGCCTACGCCGGCCAAGGTTCGCTCAATCCGCCGGTCTACCTGAGTTCGACCTACGCCTTCCCGACGGTCGAGGACGGCGCGGCGCGCTTTGCCGGCGAGCAGGCCGGCTTTGTTTATTCGCGGGTCGGCAACCCGACCACGGCGCTGCTCGAAGCGCGCCTGGCCGAACTCGAAGGCGGCGAAGCCGCGCTGGTGACGGCCTCCGGCCAGGGCGCCACGACCTCCCTGCTATGGACCCTGCTCGCGCCCGGCGACGAGATCATCGCCGACAAGACGCTTTACGGTTGTACCTTCGGCTTCCTCAACCACGGGCTGGCGAAATTCGGCATCAAGGTGACCCACGTTGACCTCACCGCCCCGGCCAATCTCGAAGCGGCGATCAATTCGGCAACCCGCGTGGTGTTGTTCGAGTCGCCGGCCAACCCCAATATGCGCCTGGTCGACATCGGCGCCGTGGCCGCCATCGCGCGCCGCCATGGCGCACTGACGGTGGTCGACAACACCTATTGCACGCCCTACCTGCAGCGCCCGCTCGAACTCGGCGCCGATTTCGTCCTGCATTCGGCGACCAAGTACCTCGGCGGCCACGGTGACCTGCTCGCCGGCGCCATCGTCGGCCCGGCGGAAACCCTGACGCAGGTGCGCTTCTATGGTCTCAAGGACATGACCGGCGCGGTGCTTTCGGCGCAGGGCGCCTTCCTCGTCCTGCGCGGCCTCAAGACCCTCGCGCTGCGCATGGACCGCCACTGTGCCAATGCCCAGGGCGTGGCCGAATTCCTTGCCGCGCACCCCAAGGTGTCGCAGGTCCATTTCCCCGGGCTGCCCGGCTTTCCCCAGTTCGAGCTGGCCCGGCGCCAGATGGCACAGGCCGGCGGCATGATCGCCTTCGAACTCAAGGATGGCATAGCGGCGGGCCGCCGCTTCATGAACGCCCTGCGGCTGTTCACCCGCGCCGTGAGCCTCGGCGACGCCGAAAGCCTGGCCCAGCATCCGGCCAGCATGACGCATTGTTTCTACACGCCGGAAGAACGCGCCGAGCATCTGATCGGAGAAGGCCTGGTGCGGCTTTCCGTCGGTCTCGAGGATCTTGCCGCCCTGCTGGCCGATCTGGATCAGGCGCTGCAAGCCGCCTAGCCGTCGCGACTCCCTTGCAGCTATCTCATGATTCTCATGACAGTGGTTGGCGTCGGGCACTGACGCGCACCCTGGCCGGCGTAGGCCCAGTTCAGATAGGCGAGCCGCAGGCGCACCAGCTCGCGCTGTGCGGCCCGATCGCCGCGCGACGCACGGCCCGCCAGTGCCAGAAAGCGCTCCTCGCTGGCACCGACGATCTCTGCCGGCGCGGTTGCCGCCGGCAGGCCGACAATTTCATTGAGCGGCGGAATCCCTTCTGCCATTGCCGTCCCCGTGCCGGCCCGCTTCGGTGTGCTAGGCGGCTTGCCGCGGGAGGCTGACGCGCTTTCCGACCCCAGCCAGGGCCACCGTCGCTTTCAGCTGTTCGTCATTCATCGCCGTCAACAACAACAGACCGGCGCGCAGCAGTTCGCTTCTCTTGACCGTGCTGCCCAAAGTTTCCAGCCGCTGCTTGAGCGCGGTAAGCTGGGCATATTCGTCGTCCGCCAGCTTGTAGCGATGTGACTCCGACTTCGGCTTTCTTGGCTTTTTTTCGTTCGACCCCGCGGCTTTTGGCGGCCTCGTCATGCCGGGAATTTTCGCATTAGCGGATGCCGCCAATGCCTTGGCCAGCCGCACGCGCCTGAGCGCCGTGGTTCCCGACTCGGCGGCGGCGGGAACAAGCGCTTTGGCAGGAGCCACCGGGTTTGCTTCGGGCATTTTTGCTTCAGGCATATATGTCTCCTCAGATCTCTTTTTTTCGGCCAATCGGCAGTCGAACCGAGCCATGGGCCAACGCTGTCTGCAACGGACAGTCATGTTGGGATCTTATTCAGATGAAACCGAATTGAAATACCCGCAGAGGAGTATTCGGGCTACCGGCATTCTGGTAAGCCGGCCCTGTCCGGCGAAGGCGGCGGCCGGCGGCCTCAGGGCAGTACCAGGCCGTTGCGAATCGCGTAGCGCGTCAGTTCGACCACGTTATGCAAGTCCAGCTTGCGCATCAGGTTGCGCCGATGCACATCCACGGTGCTCGGTGCGATGTGCAGTTCGGCGGCTATGTCGGGCGCGCTCTTGCCCTCGGCCAGCAAGGTGGCCACCTGCACTTCGCGCCGCGACAGGACATGCGTCTCCGGCCCCGTTGCGGAGTTCCGGTCGCGCAAACCGTCGGCAACCAGCGCGGCCACCTCGGAGCACAGATAGCTGCGGCCGGCGACCACATTGCGTATCCCCTGCTTCAACTCGGCGCCGGCAGCCGATTTCGCGATGTAACCGCTGGCGCCCACGTCGAGCATCTGCTGGATGATGCGCCGGTCGAGGTGGGTGGACAGGGCCAGCACCTTGATCTCGGGATGCCGGGCCAGCAGGCGCCGCGTGGTTTCGATGCCCGACATGCCGGGCAGGGCGACATCCATCACCACCACGGCGGGCGACAGTTCGTTAGCCACGCGCAACGCCGTCTCGCCATCGCCGACTGCCGCCACCACCTCGATGCCATTGTCCTGCTCCAGCACCACCTGCAGGGCGTCGCGCACCATGGTGTGGTCATCGACAAGCATTATTCGGATCATCGCAGATCTCCTTTCCTTCAATGAAGCGGGGCACGCTCAGGGTAATCGTGGTGCCGTTGCCCGGACTGCTGTCGATATCAACCTCGCCACCGAGATTGACAATCCGCTCGCGGATCGATCGCAGCCCGAAACTGCCATGGCCGTGGGATGCGCCGAAATGTTCTGCCGGCGAGAACCCCT
This sequence comes from Betaproteobacteria bacterium, assembly GCA_012026675.1. Lineage (GTDB taxonomy): Bacteria > Pseudomonadota > Gammaproteobacteria > Burkholderiales > Rhodocyclaceae > Sulfuritalea. The sequence goes on along the minus strand of VEPA01000091.1, from coordinate 5,919 downwards.
CTCCGGCATCGCTGACCACGAGGACAAGGCGACCATGGTCGCACAGGCAGGTGAGGTTGGCTTCCTGCACCTTGGCATGCTTGGCGACGTTGATCAGCAGCTCGCGCGCCGAACGATAAAGCACTGCCTGTACCTCATCGATCAGGCGCCGGCTGCACTCGCCGAGATCGGTATGCACCCTGAGCCCGTACAGGCGCTCGATTTCGTCGCCCAGCCAATCCAGCGCCGGCGCCAGCCCCAGTGTTCTCAGGATCGGCGGGCTCAACTGCAGGGTGATGCTGCGCGCCGCAAGGTCGGCCTGTTCCCCCAGTTCCACGACCTGCCTGATCGAGCTGTGCGGAGCGTCGTCTGACAGCGACGTGAGCTTGATCTTGATCACGGCCAGCAGCTGGCCCAGGTTGTCGTGCAGATCCTCCGCCAGCATGCGCCGCTCGCGCTCTTCGATCATGGTCAACTGTGCGGACACGCGGCGCAATTCTTTCGTGCGCTCGACCACCCGGGTTTCCAGGCTTTCGGCCAGCAGGACCAGCTTGTCCTCGGCCTGCCGGCGCTGGGTGATATCGACCGTGATGCCGCGCAACCAGCGCGGCGCGCCATTTTCTTCGACCACGTTAATCATGTCGTGCAGCCAGACCTCCCGGCCATCCTGCGCGATGAAGCGGTATTCCAGTTCGAAGGGCTTCATGAGCGGGATAGACGACGATATATAGGCGAACGCCCAATCCTTGTCTGCGGGATGCAGGTGCGTCGCGAGAAAGTCCGGCTGCTCCCAGGCTTCGAGCGGGTATCCCAGCAGGCGCTCGGCCTGCTTGCTGACGAAGGTCGTTACCAGGGTCGTTGCATCCGCCTCCCAGACGATGCCGTCGGTGGCGTTGACGATGTCGCGGAAGCGCTGCTGGGCAGACTTGAGGGCTTCTTCAGCCATCTTGCGTTCGGTGATGTCGCTTACGGTGCCGATGACGCCGACGATCTCGCCCCGGGCGTTGCGCAGAGGGGCATTGCGATCGAGTGCCCAGCCCGAGCGCCCCGTCTGTTTGACCTCGAAGGGAAACTCAACGCACCTTGCCACGCCGCCGGCGAGAGAATCTTCCAAATTGGCGATGACGCCACTGTCCTTGAGGAAGGGAAAGACTTCCAGCGGATGGCGGCCGAGAACGTCGGCGGAACGCATCCCCGTGAAGTTTTCCATATAGTCGTTCCAGAGCCGGTAGCGCAGGTCCGGGCCATAGACGACTATGCCTTCCTGCGCGTTGTTGATGATCTCCGTGGTGAACTGGTGCGATTCACGCAGCTGTTCAGCCGCGCGCTGCCGCTCGGTAATATCCACCGCCACGATGCGGCATTCCTGCCCATCGGCAGAAAGCGGCGCGGTGATCTGCACCGACTGCGGCCACTGACCGTCTATCGCCAGTTTCAGTTCGCAGCTTTGCCCCGCCCCGCCCGCAAAAACGCCTTGCAGGAAGGCATTGAATAGAGGACGGTCGGCCTCCGCCACGAAGGAAGAAAACTGCCGGCCGACCAGACGGCTGCGTTCCAGCCCGAGCAGGCGCGCGCCGGTCAGGTTGAGCCGGCCAATAACTCCGTCGCGGTCCAGGCTGAAGAAACCCGCCGGGGAGAAATCATAGAAATCGGCAAAGTGCACCAGTGCCGCCTCGATCTCGGCTCGCGAGCGGCGCAGCTCCTCGTTCTGCAACTCCAGCTCGATTTGCTGTACCTGCAGTTCGTGCAGCAGCCGTTGCGTGTCCGCCGCGTCGAGCGGCATGGCGGCGGCCTGCGGCCTGGCTTGAAGCAGTTCCATCGCGCGGCGCCGCAGTTTGGCGGCGGCATCGCCGGCCCCATCACTGGCCTCAGCGGCCGGCTCCGCAGCGTGAGGCTGGACGCGTTTCACTTCCGCCCTCTCGGCGACTCCTTGCCGCCCTGGCGCGGTGTCGCCTCCTCCAGATGCGCGATGCGCTGCTCCAGCACGGCCTGGGCCTGCCGCAATATGCCTTCCAGCGTCCTCGCCTGGTCGAGTTGCGTGTCCTGCTCGTTGCAGCGGTTTTGCAGCGTCGCCAGCGCCTCGCGCAGCGTCGCTTCGAGCGCCTTGTTCGCGGTGATGTCGACAAAGGTGATCACGACACCGTCGATACGATTGGCCTGCGTACGGTAGGGCATGATGCGCACCGTGAACCAGCGCCCGTCGCGCGCCGCCACCTGCCGCTCCCGGAATACCAACGAGCTAAGCACTTCGCGCGCATCGTCGGTCAGGCCCGGATAGTCGAGTTCGGTGGCAAGGTCCGTCACCGGCCGGCCGGCGTCGCCGGGAATCAGCTTGATGATGCTGGCGGTCTGGGACGTGAAGCGCCTCACCTTGAGCTGGTCGTCGAGGAACAGCGTGGCGATGTCGGTGCTGTTGAGCAGGTTCTTCATGTCGTCGCCGGCCTGCGACAGTTCGTCCACCTTGGCGGTCAGTTCGTGGTTGACCGTCTGCAGTTCCTCGTTCATCGACTGCATCTCTTCCTTCGAGGTGGTCAGCTCCTCGTTGGTGCTCTGCAATTCCTCGTTGGTGCTCTGCAGCTCTTCGTTGGCGGACTTGAGCTCCTCCTGCGAGGTCTGCATTTCTTCGCGGGTGGTCTGCAACTCCTCGTGGGCCTGCTGCAGCTGTTGCGCCAGTTCGGCGATTCGCGACTGGTCGGCACTGGCCCGCGCCGCCTTGCCTGGTGCCTTGACGACAGGTGAGGCAGCGACGTCGGCGAATACCACCAGCACCATGCCGCGCAACACCGCCGGCTCGGTCAGGGCCTGGATCGTCACATTCACGCGGTGGCCGGCACCGTTGTTCTCCAGTGCAAGATCTTTCAGGACGAGGGTACTTCTCTCGCGCACGGCCTTGGCGAAAGCCCCGTTCAAGGCGCCGGCCAGGCCTTCGCGCGCCATGGCGAACAGGTTGAGGTTGGCCTTGCCGGCCGCCGGCTCGAGGTATTTGCCGGTCTTGCCGCTGACATAGACGAGGTCGCCCCGGTCGGTGGTCAGCACGGCGGCCGGCGCATAACGCCGCAGCAGCAGCGCCTCGGTCTCGGCCTGCAGGCTGGCCGCGGTACCGGCCGACGGCGAAGACGGGGACTGCGATGAAGCTGCCGCCTCGGCGCGGCTGCGGGCATGGGACACCGGGAAGTCGACGGGGGTCATCCGCAGCAGGTTGTCCTGGCGCCGGTAGAGCCGGTTCTTGCCCGGCAATGCGGCGAACAGGTCGGTCGCGGCGCCGATGGTCTCGGAACTTCCCAGCGCCAGGATGCCGCCCGGGGTGAGGCTGTAATGGAACAGGGGCAGAAGCTTTTTCTGCAGGTCCGCATCCAGATAGATCAGCAGGTTGCGGCAGGAAAGCAGGTCGAGCTTGGTAAACGGCGGATCCATCACCAGGTTCTGCTGGGCGAAGATCACCATTTCGCGAATTTCCTTGCTCAGCTTGTAACCGCGCTCCTCCTGCACAAAGAAGCGGTGCAGGCGCTCATCGGAAACATCGGCGGCGATGTTGGCCGGATAGGCGCCGACGCGGGCCTTGTCGATCGCATCGTGATCGAGGTCGGTGGCGAACACCTGCAGGGAATAGCGGACGCCGGGCTTCAGCTTGTCCAGCGTCTCGCGGAAAACGATGGCCAGCGAGTACGCCTCTTCGCCCGTCGAACAGGCCGGCACCCAGGCCCGCAGCATGCCGCCATCGGGATGGGCGGCCAGCAGGCCGGGGATGACCTCGTTGCGCAGCTGTTCCCACATCCCCGGATCGCGGAAGAAACTGGTGACGCCGATCAGGAGTTCCTTGAACAGCAGCCCGGCTTCCTGCGGATTCTCGCGCAGGTAGCGGACATAGTCGGCAATGCGCGGCAACTGGTGCAAACCCATGCGCCGCTCGATGCGCCGGTAGATGGTGCTTTTCTTGTAGAAGGAAAAATCATGGCCGGTTTGCGCGCGCAGGATCAGCACGACCTTTTCCAGGCCGCTCTGGTCCTTGTCTTCGAGTTCCTCGGCGGACCGGGTTGCCAGCAAGGGCACGTGCTGCAGATAGCTCACGATGCGGCCCGCGAGTTCCTCGGCCGGCGCGACCACGTCGGCCAGCCCGGCATCCACGACACTGCGCGGCATGCCGTCGAACTTCGCCGTCGCCGGTGCTTGCACGAACACCGCGCCTGCCATCTCCTTGATCGCGCGCAGGCCCAGCGTGCCGTCCGAACCCATGCCGGAGAGGATCACGCCGACACTGTGCTCCTGCTGGTCGGCCGCCAGCGAGCGGAAAAAATAATCGATGGGCAGGCGCAGGCCGCGCGGCGCCGCCGGCTCCAGCAGATGCAGCACGCCATGCAGGATAGACAGGTCGCGATTGGGCGGGATCACATAGACATGGTCCGGTTCGACCTTCATGCGGTCCCTGATCTGCTCAACCGGCATGGCCGTGGCCCGTTGCAGCAACTCGGCCATGACCCCCTTGTGGTTCGGATCGAGGTGCTGGACAACGACGAAAGCCAGGCCGCAGGCCGGCGGCACATGCCTGAAGAACACTTCCAGCGCCTCCAGCCCGCCGGCCGAAGCGCCGATGCCGACAATGGTGAATCCGTTGCCGGGCGCGCGCGACGCCTTGAGCGGATGAGCCGCAAGCTTCGCGGAAACTTTCCCGGAATCTGTCTTCGCGGTCCTCCTGGCTACCATGGCCTTCCTTCTGCTCTTGCTGCATTCTCGGAAAATTTTAACGCGGCCGGCAAACGCGACGAGCCCAATCCGACTGCATATCCACTATACCGCTGTATTGCCGTGTCCGAGGAAATCTCCGGCACGGGCGGCAGATACCCAGAACCGATTAGCCGGAATACCACGCGCTCGGTATTTACAGCCCCGCAGCAAGACCTAGACTCGGACTTGCCGGCTGCCGTTGCCCAGCATCGACATGGCATCGTGCCACGGTCCGGCAAGGACGCCCGAGAAAGGGAAATCCGCCATGAACAGCAGAAGCATTCCCCCCGGCTTTCACCTCGTTCGCCGTGACCGCCTGCTGCAGGAACAGTCGCATGATCCCTACAAGCTCAAAGGCAAACTGCCGGAACCCACGGCCTGTCCGCAATGCGGAGCGGTATTTCGCAACGGGCGCTGGAATTGGGGCGATGCACCGCCACAGGCGCATCATGAAACCTGCCCTGCCTGCCATCGCCTCAACGACAGGTTTCCGGCCGGCTTCGTCAGCCTCGGCGGCGGATTCCTTGCCGCCCATCGCGACGAGATCCTGAACCTGGTACGCCACGAAGAGCAGCGCGAGCGCCAGGCGCATCCGCTCCAGCGCCTCATGGCAATCGAAGACCATGACGGCGGCGTGATGGTGACCACCACCGACGTGCATCTGGCGCGCGGCATCGGCGAAGCCCTGCATCACGCCTACCAGGGCGAACTCGAGTATCACTACAAGCCCGACGACAATCTGCTGCGCGTGCACTGGACGCGCTGAGAGGATCGAACGGAAAGGATGCTTCGCCATGGACGAGCCCATCGGCCCCGACCAGCGCCACCCGGCGAAATACTGGCACATGCAGAACGACGGCCGCATACAGTGCGACCTTTGTCCGCGCGACTGCAAACTGCATGAAGGACAGCGCGGCGCCTGCTTCGTCCGCGGCCGGATCGAAAACAGGATGGTGCTGACCACCTGGGGCCGGTCGTCCGGCTTCTGCATCGATCCGATCGAGAAGAAGCCGCTCAACCATTTCTTTCCCGGCACCAGCGTGTTTTCCTTCGGCACCGCCGGCTGCAACCTCGCCTGCAAGTTCTGCCAGAACTGGGACATCTCCAAGTCGCGCGACATGGACCGGCTGATGGACGAAGCCTCGCCGCAGGCCATCGCCCGTGCCGCGCAGGCGCATGGCAGCAAGAGCGTCGCCTTCACCTACAACGACCCCGTGG
>VEPA01000093.1 GCA_012026675.1 Betaproteobacteria bacterium | reverse complement strand
TCTTCCAGGCGCCGGCGGGGAGAGCAGCTTACGCCACCGGCGCCGTATTGCTTACCAGGCCTTGTAGGGCAGGAACTTGCCGTTGAGCGTGACGACCACGCGGTCGCCCTTCGGATCCACCTGCTTCTGGATGTCCATCGTGAAGTCGATTGCGCTCATGATGCCGTCGCCGAACTTCTCGTTGATGATTTCCTTGATGGTTTCGCCATACACGCCGACGATCTCGTACCAGCGGTAGATCAGGGGATCGGTTGGGATCGTCTGGGTCCAGGTCTTTTTCGGAAAGCGTTGCAGCGCGGCCGAGATTTCCTTGCCCAGGCCGAGGACCTTGGCCACGGCATCGGCCGGTTTTTTGTCCAGATGGTTCATGCCCAGGCATGCCGAACAGGTGTATTCGGGGGAAAGGCCGGCGGCCTTGGCGATATCGGCCCACGTCAGGCCCTTTGCTATCTTGGCTTCGAGCAGGGCATCCTTCATTTCGTCTTTGTTCATGGTCTTGTCCAATCGTATTCAATGGGGCGCAATGGAGCCGGGGGCTGAATCAACGCCCCCGTTTCCATAGTCGTGTCGTGAAACCGGGGGCGGCAGATCGCCCCCGCGGAGGTCTCCGGCAGTATTTGCGGAGACCCCATGCCTGCCGTCAGGCGGCAGTGTGATACAGGCGTGACTGGAAAACCTTGCTGTCCGCGAGTTGATGCAGAGTCTTGGCCACGGCAAGGACCGCCAGATCGACCAGCGGCTCGACGATGATGACCCCCATGTAAGCGACGCCGAAGCCGGCGACCTGTGCCAGATTCTCGGCACCGATTCCGCGGCCATAAACCGCCCAGAAAGCGACCCAGGCGACCACGCCGGCCTGATAAGCCGTCGACAGCTTCAGGGCCTGGCCGTAGCTGACATCCTTGTAGGCGGTATTGGCCGGAATCACCCGACGCGCCAGCGCATCAATGGCCAGCAGCGGCACCAGAAGGCTGGTCACATTCATGCCGTATTGCGGCAAGTCGGCCGGAGCGACCAGCAGTCCCTGCGCCAGCAAGGCGAGCGCCAGACCGATGGCGGCAGGACCCGCCCCGAGGAGCAGGAAGAGCGTCGAGCCCAGGATGAAGTGAACCTCGGACACACCGACCGGGAAGTGCGGCAGAATTTCAAAAAAGCTGAACACCAGCAGCGCGGCGATCACGGCGCGAACCGCGAGCGGCGCGATGCCATCGCGTTTGACGGTATCCAGGGCGAGCTTGGCCGAATAGCCGATCGCGCCCGTCGCCGTGGCGTAGCCCAGCACCATCTTGGCGCCATCAACAATTCCTGGTTCGATGTGCATCTTTGCTTCTCCTCTTTCTTGCTTGCCGTGAGATCGAATCGCCCGAGCGGGAACCGGGCGAGGCTTGATGACAGTTTGTTCGGGTTTAACCGTGCTTCCGAAATTACCCATGAAGATCAACGATCGGCGAATCCTCCGGGGCATTGCAACCAAGCTCCCCGGCAACAGAGACCCTGCAGATAGTTGATGAATAAATTGTGTGCGCTTCAAATAGGGCTGTCCATGATTATTTTCCGATCCCTTCCATAGGAATTGGCTATTTTGGGTTTCGCAAACCGGGTCTGGTCCCTTGCCGGCGATCAATCGAAGGTCCCGCCAAACATTCCTTGACGCATATATATGATTAGGCATATATTCAAAAATATGGATACACAACTCATGTTCGACGCCATCGCCGATGTCACGCGTCGCCGTATTCTTGCCCTGCTGGTGGATCAGGGCGAACTCTGCGTATGCGAACTCACCGCCGCACTGGATGTCATCCAGCCCAAGATCTCGCGCCATCTGTGCGTGCTGAAGGATGCCGGCGTGGTGCTCCCGCGCCGCGATGGGACGTGGATGTTCTACCGCCTGTCGGCATCGTTGCCGGCATGGGCCACGGCCCTGCTGAAAGCCTTGCCGGACGGTGCCGTCGCCGAATTCAAGGCGGACCTAAAGCGGCTGAACGTCATGCCTGGGCGGCCCGGGCGCTGCGCCGCCTGAACGGGAACGCACAACATGACTGCCTTGACCGACACCAGCCACGACCCGCGCCGACCGCCTTGGGGCTGGCTGGGTTTGGCCTTCGTCGCGTGGATAGCGGCCTACGTCAGCCTGATGTCGTTTGCCGACGCCGCCATTGCGCTGCTGGGCCTGACGCGCCAGACGCACCTTGGCGAAGCCGTGCATTTCTTCTTCTACGACACGCCCAAGGTCCTGCTCTTGCTCACGGGTATCGTCTTTCTGATGGGCGTGGTGCATACCTTTGTTTCGCCGGAACGAACGCGGGCCCTGTTATCGGGCAGGCGTCTCGGCGTCGGTAACGTGATGGCGGCGTGCCTCGGCGTCATCACGCCCTTCTGCTCGTGCTCCGCGGTACCCTTGTTCATCGGTTTCCTTTCGGCCGGCGTGCCGCTGGGCGTCACCTTCTCCTTCCTGATTTCGGCGCCGATGGTCAATGAAGTGGCGCTGGCGCTGCTGTTCGGCCTGTTCGGCTGGAAGGTCGCCGGACTGTATCTGGCGCTGGGCCTGGCGGTGGCGATCACGGCCGGACTGGTGATCGGCAAACTCGGCATGGAGCGCCATCTCGAAGACTGGGTGCGCGCCATGCAGGCCAGCCAATCGGCCGACTATGTCGGTGAAGAAATGCACTGGCCCGCGCGCATCGATGCCGGCGTCGCCCATGTCAGGGATATCGTCGGCAAGGTCTGGCCCTGGATCCTCGCTGGCATCGGCGTGGGCGCCGCCATTCACGGCTATGTACCGCAGGATTTCATGGCCTCGATCATGGGCAGGGATGCGCCCTGGTGGTCGCTGCCGGCGGCCGTGCTGCTCGGCGTGCCGATGTACAGCAATGCCGCGGGCATCCTGCCGGTCGTCGAGGCGCTGATTGGCAAGGGTGCCGCGCTGGGCACCGTGCTCGCCTTCATGATGAGCGTGATCGCCCTGTCGCTGCCGGAAATGATCATCCTGCGCAAAGTGCTCAAGCTGCCGCTGATCATCACTTTCGCCGGTGTCGTCGCTTTCGGCATCCTGATCGTCGGCTACGTTTTCAATGCGGTTCTGTAAGGACTGCACCGTGTCGCCGGCGCCGACTATCGCATCCCGGACCGCCATGGACACTTTCTGCTGCTGAAATTCCGGAGACCCGAATGAAGAACATCAAAGTCCTCGGCACCGGCTGTGCCAACTGCCAGAACACGCTGAAGCTGATCGACGAGGTCGCGCGCGCCAAAGGCGTCGTGGTCCAACTGGAAAAAATCGAAGACCTGCAGCAGATCATGACTTATGCAGTGATGAGCACCCCGGGCGTGGTGATCGACGGCAAGGTGGTCCATGCCGGCGGCGTGCCGACGCGGGCGAAGGTGGAAAGCTGGTTCTGAGCCTTGTCACAAATCCTCACAATCCGCCGTTTGAAGATTCAGAAAAATAAGCCTACGCTAATATTGCAGTGGGATAGATATTCAGGTACGGCTTATTTTGATCAAAGGAGATAGTCATGAAATTACGACACATTGCGCTGCTGGCTGTTCTCGGCGCATCGCTTGCATCCCCCGCATTTGCGCAACCCGCCAGCGGTCAGGGGATGGGTCCCTGTGGCCAGGGCCAGGGTGCCGGCATGGGTCCGGGAGCTGGGATGGGGCCCTGTGCCGGGCAGGGCGCTGGCATGGGTCCAGGCCCTGGACCCGGCCCCGGTGGTGGCAAGGGCATGCATTTCAATGCCAACAAGGACAACACCTGGGGCTACCAGCTGATGAGTCCCGAAGAGCGGACCGCCCATCGCGACAAGATGCGCGCGACAAAGACCTACGATGAATGCAAGGCCCTCCAGGAAGAACATCACAAGGCCATGGAAGTCCGCGCCAAGGAGAAGGGCGCCACACTGCCGGCACCGCGCAACAACGGCTGTGACCGCATGAAGGCGAACGGCTACTTCAAATAAACAGCATCATCCTGCAAAACATGGCGAACATCGCAGTCGATGAGTGAACATTCGCACCATCACGGCCCGGCCGCCTTCAGCCGGGCCTTTGCCATCGGCATCGCGTTGAACATCGGTTTCGTCATCGTCGAGGCGGCCTATGGCTGGAAGGTGGGCTCGCTCGCCCTGCTGGCCGATGCCGGCCACAATCTCTCGGACATCGCCGGGCTGGTGTTGGCCTGGATCGCATCGCTGGCGTCGGGCCGCTTGCCGGACCACCGTCATACCTACGGCTGGCAGCGCGCCTCGATACTCGCCGCCTTCGCCAACGCCGTGCTCCTGTTGGTGGCGATGGGCTCGCTGCTGTGGGAAGCCGTTCACCGCTTGCAAGTGCCGGCGCCGATGGACGGCACCACGGTCATGGTCGTCGCTGCGATCGGGGTCCTGGTCAATGGCGCGACGGCCGCGCTGTTTTTGTCCGGCAGCAAGTCCGACATGAACATCCGCGGCGCCTTCCTCCACATGGCCGGCGATGCCCTGGTTTCGCTGGGCGTGGTGGCGTCCGGGGCGCTTTATCTGCGGACCGGCTGGGCCTGGCTCGATCCGGCGACCAGCATGGCGGTCGCGCTGGTCATCATCTTCGCCACCTGGGGCCTGTTCCGCCAGTCGCTGCACCTGCTGTTCGACGGTGTGCCGGAGAGCGTGGTGCTTGCCGATGTCGACGCCGTATTGCGCGCCCTGCCCGGCGTCACCGATGCGCACGATCTGCATGTCTGGGCCATGAGTACCACCGACATTGCGCTGACGGCGCACCTCGTCATGCCGGCCGGACATCCAGGCGATGCTTTTCTGGAACGGATCCGCCAGGAACTGCATGACCGCTTTCACATCACGCATCCGACGATACAGATCGAAATCGAGGCGCTCGATCAAGGGTGCGCCAACGGCCGTGGTCCGTAAGTGCAGCCGCCATGCGCCGACATTTGTGGTCATTTCTGCTCCTTGCCATCCTGCTTGCGACCGTGGCGCGGGCGGCGACGGACGATCCCTGGCTGCGCCCGGGCGCCGACGGCCAGCCGGAAGTGCAGCTGTATTTTTTCTGGTCGCTGACCTGTCCGCACTGCACGGCCGCGCATCCCCATATCGAGGCCATCCCGCAGGCGCGACCCTGGGTCAGGCTGCAAGCACTGGAACTTTCCCGCCACCCGGAAAACCTGGCGAAGTACGAGGCCATGGCGCGTGCGCTCGGTGAAGAGGCCGCCAGCGTTCCGGCGCTGCTGTTCTGCGGTGAAATGCATGTCGGCTGGGACGGCGACGACACCACCGGTGCGACCATTCGCCAGCGCCTCGACGATTGTCGAGCGCGAGCCGGCAGCGGCCGGCCGGCATCCGTCGGACCGACGGCCGCCGCCACGATCAATCTGCCGCTGATCGGCGCGCTGGATCCCGCCAGCCTCTCGCTGCCGGCGCTGACCCTGGTGCTGGCCGGGCTCGACGCCTTCAATCCCTGCGCCTTCTTCGTCCTGCTGTTCCTGCTGTCGATGATGGCGCACCAGAAGAGCCGCTCGCGCATGCTGGCCATCGGCGGCGTCTTCGTCGCCATCTCGGGCCTCATGTATTTCGCCTTCATGGCGGCCTGGCTGAATGTTTTCCAGCTCTTCGGCCATCTCGCCTGGGTGACGCTGGCAGCGGGCGCACTGGCCGTGTTCGTCGGTGCCGTGAACGTCAAGGATTTTTTTGCTTTCGAAAAGGGGCTCACGCTGTCGATCCCCGAGTCGAAGAAGCCGGAGATCTTTCGCCGTACGCGCGGCATCCTCGCCGCCGAAAATCTGCCGGCCATGATCGCCGCCACTGCATTCCTGGCGATCGCCGCCAACTTCTACGAACTGTTATGCACCGCCGGTTTCCCCATGGTCTATACGCGGCTGCTGACGCTGGCCGACCTGTCGCCGGTCGGCCGTTATGCTTATCTCGCCGCCTACAACCTGATCTACGTCGTGCCGCTGGCTGCCATCGTCGCGGTGTTTGCCGGCACGCTGGGTGCGAGAAAGCTTACCGAACGTGAAGGCCGCCTGCTCAAGCTGATGTCGGGCGCGATGATGCTCGGCCTCGGTCTTCTGCTGTTGTTGGCACCGGAGCGACTGAGCCACGCCGGCATTGCCTTCAGCCTGCTGGCCGTCGCGGTGATCGTCACGTTTCTTGCCGAGAAATTAAACAGAAGCAGACAACCATGAAAAAAATCTTCAAGGTGCTGGTGCTGTGCACCGGCAATTCCGCCCGCAGCATCCTCGGCGAGATGCTCTTCAAGCATCTGGGCAAGGGTCACATCGAAGCCTGGTCCGCGGGGAGCAAGCCGGGCGGCGTGGTCAATCCGATGGCGATCGAGACCTTGCAAAAGCACGGCGTGCCCTGCGAAGGCGCGCGCAGCAAATCGTGGGATGAATTTGCCGTCCCGCCAGCGCCGTCCCACAAGGGAATACCGGTTCCCATAACTTTCGATTTCATCTTTACCGTCTGCGGCAACGCGGCGCAGGAGACCTGCCCGGTCTGGCCCGGCCATCCGGCCACGGCGCACTGGGGCATTTCCGACCCGGCCCACGTCGAGCCGATCGAGGCGCGGCGCAAAGCCTTCGAGGAGGCTTACCAGTCGCTCAAGAAGCGAATCGAAGCCTTCGTCGCCCTGCCGCTGGAACGCATGAGTCGCGACGAAATCCTGGCCGCTGCGCGGCGCATCCACACCGGAGACTGATCCATGTCCGCTCAATGCGAAACCACGGCCAAGCTCGCCGTCAACGCCCCGATGAGCGTGTTCGAGCGCTACCTGACGGTCTGGGTCTTCCTCTGCATCATCGCCGGCATCGCCCTCGGCCAGTTCCTGCCGGCGCCCTTCCAGGCGTTGGGGCGAATGGAAGTGGCGCGGGGCAACATCCCGGTCGGCCTCTTGATCTGGGTGATGATCATCCCGATGCTGGTCAAGGTGGATTTCGGCGCGCTGCATGAAGTCCGTCAGCATGTCAAAGGCATCGGCGTGACGCTGTTCGTGAACTGGCTGGTGAAACCCTTCTCGATGGCACTGCTGGGCTGGCTGTTCATCCGCCACCTGTTCGCGCCGATGCTGCCGGCCGACCAGCTCGACAGCTACATCGCCGGCCTGATCCTGCTCGCTGCCGCGCCTTGCACGGCCATGGTCTTCGTCTGGAGCCGGCTGACCAACGGCGATCCGCTGTTCACGCTGTCGCAGGTGGCGGTCAACGACACGATCATGGTCTTCGCCTTCGCGCCCATCGTCGGCCTGCTGCTCGGCATCTCGGCCATCGCCGTGCCCTGGGACACGCTGGTCACCTCGGTGGTGCTCTACATCGTGATCCCGCTGGCACTGGCGCAGTTGTGGCGCAAGGCCTTGCTGAAAAAAGGGCAGGCGCATTTCGACGCGACCATGGAAAAAATCGGTCCCTGGTCCATTTCCGCATTGCTCGCCACGCTGGTGCTGCTGTTCGCCTTCCAGGGCAAGGCCATCGTGGACAAGCCGCTGATCATCGCGCTCTTGGCGGTGCCTATCCTGATCCAGGTCTTCTTCAATTCGGCCCTGGCCTACTGGCTCAATCGCGTGGTGGGCGAGAAGCACAACGTCGCCTGCCCTTCGGCGCTGATCGGCGCCAGCAACTTCTTCGAACTCGCGGTGGCGGCCGCCATCAGCCTGTTCGGTTTCGAATCCGGCGCCGCGCTGGCGACCGTGGTCGGCGTGCTGATCGAAGTGCCGGTGATGCTGCTGGTGGTCAAGGTAGTCAATTCCAGCAAGGACTGGTACGAAGCCAGGTCCTGAATCCCTCATGAATCTCGTCGCCGCCGCGCTGCAAAGCGGATTCGCCAGCCTCGCCTCCTATCTCGCGGCGCACGTGCTGCTCTGCCTGATGCCGGCCTTCTTCATCGCTGGCGCGCTCTCGGCGCTGGTGCCGCATGCTGCCATCATCCGCTTCCTCGGTCCGGGTGCCTCGAAGTGGGTGTCCTACCCGGCCGCGGCCGGTGCCGGCAGCCTGCTCGCGGTGTGGTCATGCACCGTGCAGCCGCTGTTCGCCGGCATCTATTCCAAGGGCGCGGGGCTGGGGCCGGCGGTCACTTTCCTGTTCTTCGCCCCGGCTGCCAACATCCTTGCGCTGTCCTACACCGGCGTCGCGCTCGGCGCCGATTTCGCCATTGCGCGCATCGTGCTGGCGCTGTGCTTCGGCATCGGCATTGGTCTCTTGATGGCGCTGCTGTTTCATCGCGATGACACCGCACGCACCGACGCGATGGAAGCGTTTGCCACCGGCGACGGCATTCCGCGGCGGAACCTGGCGTTCCTTGCCGTCCTCGTCGCGCTGCTGATCGCCGGCACGCTGAAAATCGACTGGCTCGCCGCGCCCCTGTTCAGCGCCGAATTGCCCTGGCAAGGCGCGGCGGAGGCGCAGGGACTGCTCGACTGGCTGGTGCCGGTGAATCAGATCAAGGGCGAGGAAGGCCTCAGCCTGCAGGGCCTGGCGCTGATCGGCCTCCTGCTGGCGATGGGCGCCGCGGCCTGGCGCGGACTGGGCCGGGTCGACGCCGGCTTCAATCGCCTGACCTGGCTGGCGCTTGGATTGACCGTTGCCACGCTGGCCTTCGCCGCGCTCGGCCTGCGGGCGAATGGAGCCGGGCTGACGATCATCGTTACCGGCCGCACCCTGGCGGTCATCCTGCTGTGTCTGGCCATCATCCCGCTTGCGCGGCGCTTCGACGCCTGGGACATGCAGCAGTGGCTGTGGGAGACCTGGCGCTTCATCATGCTGATCTTTCCCTTGCTGGTGGTTGGCGTGTTCCTGGTCGGCGTGGTGCGCAGCTTCATCCAGCCCGAGTGGATCCGGTTCATCGCCGGCAGCAATACCCTGCTGGCCAACCTGGCCGGCGTGGTGTTCGGCGTCTTCATGTATTTCCCGACCCTGGTCGAGGTGCCGATCGCCAAAATGTTCCTTTCCCTCGGCATGCACCCGGGGCCGCTGATCGCCTACCTGATGGCCGACCCGGAACTCTCGCTGCAAAGTATCCTGATCACCGCCGCCATCATCGGCAAGCTCAAGGCCTGGACCTACGTCGGCCTCGTCGCGCTGTTCTCGACCGCCGCCGGACTAACATACGGTGCCTGGGTGGACGGCACGCCATTCTTCAGCCTGGCGCTGGGCATCGGCGGCTTCATCGCGACGCTGACGGTGCTGGTGCATTTGCTCGAACGCAGCCGGCGCGTGCCGGCGCACTGATTCTCAAGGAGGCATCATGCAGATAAAAATCCTCGGCACCGGCTGCGCCAAGTGCCAGCGACTGGAACAGCTCACGCGCGAAGTCGTCGCCGAACTTGGAGTCGAGGCAGAGTTCGAGCACGTGCGCGACATGAAGGCGATCATGGCCTATCCGATCATGACCACCCCGGCGCTGGTGATCGACGAGGAAGTCATGGTCTTCGGCCGCATGCCGAGCAAGGACGAGATCGCCGGCTGGATCAAACAGGCATGATCCTCGAATCGACCCTGACCTGTCCGCTCTGCGGCCACGTCAAAACCGAAACCATGCCCACCGATGCCTGCCAGTGGTTCTACGAGTGCGAAGGCTGCCACGCGCTGCTCAAGCCCAAGCTCGGCGACTGCTGCGTGTTCTGTTCCTGGGGCACCGTGCCCTGCCCGCCGATACAGGAGCACGGCAAAGGGCATTGCTGCTGATCACCGCAGCCGTCCCGCCGGCACCGACTTTCCAAGGAGCAAACCATGAGCGATACCCAGCAGTTCAGCTTCACCCTCGAACAGCAGGAAGACTTCGCCTTCCTGATCCGTTTCGACCAGGACATCCCGCCGCTTCTGGCCGACGAGCCGCCGCCGCTGGGCCACGATGCCGGGCCCAATCCTTCGCGCCTGCTTGCCGCCAGCATCGGCAACTGCCTCTCGGCCAGCCTGCTGTTCGCGCTGCGCAAGTTCAAGAACAATCCCGGACCGATCACCACGGTGGTCACCGCGCACATGGAGCGCAACGAGGCCAAGCGCCTGCGTGTCGGCCGTGTCGATGTGGTGATCCAGTTCGATTCGCCGGCCGACGCCATGGAGCACCTCGACCGCGTGCTCGACCAGTTCGAGGATTTCTGCGTCGTCACGCAGAGTGTCAGGAGCGGATTTCCGGTGAATGTCTCGGTGCGCGACGGCGCCGGCAGGGTGCTGAAGTAGGCCGGCGCCGTAGCGCCAGCGCCGACTTTCTTCCTTGGCTGGCAAGCCTCGGCGCCTTGCCAGGCCGGGCGGTGTTTGCCGTATTTGCCGCCAAGGAGGAATGCCAGGGAATGTCCGCGGCTTTCGACCCTGTCCCTGCGTCGTATCATTCGGCGTACCCTGAATTGACACGAACATGACGACGTCGCGTAACCGCTACAACCTGCCCGAACTCGCCGGGGTCTTCGGCTTCCTCGCCCATCTCGCCGCGAAGCGTGGATGGCTGAAAGTCTGAGCGGTCACCGTCCCGCCGGAACCTCCCAAACCGAGAGCACACATAACATCATGCGCACCGAAACTCCCCACGCCATCTATCTCAAGGACTACACCCCGCCGGCATGGCTGATCGACTCGATTGATCTCCATGTCGCCATCCACGACGGACATGTCGAAGTGCGCAGCACGATGGCGTGCCGGCGCAACCCGAACGGGATCGCCGGGCCGCTGGTGCTCGCCGGCGAGGAACTCGCCCTGCAGGCGGTCGCCATCGACGGCGTCGCCCTCGCACCGACACACTACGCGCTGACCGCCGACAGCCTGACCATCACCGGCATCGACGGCGCTCCGCTGCCTGCGCAGTTCAAGCTGGAAACCGTGGCCCGCATCGAGCCCGACAAGAACACCCGGCTTTCCGGCCTCTACAAATCCAAGGACGGCTACTTCACCCAATGCGAGGCACAGGGTTTCCGCCGCATCACATTCTTCCCCGACCGGCCCGACGTCATGGCGCGCTTCAGCTGCACCATCGAGGCCGACCGCGAGCGCTTCCCGCAACTGCTGTCCAACGGCAACCTGGTGGTCCAGGGCAAGGGGGAAACCCGCCACTGGGCGCATTGGGAAGATCCCTTCGCCACACCCGCCTACCTGTTCGCGCTGGTCGCCGCCAGGCTCAACATGCTCGAAGACCGCTACGTCACGAAATCGGGGCGCACGGTGCGCCTCGCGGTGTATGTCGAGCCGGGCAAACTCGACCAGTGCGGCCACGCCCTGGCGGCGCTGAAGAAAGCCATGGCCTGGGACGAGCAGCGCTTTGGCCTGGAGATGGATCTCGACCACTACATGATCGTCGCGGTGGGCGACTTCAACATGGGCGCGATGGAGAACAAGGGCCTCAACATCTTCAACACCAAGTACGTGCTGGCGCGACCTGACACCGCCACCGACACCGACTACCAGAACATCGACCGCGTCGTAGCGCACGAATATTTCCACAACTGGACCGGCAACCGCGTCACCTGCCGCGACTGGTTCCAGCTCTCGCTGAAGGAAGGACTCACGGTTTTCCGCGACCAGGAGTTCGGCGCCGACGTGCATTCGCGCGCCGTCACGCGCATCCAGGAAGTGCGCACCCTGCGCGTCGCCCAGTTCCCCGAGGACGCCGGTCCGATGGCGCATCCGATCCGGCCGGCCTCCTACGCCGAGATCAACAATTTCTACACCGCCACGGTGTATGAAAAGGGCGCCGAAGTGGTGCGCATGATCCACACCCTGATCGGCCGCGACAACTTCCGCAAGGGCCTGGACCTCTACTTCCAGCGCCATGACGGCCAGGCCGTGACCTGCGAGGATTTCGTCGCCGCGATGCAGGACGGAGGTGGGAAAGATGCGGGCGTGGACCTCACCCAGTTCCGTCGCTGGTATGCCCGCGCCGGCACGCCGCTGTTGAAGGCGGTTGGTGTCTACGACGCGGCGGCCAAACGTTACACGCTGACCCTGAGGCAAAGCCTCGCCGCGACTGCCTATGAAAAGCGCCTGGAGGAGGCCGGCCTAACCATTGACGGGGGCCCGCTGCACATTCCGGTCGCCGTCGGCCTGGTGCTGCCCGACGGCCGCGATGCGCTGCCCGAAGTTACCCGCGTCCTCTCGCTGACCGCGGCCGAGCAAAGCTTCGTCTTCGAGGACATCCCGGCCGCGCCGGTGCTGTCGCTGCTGCGCGACTTTTCGGCGCCGGTGGCTCTCGACTGCGAGCAGAGCATCGCCGAACTGGCCCACCTGATGGCGCACGACAGCGATGCCTTCAACCGCTGGGAGGCCGGCCAGCGTCTGGCGACGCGGGTGCTGCTCGAAGGCGTTACGGCCGGTCCCGGCGCCGACTGGATTCCCGGGCAGCTGGTCGCCGCGGTGCGCGGCGTGCTCGACCGCGGCCTGGCCGGCGGCGACCCGGCGCTGGCCGCCGAAGCCCTGGTGCTGCCGGCTGAACAGGTGCTGGCGGAAACCCTGGCCGGTCGCGGCCACGTGGTCGATCCGGAGGCGATCCACCGGGCCCGCAACGGCCTTCGCGCCTACCTGGCGACGGCGTTGCGTGCCGAGTTCGAGGCCGCCTGGACCGCCCTGGTGCCGACCGGCGCCTATGCGCCCGACGGGCCGCAGGCCAGCCGCCGCGCGCTGCGCAACCAGGTCCTCGGCTATCTCGCCGAAAGCGAGCCGGGCTACCTGCGCGCCGCCGTGCTACCGCGGTTGGTCGCGCAACTGCAGGCGGGCAACATGACCGACGTGATGGCCGCGCTCGCGGCGCTCGCCAATCTCGACCTGCCCGAGCGCGATGCGGCGCTGGCCGCCTTCCACGAACGCTGGCGCGACGAAGCACTGGTGGTCGACAAGTGGCTGCAGGTGCAAGCCACTTCGCGCCTGCCGGGCACGGTGCAGCGCGTGCGCGAGCTGATGCGCCATCCGGCCTTCGACATCAGGAATCCGAACAAGGTCTATGCGCTCGTGCGCGCCTTCTGCACCGCCAATCCGCGCCACTTCCATGCCGCCGACGGCGAGGGCTATCGCCTCGCGGCCGACGTCATCATCGAGCTGCAGGCCATGAATCCGCAGGTCGCCTCGCGCGTCGCGCGCAGCTTCGATCATTGGCGCCAGTTCGATGCCGGCCGTCAGGCTCATGCCCGCGCAGCGCTGGAACGCATCCAGGCCTGTGCCGATCTGGCGAAGGACGTCGCCGAAGTGGTCGGCAACGCGCTGAAATGACGCGATGAGGGAAGGGCTGCGGGTGCAATTCTTAGCGCGCGAGCCGTTCCGCCAACGCCGACTTTCCGCGGCACGTCGCCAAGCCGCCGCTAAGCCGACTTGACAGGCCGCCGCCGCGAAGGCTAAATCCGACGTCATCCGCAACATTCAAATTCACTGCAGGAGCAAACAACAATGGCACCCCCACCCCTGGCCTCGCGCGAGGCAGTCCGCGAAGAGCGCTTCAGCGATGTCTGGACCCACGAGCTGAACGATGCGTTCGCGGACATCGCACGCTATTACGACCGCGCCAACGAAATCGCGGCGCTGGGCCTCTGGAGTACCTTCCTGAGGCGCTTCATGCAGACGGTGGACATCAAGCCCCGGCAGAAGGTGCTCGACGTCTGCGCCGGCACCAATGCCATCGGCATCGCACTGCTCAAGCGCGAGCCGACCCTGGACGTGCATGCCATGGATCGCAGCGCCGAAATGCAGACCGTGGGTGCGCAGAACGCCGCCGCGCTGGGCTTCCAGATCAAGAGCACCATCGGCGACGTGCACATCTTGCCTTTCCCGGACAACCACTTCGACGTCGTCACGCTGCAGTTCGCCTCGCGCCACCTGCGCGTGCGTGAAGTGTTCACCGAAATCCTGCGCGTACTGAAGCCCGGTGGCCATTTTCACCATTCGGACATGCTGCGGCCGCGCAACGTGATCGTGAAGAACCTGTATTTCGCCTACCTCAAGGCCTGCCTGAATTTCACCAGCCTGATCGTCGGCAGCAGTCCCGCGGCGACCAAGTTCAAGCAGTACTTCATCGACGCCCTGGACTTGTTCTACACCGCCGAGGAGTTGTCGATCGTGCTGCGCGAACTGGGCTTCGTCGAGGTGACCGTGGATACCGTGTTCCACGGAATGATCGGTTTTCATCGCGCGGTGAAGCCGGCCAAGGCCTGAAGCCGACAATTTTTGCGTTGGATGGTATTCTTTCCCCCTGCATTGACGTTAATCAAATGCCGGAAATGTATTTGTAGCAAGCTGCGCGCCCAGAATCATTCTCAAACATTTATTGGAGTGCCTCGTGAAAACCAAAACTTCCCTGCTGTTGACCGGATCGCTTTGCTTCGTCCTTGCCGGAATGACTCCGGCGCATGCGGCCGCCGATGCTGCCGCCGCCCAGGCGCTGGCTAAGAAGAACGACTGTTTCAAGTGCCATGCCATCGACAAGACCAAGAAGGGCCCGTCGTACAAGAAGATCGCCGCCAAGTACAAGGAAAAGAAACTCGACGAGAAGGAGGCCATCAAGCAGATGACTGAGGGCAAGAAGGTCAAGCTTGAGGACGGCACGGAAGAAGATCACAAGATCATAGATACCAAGGACCCGAAGGCGCTAAGCAATCTTGCGCAGTGGATCCTCTCGCAGTAATCCGCGCCGCCACCCGCCGGGGCCTGTTCAGCAGGCCCCGGCTGTTTTATGTCCCTGCGGGACGCGGGGACGGTATCCCCTGGCAGGATTGCCGGTGCAGCCGATTCATGGATATATCGGCGATAAAAATAATGTTTAGTGGGGAACTGTAATCATGCGTACTGACCAGCTTGCAGCATGGCTTGTGGCAGTCACGGTTTATGTCGCAGGAACTCTGGGTAGCGGGTTGGCCGTGGCAGCCGACAGCAAGACCGCTCCGGATGCGCAAAAACTCGACAACGCCAGCTGCCAGACCTGTCACAACGGCGAGAAGGGCAAGCTGGAAATGCTTGCCAGCAATGGCGAAAAGCGCCCCGTGCGGCCCGTCGTGCCGGTCAAGTACGCAACGAGCGTGCATGCCAAGATGGATTGCGTCGCCTGTCACCTGGAAATCACCGACAGCACGACGCCCCACAAGAAATCGACCACCGTGAAAAAGGCCGAGTGCGCGCAGTGCCACCTCGACTTGTGGGAGGAGACGAAGAAGCTGGGCAAGACTGCCGAAAAGCCCCGTCTCGGCATCGTCGCTGACAACGTCGCGGCCTACAGGAAATCCTTCCACTCCAAGCCGGACAAGGACGATCCGACCAAACTCATGGCGATCTGCAGCGACTGCCACGATGTGCATACCTTCGACGTGCCGCCGCGCGGCACCCCCGAGCGCAAGGCATGGCACCTCACCGTGCCCAATGTCTGCGGTGAGAAATGCCATACCGACCACCTCGAAGAATGGAGCGAATCCATCCACGGCAAGGAAGTGATCGAGAAGAAGAACGACAAGTCGGCCGTCTGCTCCGATTGCCACACCACCCATGACATCATCGGCAGCTCCACCGAGAAGGCCAAACTGGCGATTACCGCCAGTTGCGGCGACTGCCACAAGGCTGCCTTAAAGTCCTACAAGGCCTCCTACCACGGCCAGGTCAATACCCTGGGCTATGCCTATACAGCCAAGTGTTTCGACTGCCACGGCAGCCACGGCATCCAGCCGTCGAAGGATCCGAAGTCGAAGATGCACGAGAAGAATCGGCTGAAGACCTGTCAGAAGTGCCACAGCGGCAAGGAAGGCAAGCCGCCGCTGGCGACCGCCGGCTTCCTCAGCTTCAGCCCGCATGGCAACAGCCACGACTTCGCCAAGTACCCGGAAATCTGGCTAACCACCAAAGCCATGGGTGCCCTGCTGGTCGGCGTATTCGCCTTCTTCTGGTTGCATTCGGGCCTGTGGTGGTACCGCGAATATGCGGATCGCAAGGCGGGCAATACCCGTTGGCGTATTCGCACCAGCGACATACCTGCCGAGCAGTTGCCCTTCGGGGAGCGGCGGAGCGATCTGGCCAAGAAGCATGTGCGGCGTTTTGGACCGGTGTGGCGCATCGCCCACCTGTTGTTCGCCCTGAGCGTGATGACGCTGGTATTGACTGGAATGGCGGCGTTCTTCCCCGAGACCGGCTGGGCCAAGACGGTGATGGCGGCATTCGGCAGCCCGAGAATCGCCGGACAGGTACACCGCCTGGCGGCTTACACCATGCTGGGCATCTTCGCCATTCACCTTGTTGCTGTCTCGGTCACGATCCTGCGCAAGTGGAAGGACTTCAAGTTCTTCGGCCCGGACTCCTTCGTGCCGAACTGGAAGGATCTGGAGGACATCATCGGCATGTTCAAGTGGTTCGTCGGCGAGGGACCGCGTCCGCGCATCGAACGCTGGTCCTACTGGGAGAAGTACGATTACTGGGCGGTGTTCTGGGGTATGGCCATCATCGGCGGCAGCGGCATGATGCTGGCCTTCCCGCATGTGGTTGCTACCTACCTGCCGGGCTGGGTGTTCAACGTGGCGATGGTGGTGCATGGCGAAGAAGCGGTGCTCGCCGCCGTGTTCCTGTTCACGGTGCATTTCTTCAACAACCACTTCCGCCCCGACAAGCTGCCGCCGCCCGACGTCGTGATGTTCACCGGCACCCAGTCGCTGGATGAGTTCAGGCACGAGCACCGGGCGCAGTACGACCGCCTGGTCGCATCCGGTGAGTTGGAGAAGTACCTGGTGGATGCACCGTCGGCGCCCTTCACGCTGGCCTCGAAGATTCTCGGCCTGGTGCTGATCGCGTTCGGACTGACGCTGCTGGTGCTGATCGCCATCGGCTTCCTCGGCGGCGGGCACTGATGTCCGGATTCCGCTTCGAGGCGTTGCCGCCTTGAAGCGGGGTTATCGGTCGTCGGACCGGAATCGTTTTTAGGCGAAAAGGAATTTCAGGATGAAACCCAGATTTGCGGTTGCTACCGTTCTCAGCCTTGCTTCGGCTCTCGCTGCGTTGTCTTTTTCCGGCATGGCATTCGCCTTCGACGAGGTGGCGGCAAAGGCCCTCGCGAAGAAGAACGATTGCACCAAGTGCCACGCCGTCGACAAGGACAAGAAGGCAACCTCCTACAAGAAGATTGCCGCCAAGTACAAGGGCAAACCGGACGGCGAAGAAAAGGTGATCAAGAACATTACGGTTGCGTCGAAGGTCAAGCTGACGGACGGCACCGAGGAAGAACACAAGGTCATCGACACCAAGGATCCGAAAGCGCTCGCGAACATCGCGCAGTGGATTCTCGCGCAGTAGGCGAAATCCCGCTCGGTCCGTGGCACCGTTTCGGCGGTAGTGCGGATCCGATGCAGATACTCGTGCGTCCCGCTCGCCCCTGCAGCACCCGCCAAGCAGATCCTGGTCGGTAGGTCCGATCAATGCCTCCGATCAAGCTGAAGCTCAGGGTAAGTCTGTTGCTCTTTATCGTCCTTACGCTGGCGATGGCCTTGTTCGCTGCACTGATCCTGAAGCACCGTCAGGAAGACATGCAGACCATGGCGGCCCAACATGCCATTCAGCTTGCCGATGTGGTGGTGGCCAGCACGCGCTACACCATGCTGGTCAACAAGCGCGACATTGCAGAGAAGATCATCAGCGACATCGGCATGGAAAAAGGCATCGAGCGCCTGCGGGTGATCAGTGCCGACGGCACGATCATTCATTCGAAGCGTCCGGCGGACGTGGGGTATTCGGTGGAGCAAAGCGATGAACCTTGCGTGCATTGCCATGAGACCCGCGAACCCCTCAAACAGGTTCCCGACGACAAGCGCTGGAAGATTTCCGAGGGACCTGGCGGGCACAGGGTGTTGCACACCATGCATGCGATACGCAACGAGCCGTCGTGCTCTTCCGGCTCGTGCCACGAGCATCCGCCAAGCCAGACCGTGCTCGGCATAGTGGATGTGGCCTATTCGCTCGAAGACATCGACCGTTCGGCGCAGGAGCACGGCATTCATGTCATTGCCATTTCAGTCGCCGCGATATTCGTATTTTCCATCGGCATCGGCGCTCTACTGCAGCGGTTGATCTACGTCCCGCTGAAGGACCTCGAATCCGGAGCCGAAAAGGTCGCCGCCGGAAATCTGGCGCAGGAAATTCCGGTGCGCGAAGACGACGAATTCGGCCACGTCGCCGGTTCCTTCAACCATATGACCGCCGCACTGAACCGGTCGCGGCAGGAGTTGCAGGAGCTGATACAAACCCTGGAACTCAAAGTCGAGGAAAGAACCCAGGAACTTCGCATTGCCGAGGCCGAGGTTGCGCAGGGAGAAAAACTGGCCTCGGTCGGCGTGATGGCCGCAGGCATCGCCCACGAACTGAACAATCCGCTGACCGGCATCCTGACCTTCACCACCCTGTTGCGCCGGAAAATGGCCGATGGCAGCGAAGATGCGGAAGATCTGGACCTGGTCATCCGCGAAACCCGGCGTTGCGCCGGCATCATCAAGCGGCTTCTGGATTTCGCCAGGGAAAAGGTCCCGGTAAAGGGCTGGTTCGATCTCAATCATGTGATCGAGGAAACCGTGCGGTTTGTCGATCGTCCGGCGGCACTGCAGCAGATCACGATAGCGACGGATCTCGATCCGGAACTGCCCCAGGTCTGGGGCGACACCGACCTGATCAAGCAGGTCATCCTGAACATTCTGGTGAATGCCCAGCAATCGATCGAGGGTCAGGGTAGCATCACGGTAGAAAGCTGCGTCCACGACCATGCCAAAGTCCCCGCCAAGCCCGGTGTCGAGCCCCTGCCGATGGTGGAAGTCATTATCCGCGATACCGGTTGCGGAATTGCGGAAAACAATTTGCAGAGGATTTTCGATCCCTTTTACACCTCGAAGGAGGTCGGCAAGGGCACCGGACTTGGTTTGTCGGTCAGCTATGGCATCGTCAAGGCGCATGGCGGCAGGATCGCTGTCGACAGCGTCGTCGGCCAGGGCAGTACATTCCATATCCTGCTGCCGGTAAGATCCCCGTTTGGCGATGGTGAATCCGGTGAAGGCATGAGTCCACAATGAGCATCAGGATATTGATTGTCGACGACGAGGAGATCGTCATCCGCAGCTGCCAGCGCATCCTCGCCGGCAGCGAGTATCTGGTGGATGCCGTGCAGAGCGGGTCCGAAGCCTTGCGGAAGGCCGACGAGATTGACTACGACATCGTCGTGCTCGACATCATGATGCCCGGCATGGACGGGCTCGAGGTCCTGCAGCAGCTCAAGGAGCGGCACCCGGCGGTCGACGTGATCATGGTTACCGGATTGTCGGAAATCAAGACTGCCGTGCAGGCAATGAAGCTCGGGGCGTTCGACTATCTGCCCAAGCCTTTCGATCCCGATGAACTGAAGCATGTGGTGGAGCGGGCCCTCGAGCGGCAGCGCCTGCTGGAGCAGAACCGCAGCCTGAAGAGCGAGGTGGAGGCCAAGTACCGCTTCGAAAACATCATCGGCTCGAGCCCGGCCATGCAGGCGGTTTTCCGCCTCATCGCGAAGTGTGCGCCTACCAACAGTACGGTGCTCATCACGGGAGAGAGCGGCACGGGCAAGGAAATGATCGCCCGGGCCATCCACTACAACAGTTTGCGCAAGGACAATCCGTTCGTCACCGTCGATTGCAACACGCTGAGCGAAAACCTTCTCGAAAGCGAGCTGTTCGGTCACGTCAAGGGCGCGTTTACCGGTGCTGTGACCAACAAGCGGGGCATGTTCGAGATCGCCAACAACGGCACTCTGTTCCTCGATGAATTCGGCAACATTCCCCTGGCGACCCAGGCCAAGTTGCTGCGCGTGATCCAGGAACGCGAATTCCGGGCGGTCGGCAGCACCAGTACCCAGCAAACCAACGTGAGGCTGCTTGCCGCGACCAACAAGGATCTCAAGGCATTGGTCGCCGACGGCTCCTTCCGCGAAGACCTTTACTATCGGATCAACGTGTTCCCGATACATGCGCCGGCGCTGAGGGATCGCCGCGAAGACATTCCGGCGCTGGCCTTTCACTTCCTCAAGCTGTTTTGCAATGAGTTGGGCAAGCCCGTGTCCGGAATTTCGGCGGGAGCGATGAGCCAGCTGATGAACCACGATTGGCCGGGCAACGTACGGGAACTCGAAAACGCCATACACCGTGCCGCCATCCTCGCGTCCAACAACATCATTCGTCAGGCCAATCTGGTCAGCATCATCGACCAGGTGCCGGCCCGCGCTTTCCAGGTACCGAGGACCAGCGACGATCTCAAGCGCATCAAGAAAATCGCCAGGGAAAAATCGGTCGAAGAGGTCGAGAAGCTGTTCGTTCAGGAAACGCTGAGGCGGAATGATTCCAATGTCACGCGGAGCGCCGAGGAAACCGGCATGCAGCGTTCCAATTTTCAAGCGTTGATGAAGAAGCACAACATCCGGGTCCGCGATACGGAACTCGATCCGGACGAAGCGGATCCGGGCTGACGCCGGATCGCGCAGGAACGGGCGAAAGCCCGGCGTTGCCCGGGACCGTTGCTACGCGCCGCCACCCTGCGGCGATTCGTCCTCAATTTCCTCGTAGCCCGTAATCATTGCCTTGTAATGCGCCCAGGGCGTGTGACTGAGGCTGGCGAGGTAAGGATGAATGAAGATGAAGCCGGTGAAGAAGATGAAAATCAGCACGTGCACCGTGTCCACGACGCGCACTCCGCCGAAGAGTTCCACCATTGAAGAATAGCCCGCAACATCCCACAGCAACACGCCGGTGAAGAACTGCAGCGGCACGACCAGCAGCATGATGATCTGGTAGGTCATGCTCTGCAGCGCATTGAACTTGCGATATGCGCTCATTTGGTGTGGATTGGGGTCACCCCTGAAGATGCCGTAGCCGTAATACGCCAGTTGGCGGAAGCTGGCGCGAAAATATTTGCTTGGGCTCAATTCAGGATGGTAGACCTTGATCTTGTCCGAGAACAGGTAGAAGCCCAGCCAGAGGAAAAAGTTGGCAATCAGGACGAAGCCGATCCAGTTGTGGGCGACCACGGCCTGTTTGAACGAGATCACCTGAACCAGGTCCAGGTAGCGGATCTGCACCCCCGTGGCGATCAGCAGGATGAAGCCGACAGCATTCGTCCAGTGCCAGATCCTGACCGGCAGGGGATTGATGTAGAGCTTTTGCATTGCGGTCTCCTGCTATCTTGAGGCTTCGTCGTCGCGACGATCGGCGGCAAAGGCTTGCGAATTGGTTTCAGCACCTGTAGCGCTGCGTTGCTCTGCCAGCCGCTTTTCCCGGACCCTTGTGAACAGCCACTTGATCGTCATGTGCCCCAGCGGCCCGCCGATGCCGGCGAGCAGGACCGCCAGCAGTGCGTAGTCCAGCAGCTTGATCCGGGTGCTGCCGATGGCGTAGAAACCCCTGACCGATTCCGTCGCCGCCAGCGAGTTCAGCACGTCCTTCTGCACCCCGTGCCGAATCGGCCGGCCATCGGGGCTGGCGATGGTCAGCGTGACGCTTTGAAATGCCTCCGCACCGGGCCGGTGGCAGGTGTCGCAGTCCTTCACCGCCCTGGATTTCTCGCTGATCTGATGTGCCTCAATGCCCGAGCGCACCTCAAGACGGCCGCGCAGGACAGTATTCTTCGTACCGCTATCCTGGTTGAATTCCGTCAGCAGGCTCCACAGCGCCCTTTCGTCGAGGCCGGCCTTGTTCTGGTCGGCGACTGCGACCCGTTTCTCGAAACGCGGCACGCCGATTTTCTCCGAAAGCTGCCGTTTCGCTGCGTTGTCATACAGCCTCAGGTTGACCCGGCGCTTCGCTTCGGGTGAATGGCAGACCGGACAGGAGATGGCCTCGAAGTGCAGTGCGGCATTCGGCAGCCAGTCCTTGTGTTCGCCGATCGCATCCTTGTGGCAGGAAATGCAGCTTTCCTTGATGCCGTCGCCGAACGAAGCCGCCTTGATATCATGGGTCTTGTGGCAACTGCTGCAAATGGGTGCGACCTTTCCTTTGGCGGCACGCTCGAGGCCGTGCACATCCTTCGCATAAGCCTTGTAGATGTCTTCGTGGCACCTGGCGCAGGGTGTTTCCCCCATCGGCGCGACGATTTTTACCGAGCGCAGCGTATGCGAATTGTGGCAATCCGAACACAGCGGCGCCTTGTCGTCGCCCGCCTTGACCAGTGCCGCGTGAAGGCCGTCCTCGTAGCTCTTGAAGGGCTTCTTGTGGCATTCCCGGCAGGAACCCTTCATGCTTAACGAATAGGCCCGCCTGCTTTCGATCGACTTCTTGACCTTGCCATGAGTCGTTGCGTCGATATCCGAGTGGCAGTCCTCGCAGTCGGTCTTGCGGTGCGCGGAGGCGAGCCCCTGGAGCAGCTGCAGCACCAGGAACATGGCCTGCTCGGGCGAGAGCTGGA
>VEPA01000179.1 GCA_012026675.1 Betaproteobacteria bacterium | reverse complement strand
TGGCAATCGCCATGCCGACGATGCGCGGCAGCAGCAGGTAGTCGGCAGCCGGCACTCCCATCCGGCGCAATGCGGTGAACTCATCGTGCACGCGCATCACGGCAAGTTCCGAGGCGATGCCGGCACTGCTGCGCGCCACCACCACCAGCGCCGACAGCAGCGGCGCCAACTCGTAGAAGAGGCCGAGGAAAAGCATCCGCTGCATCAGGTCGCTGTCGGCACCGATCAGTGCCGACAGCTGCGTCGCGGCGAGGGCGCCGGTCAGCATGGCGAGCACGACGATCACCGGCATGGCGGCCACGCCGGCGCCAAAGATTTGTCGGTAGAGCTGCTCGCGCAGCAGCGGCCGGCGCAGTTCGCGATGACGATGGCCGACGAACCAGATCAGGCCCAGGTAGGCGCCGAAACGATTGCCCGACAGAAGGCTCACTTTCCGTCTCCGCGGGCGGCCGTCAGCGGCGGAGTCCAGCCCCACAGGGCCGGCAGGTCGGCGTGCGGCGTGCCGAGCTCGACCAGGCCGCCGGCGAAGCCGACGGCGGCGGCCACCTCGGCGGAGCAGATCACCGGATGCGGGAATTCCTTGGTCAGCGCTTCGAGTTTCCCGGCGATGCCGACGGGATGGCCGATCACCGAGAACTCGCGGCGCCGGCCGGTGCCGACATGGCCGGCCAGCACTTCGCCGCTGTGGATGCCGATGCCGACCCTGATCGCTTCGATGCCTTCGGCGGCAAGCTCGACGTTGAGGCGGTCGACCTTCAGCAGCAGGTCCTGCGCGGCTTCCAGGGCGCTGCGTTGCGGCGCCGGTAGCGGCTGCGGCAGGCC
Source organism: Betaproteobacteria bacterium (assembly GCA_012026675.1). Classification (GTDB taxonomy): domain Bacteria; phylum Pseudomonadota; class Gammaproteobacteria; order Burkholderiales; family Rhodocyclaceae; genus Sulfuritalea. The sequence continues at coordinate 7,183 of VEPA01000179.1, read as the reverse complement.
GAAGGTGGCCAACAAGCCGTCGCCGACATATTTGTCCACGGCGCCGCCGCTGGACTGGATGGCCATTGCGGCCGCGGCATGAAAGCGATTGAGCAGGTCGATCATGGCTTCCGGCGTCGACTGCGCGCTGCGCGCCGCGAAACCGCGGATGCCGACGAAGAGCAGGGTGACTTCGCGGCGCTGGCCGTTCTTGTCGACCTGCAGTTCGCCGCCAAGCAGCGCGCGCATCACCTGCGGACTGACGTGGCCGGCGAACATGGCGCGAAGGTTTTGCCGTTCGCGGAACTCGCGGGCGAAATCCCAGGCCTGTCGCGCGCTGAAGGCCAGCAGCGTGACGATGACGATGTTGGCCACGGGCAGGTAGTTGCCGTGCCACAGGATGAAGGTGGACCCGGCGAGAAAGCCGCCGATGACTCCGAGCAGGACCAGGGTCTTGCGCCAGCCGCTGCGGCCGAACCAGAGCAGCGTGCCGAGCGCGGCCAGAAACATTGAAAAGTTGGCAGGCACCCGCTCGATCAGGCCGCGCCCGAGCAGCGAGCGCAGGGCCTGGATGTGCACCACGGCGCCCGGTTCGGTGCGGCTGTCCGGCTCCCACGCAGCCAGCGGCACCGGCAGGCGATGGCGGGGTTCGGTCGGCAACAGGCTGGCCACGATCACGGCGCGGCCCTTGACCAGGTCGCGCAGCGGCGCTTCTTCACCGCGCCGGATCCAGCCCAGCACGGTAGTGACCGGGGTATATTCGATGGCGCCGCCGACGCTGTAGTCGATCCTGCCGGTGAGCGAGCCCTGGCGCCCCATGTACTTCGCCATGGCCAGCGCCAGGGGCTGCTGTTTTTCGTCGACGCGGCAGCGCAACTGGTTGACGCGGCGCACCGTGCCGTCGGTATCCTCGCAGATGGCCAGCGAAGCGACCGCGCCCTCGCCGATAGCTGTGAGCAGTTCCGGTGCAATCGGACGCAGCTTGCCGCCGATGCCGCGCGGCTGGCCCACCACCAGCGGCGCCGCCTGGCGCAGCAGATGAATGCCGGCGAGCAGCGGCGCGGCGATGTCCTTGACCAGAAAGTCGTAGGAGCGCACCGGCAGGGGCATCGCCAGGCCGACGACGGCCGGCTTGGCGGCCGCGAGTCCTGCAAACAGGACGCCCAGATGGGAGTGCCAGAGGGCGGTCGGTTCCGCAATGGTTTCGAAGGCTTCCTCGTCGATGCCGATGACCGCCACATCGTGCGCCAGTCGCGTCGGGGCGTTGTCGCGCAGCCACATCACCTGGGCATCGTAGAGCGCCTGGTCGGCGAAGCGCAGGGTGCGCACTTCCAGCAGGCTCCAGGAGGCAGCGCACACCAGCAGGAAGCCGATCAGGATATCGCGGGATAGCCCGAACATGCGCTGATTATGACATGGTGCCGTAGGGGTAAAAATCTGCCGCCGCAGCCTGCGGTGCATCGCCGCCTGGTCGGGTGAATGCCGATGTCAGACGCTGGGACGCAACTCGAAGTCGGCGAAATTGCCGCTCGCGGTTTCGACCATGACAGCGTCGACCACGGCGCCGGCAGGCCCGATGCGACTCCATGCCAGCATGGCCTCGATCTGCACCGCATCGCCGGCGATCATGGCCTCGACGCTGCCGTCGCGACGGTTGCGCACCCAGCCCGTGACACCCAACAGCCTTGCCTGCGCCAGCATCGAGTAGCGGAAGCCGACGCCCTGCACGATGCCGCTGATGATCAGGCGGCGGACTTCGCTCACTTGACTTTCATGCCCGGCGTGGCGCCCGAGTCGGGCGAGAGCAGGAACAGGCCCGGCGACTTGCCGTCGGCATCCGATGCGGCAAGCACCATGCCCTCGGACATGCCGAACTTCATCTTGCGCGGGGCGAGGTTGGCCACCATCACGGTGAGCCGGCCGACCAGCTGCGCCGGGTCGTAGGCCGATTTGATGCCGGCGAAAACATTGTGCGTGCCGCCTGCACCGAGGTCCAGCGTCAGGCGGATCAGCTTGTCGGCGCCCTCGACGTGCTGCGCGTCGGCAATGCGCGCGATGCGCAAGTCGACCTTGGCGAAGTCGTCGATCGAGATGTGCTGCGCTTGCGGTTCCGCCTGGCCCTGCGCCTTGTCTTCGGTCGCCTGCTGATGCTGCGCATGACGTTGCGGCGAATGCGCTTCAATAGTCGGCGCTGGCGCCACGGCAGTAGTTGCCACCGTCGGCTCCAGCGATTCGCGATTGGCGGCGACCAGGACCTCGACCTGCTTCGGGTCGATGCGCTGCATCAGGTGCTCGTAGGCGTTGATCAGGTGCGCCGGCGGCAGCAGGTGCTCGGCATCGCGCCAGTGCAGGGGCGCGACGTTGAGGAATTCCTCGGCGCGCTGCGCCAGCTTGGGCAGCACGGGCTTCAGATAAATCGTCAGCAGGCGGAAGGCATTGATCAGGAGCGAACAGACCTCATGCAGCTTCGCGTCCTGGCCTTCCTGCTTAGCCAGCTGCCAGGGCTGGTTCTTGTCCACGTACTGGTTGATCTGGTCGGCCAGCACCATCACCCGGCGCAGGGCGCGCGCCGTGTCGCGGGCCTCGTAGTAGCCGGCGATTTCCTCGGCGGCTTCCATGATGCCGGGCAGGTCGGCGCGGAATTGCTCGTTGAGGTGGCCGTGAAGCAGCTGTCCGGCGAAGCGCTTGGCGACGAAGCCGGCGGCGCGGCTGGCGATGTTGATGTACTTGCCGACGAGGTCGGAATTCACGCGGCTGACGAAGTCGTCGAGGTTGAGGTCGATGTCCTCCATCGTGCCGTTCAACTTGGCGGCGAAGTAATAGCGCAACCATTCCGGATTGAGGCCTTGCGTCAAATAGCTCTCGGCGGTGATGAAGGTGCCGCGCGACTTCGACATCTTGGCGCCGGCGACGGTCAGGAAGCCGTGGGCGAAGACGCTGGTGGGTATCCGGTAGCCGGCGTGTTCGAGTTCGGCCGGCCAGAACAGGGCGTGGAAGTAGAGGATGTCCTTGCCGATGAAGTGATAGAGCTCGGCCTGCGAACCCTTGCCCCAGTACTCGTCGAAATCGAGGCCCTTCTTCGCGCAGAAATTCTTGAACGCGCCCATGTAGCCGATAGGCGCGTCGAGCCAGACGTAGAAAAACTTGCCCGGTGCGCCGGGGATCTCGAAGCCGAAATAGGGCGCATCGCGCGAGATGTCCCAGTCGGTCAGCTTGTTCTCGCCGGGTTCGCCCAGCCATTCCTGCAGCTTGTTGATCGCCTCGGGCTGCGCCTTGCAGACTTCGCGCGTGGCGTGGCGCAGGAATTCCTGGCAGCGCGGATCTGAGAGCTTGAAGAAATAGTGGTCCGAGGAGCGCAATTCGGGCTTGGCGCCGGAAACCGCCGAGTAGGGGTTCTTCAGTTCGGTCGGCGCATAGGCGGCGCCGCAGGATTCGCAGGCGTCGCCATACTGGTCCTTGGCCCCGCACTTGGGACATTCACCCTTGATGAAGCGGTCGGGCAGGAACATCTGCTTGACCGGATCGTAGTGCTGCTCGATGGAGCGCACCTCGATCAGGCCGGCGGCCTTGAGCCTGGCGTAGATGTCGTTCGCGTAGTGCCGCGTTTCGTCCGAATGCGTGGTGTGGTAATTGTCGAAGGCGACATGGAAGCCGGCGAAATCGCGCGAGTGCTCGGCATGGACGCGGGCAATCAGCGCCTCGGGCGCGATGCCCTCCTTCTCGGCGCGCAGCATGATCGGCGTGCCATGGGTGTCGTCGGCACAGACGAACCAGCATTCATGGCCGCGCATCTTCTGGAAGCGCGTCCAGATGTCGGTCTGGATGTACTCGACCAGATGGCCGAGGTGGATTGCGCCATTGGCATAGGGCAGGGCGCTGGTAACGAGAATCTTGCGGGTCATGAGGCGGTCTTTCCGGGTGCCGGCGGCGGGCGTTCGGCCCGGCGCGTCTGAAGGACGGCATTGTACCGGGGCGGGGTGTCCGGCGGGTTTTGATGCCGTGTCGCCAGCGCCGACTCTTGAGTTCTTAGCCTCTAAACGGCCGCGCCGGGGCGAATCCCGGCGCGGCCTCGGGGAAGGCACTGAAGCAAAAGTCGGCGCCGGCGCTACGGCGACCCCCTTTCCCCTGCTGGCTATAATTCCCCGACGCCTTTCCTCCCGAACGAGAACATCTTGAAGCGCGTTTCCGCCCCGCCTTGCAGCGCTTTCCCGTTCGCCACCCGCTTCATCCCGCCCGCCTTGCTCCTGCTCGCCAGCGGCGCTGCGCATGCCGTGGCGGGCGGCGCCGGTGGCGGCGGTGGCTTCGATGGTGGCGGCAGTGACGACATCGCCGGACTGATCTTCGAGCTGATTTTCTGGATCATCTGGTCGCTGCCCTTTCCCTATAACATCGTCGGCCTGGCGATGATCTTCGGCTTCATCTGGTACAGCGGCAGGAAAGTCCGCACTGTCTCCGGCCTGAACAGGATTCCGTCGATTGCCAAGGCCACAGCGCAAACCTTTTCACTGCCGCCCGAGTTTCTCAAGCGCAACCCCGGCTTCGACCCGCAACCGCTGCTGGCCAAGGCCAACACGGCCTTCCTGGCGATCCAGGAGGCCTGGATGAAGCAGGACATGGCGCCGGTGCGGCGCTGGATTTCGGACGGCATCTGGCAGCGCTTCAACACCCAGTTCGCCATGATGCGGCTGCTCGGGCAGAAGAACGTGATCAGCGCCATCCAGATCAGGAAGGTGTTCATTGCCGCCATCGAGCAGGACGGCAATTTCGACATCGTGCACATCGGCATCCACTTCAGCGCCAACGACGACTTCATCTCGGACAGGTTTCCCGAACTCGACCAGCGCGGGCCACTGGAAATGCTCGAATACTGGAGCTTCATGCGCAAGGCGGGCGTCGCCGGGAAGGATTTGTATCATGCCAACCATTGCCCCGGCTGCGGCGCGGAACTGCCCGCCGACATGGGCGAGGTTGCGCGCTGCACCAGCTGCCAGGTGATCAGCACGGGCGGCGATTACGACTGGATCCTGGCGGAGATCACCCAGGCCGACGATTACGCCAACCAGGGCCGCAAGCTGGAAAAATCCGGCGCCCTGACCCGGCGCATCCGTTCCGCGCTCGGCGCCGACGCCGATTTTTCGGTGCAGCTGATCGAAGACAAGGCCTCCAACGCCTACATGCAGATCATGGCGGCGCAGGCATTGCGGCGGCCCGGGGCGATGCGCCGCTTCGTCGGTGATGCGCTGTTCGAGCGCCTGGCGCGGAAGATCGCGGAGCAGGCGCCGTTCGTCTTCAATCGCCTCTACCTCAACAACGTCACGCTGATTGACTACTACCGCGACGATGGCAAGGACAGTCTGGTGATCGCCTTCAAGCGCACGGCACAGCGCGTGGCCATTGCCGATGGCCGCCTGCGCCTGATCGACCAGGGGATGTACGCCTGCGACGAAATCATGATCATGTCGCGTGATGCCGGCGCCGGCGCCGCGCAAGGCGCACTCTATGCCCACGCCTGTCCGGCTTGCGGCGGCCCGGTCGGCGACACGCTCGACCTCAAGTGCGGCTATTGCGGCGAACTGCTCAACAGCACCAAACGCGAATGGATAGTCAGCGACCTCGTGGCGGCGGAAAAATACCAGGCGCTGGCCGCGAGCAACAAGCCGGCCATGACCACGCACGTCGCGCTAAAGCAGCTCGACCCGCTGTTCGCGGCGCGCGACTACGCATTTAACAACATAATGATGATCATCGGCAGCGACGGCGCGATCACGATGGACGAACTGGCCTTCGCCCAGCAGCTCTCGCGCCAGATGGGTTACGACCTCAAGAAACTTGGCGGCATGTTCGAACTGGCGAAAAACCGCAAACTCGCGCTGCGCCTGCCGACGGACCGCCAGGGCTGCGAGAAGGTGCTCAAACTGATGGAAAAGGCGGCGCTTGCCGATCATCAGGTCAGCGCCGAAGAGAGCGCCTTGCTCGACGAGGTGCGCCGGCGCATCGCAAACATGGCCGCGGCCTGAGTCGGCGCCGGAACCGGGACGCACAGGTGAAAGTCGGCGCTGGCGGCACGGCAAGACCCCATTCCCCACTGGCTATAATCGCCCGACGCCATTCATGCGGAATACGACGATGCCGAAGCGCGCCGCGGCCCTGATCAGCCTTGTCCTCTTTGCTCTCTACGGCACTGCCCATGCCGCCTGGGTGCAGCAGTTCACCCCGCAGGAACTGGTCGACCGGCAGGCGCGGGCAACGGCGGTGTTCAGCGCCGACATGGTGGCGCTGGGCAAGACCGACGCCACCGCCCCCTTCGCGGTCGATTGCGGCGCGGTGAAAGGTTCGGGCCGCTGGGTCGACACCAAAACCTGGGCCTGGCAACTGGAACGCGCCCTGCTGCCCGGCGAGCGCTGCCAGTTCGAGCTGAAGCCGGGGCTCAAGGCGATCAACGGCGAGGGCGTCGGCGGCCAGAACCGCTATCGCTTCTATGCTCCCGGCCCCTGGCCGCGTGCGGTCTACCCGTCGCCCGGCAGCGGCATCGAGGAGGACCAGGCCTTCATCATCACGCCGGCCGGGCCGGTGAAGCCCGCCTCGGTGGAACAGAACGTCTGGGGCGAGGCCGACGGCGTCGGCAATCGCATCCCGGTGCGCCTGCTGCCCGAGAAGGAACGCAAGGAAATCCTCGACGTGACGCGGCGCGACGGCAGCGATCAGATCGTGCTCGCCTGCAGCGAACGTCTGCCGGCCGGGGCGAAGATGAAGCTCGTTTGGGGCAAGGACATCGAAGCCCGGGATAGCCAAGCTTCCGGAGCGAAATCGACCAAGGAGGAGAGCTTCGTCTACCCGGTGCGCGAGCCCTTCCGCGCCACGCTCTCCTGCGAGCGCGAGAAGGCCGGCGCGCCCTGCTTGCCGCTGTCCAACCTGACGCTGGAATTCTCGGCGCCGGTCGATGCCGCGCTGCGCGGCAAGATCCGCCTGATCACGCCCGAGGGCGAGCGCCAGCCGCTCGACCCCGCGCGCAAGGAAAGCCGGCGCGAGAACACGGCGCGTTCCTTCGTCTTCGCCAAGCCCTTTGCGCAGACCGCCGAACTGCGCCTCGAACTGCCGGCCGGGATCAAGGACGAAGCCGGGCGGCCGCTGGCCAACGCGGCGAACTTCCCGCTGAAATTCCTCACGTCGGCGCTGCCGCCGCTGGCCAAGTTCCCTGGCAATT
>VEPA01000007.1 GCA_012026675.1 Betaproteobacteria bacterium | reverse complement strand
GGCCGGCACCAATGGCCAGCATGCCTTCTATCAGCTGATACACCAAGGCGGACGCCTGATCCCCTGCGAATTCATCGTCTGCCGCCAGCCCGATTTCGACCTGCCGGGGCACCACGCCAAGCTGCTTGCAAATTGTTTCGCCCAGAGCGAAGCCCTGATGCGCGGCAAGACACTGGCCGCAACCAGCGCCGAACTCGCCGCCGGCGGCATGGCCCCCGACCAGGTCGCCCTGCTCGCGCCCTACCGAAGCTTTCCCGGCAACCAGCCGTCGACCACGCTGCTGCTGCCGCGCCTCGATCCGTTCAACCTCGGCGCGCTGCTGGCGCTCTACGAGCACAAGGTCTTCGTGCAGAGCGTGATCTGGGACATCAACCCCTTCGACCAATGGGGCGTCGAGTACGGCAAGCAATTGGCCAGCCGCCTGCTGCCCGTCATCGAAGGCAAGGCGCCGGGCGACGGCCTCGACAGTTCAACCGCGGGACTCATCGCCGGCTGCAAGTTGTGAAGATTCTTTTTGCGACGTCTGAAATCGCCCCCTGGGTCAAGACCGGCGGCCTCGGCGACGTCGCCGGTGCGCTGCCCGTGGCCCTGCGCGCTGCCGGGCATGACGTGCGCGTGCTGGTGCCGGCCTACCCCCCGCTGCTGCAGGCCTTCCCCGACGCCCCTGAAATCGCCCGGCCGCACTGGCTCGGCGGCCTGCTACCGACACCCGGCCTACGGGAGGCCATGTCCGCCGACGGCCTGCCGCTGCTGCTGCTCGACTACCCGCCCTACTTCGCCCGCTTGGGCAACCCTTACCTCGGCCCCGAAGGGCGCGACTGGCTCGACAACCATCAGCGCTTCGGCCTGCTTTCCCGGGTCGCCGCATGGATAGGCGCGGAAGCCAGCACGCTGGCCTGGCAGCCTGACGTCATCCATTGCCATGACTGGCAGACCGGACTCGCGCCCGCCTACCTCAACTACCTGCCCGGACGCCGGGCCAAGTCGCTGTTCACCGTGCACAACCTGGCCTTTCAGGGCCTCTTCGACCACGCCTCGCTGTTCGAACTGGGCCTGCCGGATACGGCTTGGGGCATGCACGGCGTCGAGTACTTCGGCTATCTGTCCTTCCTCAAGGCCGGCCTGCAGCATGCCGATGCGATCACCACGGTGAGCCCCAGCTACGCCAGCGAAATCCAGACCGATGCCGAGGGCATGGGCATGGCCGGCCTGCTGCGCCACCGCAGCGAACAGCTCACCGGCATCCTCAACGGCATCGACACCGCACTCTGGAATCCAGCCACCGATCCCCACCTTGTAAAGACCTACACCGCACGCCACCTCGAAGGCAAGGCGGCGAACAAGGCCGCACTGCAGTCGCAGTTCGGTCTCGAACAGCGTACGGACCTGCCGCTGCTGGCGGTGGTAAGCCGCCTGACCGAACAGAAGGGGCTCGACCTGCTGCTCGACGTGGCACCGCAGATACTCAAGCTGCCGGCGCAATTGGTGGTCCTCGGCAGCGGCGGGCATGAGCTGGAGCACGGCTGGACCGCCCTGGCGCGCAAGCACAGAAGCCGCTGCGCGGTCAGCATCGGCTTCGACGAGGCGCAGGCCCATCGCATCGAGGCCGGCGCCGACATCTTCCTGATGCCCTCGCGCTTCGAACCCTGCGGCCTCAACCAGATGTACAGCCTGCGCTACGGCACGCCGCCCGTGGTGCGCGCCACCGGCGGCTTGGCGGATACCGTGATCGATGCAGCCGACAGGAAGAACGGCAATGGCTTCGTCTTCGGCCCCGCCACGGCCGCGGCCCTGCTGCAAGCCGTGCAACGCGCGATCGCCACCTGGCGCGACCCCATACTCTGGCGCCGCCTGCAGAAGCACGGCATGGCGCGCGATTCGAGCTGGGAAGGCGCGGCGCGGCAGTATGCGGCGCTCTACGCGAGCCTATAATTCCTGCCCGATGTCCAAGCCCGTCCTCACCGTGATCGCCGCCGTCGCCAGGAACGGCGTGATCGGCAAGAACAACCGCCTGCCCTGGCATCTACCAGCGGATCTCAGGCACTTCAGGGCACTGACCACCGGCCATGCCGTAATCATGGGGCGCAAGACCTGGGAATCGCTGCCGGCGAAATTTCGCCCCCTGCCCGGCCGGCAGAACATCGTCGTTACGCGCGACGAGGCTTACCGTGCCGAGGGCGCCACGGTCGTCACCTCCCTGCCCGCCGCCGTCGCCGCGGCGCAAGGCGACGAGGCTTTCGTCATCGGCGGCGCGGAGCTTTATGTGGCGGCCCTGCCGCTGGCCGACCGCCTGCAACTGACCGAGATCGACGCCGCCTTCGACGGCGACACGCATTTCCCCGCCATCGACCCTCGCCAGTGGCGCGAAACGGCGCGCGAAGCGCATCAGGAAGAAACGGGACCGGGCTACGCCTTCGTCACTTACGAACGGCCCTGACCCGCGTCGCCGTTCCGCCGGCGCCGACTCTTCCGTCGTCCGCGACAACGGAGCGAAAAGAACCCGTTAGGGCTTGCCGATAACCGGCAGAACCCGGCCACAAAGGGACAGTGACGTCGATACCCATTGCGGACAATGGGCCCGCGTGATTTCTCGTAAGCGGCCATTGATTCGAGGCCACCGATTTTCGCCGCTTGAACTTTGCCTCTGCAGCGGGAGCAGTCATTCACTTTTAACTGATGAGCGGCATCTGACGACTCTTCCCCGATTCGATCGGCTGCCATACCGGGTTCCATGTAGCGTGATTACCAAGAGCAGGGTATTTCTTCAATTCCATTTGGCGAATAGGCTGAACCTGTAAGGAGAGCTTCTTGCAAGATTTCTCCCCCGCAATTCCCGAAGCCTAGGCTTGGTTTCGAACGGTTCGATGTTGACTGGGAGCGACAGATATCATGAAACTGAAACCCACTCGTATACTCCTTGCTGCCGCTGTGATGATGGGGATTGGCGGCATCGCCGCGGCGGCTGGAACGGAGAAGTTCGATCCTGGAAAGCGGGAATTCGAAGCCACCTGTGCTACGTGTCACGGAAAAATGGGAGAGGGAAACGGGTCGTACGCGTTTTACCTGAATTCGCCTGTTCCGAATTTAACCGTCCTTTCCAGGAATAACGGTGGTGTATTTCCCTACGCGTATGCGTATGCCATCATCGATGGCCGGCAGTTAGTCAAGGGCCACGGTCAGGACATGCCAATATGGGGGCTACGCTACACCGTCGAGGCTGCACCAAGCTACGATGACTACGGGCATAACTCGGAAGTATTTGTGCGCTCACGTATCCTCAGCCTGCTTGACTACCTCAATCGTCTTCAGGTGAAATAGAAAAGACGCGGCGGCGGCTTGCTGTCTGGAAAAGCCGCCCAAGTTGAAAACTACTCAGCGCCGCGGTCGATGACTCAAGCTGACTGGAAAGAGACACTCAGGTTTCGAGAGGGTGTCCGGCAGGAATCCAAGTCCCAAAGCACCGCTAGCCTTATGAGCATGAAAGCCCCCTAAGCGACATTATTTGCTCTGTCGCCAATACAGATAATCGATCAGGACAACAGTCGGTCCTCTACCCCTGCTACGTTTCTAGCCTATGCTAGCCTCCTATACAAACCTACTGATGGCGGCAGGCCATGATTCGACCCGGGATTTTACTTGGCTTATTTTTTTTGGCTGGCCTAGCTACCGGCATTTCGGCCAAGGAATTGCCGTGCAAAGGCAACAGCATCGTGGTTCATGGCGCAGAACCGCAAGACGTTCAGGATGGCTGCGAGGCCGTGAAAAGTGCAGCCAACTTTTTCGAGTCTTCTGGTTTGGCTATGCCGAAAAACGTCCGGATACTATTGGTCGATGGCCAATCAACCCCGTTTCTAGAAGTGCATGAAATGGGCAGCTACGATTCCCGGCAGAATGCGATTCGTGTTCTCGCTTATCAACCTGCCGTTAAGGCAACCGAAATGAATGAGCCGGGATTGGGGAGGATAACGACACGCGCACATTGGCGAAGCTACATCAATCATGAACTCACCCATGCTGCTATCCATACGGGCTGCAGCAAAGCCTGTCCTTCAAGAGCCATTCACGAATACGTCGCGGCGGTGGCTCAGATTGTCAGTTTGCCCGAGAAGCAACGCACAGAGTTACTTAAGCCCTACCGCGATCTAGAGCCATTCGATCGACTCTCCGAAATTACGGAAACCTACTACGCTATCAATCCACATTACTTCGCAGTGAAATCCTATAGGCATTATCAGCAGCTATCTGACCCTCGCGCATTCTTTCGTAGCGTTCTTCACCTGGCAGACTAGTCTGGTAATTGTCACCTTGGAATTGCACGCGTCTGCCTGGAACCTGACCGCAATAAGCTCAAGGTCAATGCCTATTTTCGCTACATAGCCGAAGCGAGAATATCGCCAAATCATAACGAACGAAGGCTTTCGCATTGTTGGGGTTCGTAGCTAAGGTCCGGTTCCACGTCCCTCGACTGACTCCAATGGGCACGATGCCGTCGTCGCAAACGACCAGCCCTGAGGCAAGGATCGCAGTCCGGCCAGCGCCGTCCGCAAGGGATAACGTCCCCGGCTCAGCCGGAGACATAACTTTCTACTGGCGCACGCAGTCCACGTAGTAGCGCACGCCGCCTTCGCCACCGTTCTTGACCAAGCCGTGGATGTCGGTCTCGAAGCCGGGGAACTTGCCGTTGAACTCCTGGGCGAACTTAAGGTAGCGGACGATGGTGGCATTGAAGCGCTCGCCCGGAATCAGCAGGGGAATCCCCGGCGGATAGGGCGTCAGCAACACGGCGGTGATGCGCCCTTCCAGCTCGTCGATGGGCACGCGGTCGATCTCGCGGTGCGCCATCTTGGCGAAGGCGTCGGCGGGGCGCATCGCCGGCACCATGTTGGACAGGTACATCTCGGTGGTCAGGCGGGCGATGTCGCGCGCCTTGTACACCGCATGGATCTGCGAGCACAGGTCCTTGAGGCCCACCCTCTCGTAGCGCGGGTGCTTGGCGACGAACTCGGGCAGCACCTTCCACAGCGGATGATTACGATCGTAGTCGTCCTTGAACTGCTGCAGGGCGGTGACCAGGGTGTTCCAGCGGCCCTTGGTGATGCCGATGGTGAACATGATGAAGAAGGAATAGAGGCCGCACTTCTCGACGATCACGCCGTGTTCGGCGAGGTACTTGGTGACGATCGCCGCCGGAATGCCGAAGTCGTCGGAAAAGTCGCCATCGACGTCGAGTCCGGGCGTGATGATGGTGGCCTTGATCGGGTCGAGCAGGTTGAAACCCTCGGCCAGGTTGCCGAAGCCGTGCCAGCGCGCGCCGGCCTTGAGCATCCAGGCCTCGCGCTCCTCGATGCCTTCCTCGGAAAGATCGTCCGGGCCCCAGACCTTGAACCACCAGTCGGCGCCCCACTCCTCGTCCACCTTGCGCATGGCGCGGCGGAAGTCCAGCGCCTCGGCAATCGATTCCTCGACCAGCGCCGTGCCGCCCGGTTCCTCCATCATCGCCGCGGCGACGTCGCAGGAGGCGATGATCGAATACTGCGGGCTGGTCGAGGTGTGCATCAGATAGGCTTCGTTGAAGACGTCGCGGTCGAGCTTGTTGTGCTCGGCGTCCTGTACCAGGATCTGCGAGGCCTGGGAGAGGCCGGCCAGCAGCTTGTGCGTAGACTGCGTGGAAAAGATCATCGATTCCTTGCAGCGCGGGCGGTCGGCGCCGATGGCATGGTAGTCGCCGTAGAAGTCGTGGAAGGCGGCGTGGGGCAGCCAGGCTTCGTCGAAGTGCAGGGTGTCGATCTTG
>VEPA01000215.1 GCA_012026675.1 Betaproteobacteria bacterium | reverse complement strand
GATCTGGCGTTTTACCTTGCGGGGCAGGGTAATGCCGTTAAGGTGCTGACCAGCCGCCAGCGCTATGACGATGCGGCGGCCGTGCTGGCGCCCCACGAGCACGAGCGTGGTGTCGAGATCGTGCGCGTCTGGTCGACGCGTTTTGGTCGAGGCGGGCTGTTCGGTCGCGCGCTCGACTACCTGAGTTTCTATGTGAGCGCCTTTCTCGCCCTGCTGTTTCATGTGCGGGCCGGCGACCTGGTGCTGTGCAAGACCGATCCGCCGATGCTGGGCGTTTTGGCCGCACTGCTGGCGCGCATCCGCCGCGTGCATCGGGTCAATTGGCTGCAGGACGTGTTTCCGGAAGTCGCACAAGCCGCCGGCATGCGCCTGGCCCGCGGGGCTGTGAGCGGCGCAGTCGCCGCGGTGCGGGACTGGTCCTTGCGGGGTGCCACCAACGCGGTGCTGGGTGAGCGGATGAAGTCATTGCTGCAGGCACGCGGGGTTGCCTCGCTGGTGGTGCTGCCGAACTGGGCGGACGGTGCGGCCATTCATCCCTTGCCGGCGGCGGACAACCCTTTGCGCGCGGAGTGGAGTCTGGCCGACCGCTTCGTGGTGGGTTATTCGGGAAATCTTGGCCGCGTGCATGAATCCGCGACGATCATCGACGCCGCCGAGCGCCTGCGCCACGACTCATCGGTGGTGTTTTTGTTCATCGGCGGCGGCAAGGAAAGCGATGCGCTGCGCCGGAGCGTGTTGCAACGGGGGTTGCCGAACGTGCTGTTTCGTCCCTACCAGCCGCGCGCGGCGCTGGCCCACAGCCTGACGCTGCCCGATGTGCATCTGGTCAGCCTGCGCCCGGCCTTCGAGGGCATGGTGGTTCCGAGCAAGGTGTATGGCGTGATGGCGGCCGGCAGGCCGTGTGTTTTCATCGGCGATGACAAGGGCGAACTTGCATCCATGCTGCGCGAAGGCGATTGCGGGGTGACGGTTCCGGTGGGCGATGGCGAGGCGCTGGCGCATGCCATCGTCGCCTTGCGCGACGATCCCGCGCGCTGCGCGGCCATGGGTGCGGCGGCGCGCCGCATGTTCGAGGCGCGCTTCGATCTCCCGGTGGCCCTGGCAGGGTGGGATCGGGTGTTGGCGGGGGTCGCAAGTGTCACGAATGGTCCGGCAGCCTGAATCGCCCTGGAACAGATTTCGTGACTACCTGATCGCATAGCGCGCCAGTTCCTGCTTGGCGATGGCGTTGCGATGCACTTCGTCGGGGCCGTCGGCAAAGCGCAGCGTGCGGGCATGGGCATAGGCGGCCGCCAGCGGAAAATCGTCGCAGACGCCGCCGCCGCCGTGCGCTTGCATCGCCCAGTCGATGCCCCGCAGCGCCATATTGGGCGCGGCGACCTTGATCATTGCGATTTCCTGCTTCGCCGCCTTGTTGCCGGCGCTATCCATCTTCCATGCGGCGTTGAGCGTCAGGAAGCGCGCTTGGTCGATCATGATGCGTGCTTCGGCGATGCGCTCGCGCGTCACGCCCTGCTCGGCCACCGTCTTGTGGAAGGCCACGCGCTGCAGGGCGCGCCGGCACATCAGTTCCAGCGCGCGCTCGGCCAGGCCGATCAGGCGCATGCAGTGGTGGATGCGGCCCGGGCCCAGCCGCCCCTGGGCGATCTCGAAGCCGCGCCCCTCGCCGAGCAGGATGTTGGTCACGGGTACCCGTACGTTCGTGAATTCGAGTTCGCCGTGGCCGTGCGGCGCGTGGTCGTAGCCGAACACGCTGAGCGCGCGCACGCGGGTGACGCCCGGCGTGTCCATCGGCACCAGCACCATCGATTGCTGCTGGTGGCGGTTCGGATTGTCGGGGTCGGTCTTGCCCATGAAGATGAGGATCTTGCAGCGCGGATCGGGTGCGCCGGAGATCCACCACTTGCGGCCGTTGATTACGTAGTGGTCGCCGTCACGGACTATGCGCGACTCGATGTTGGTGGCATCGCTTGAAGCCACGCCCGGCTCGGTCATGGCGAAGGCCGAGCGTATCTTCCCTTCCAGCAGCGGCAGCATCCATTCCTTGCGCTGCGCGTCGTTGCCGTAGCGTTCGATGGTTTCCATGTTGCCGGTGTCGGGCGCATTGCAGTTGAAGGCTTCCGGCGCGATGTGCGAGCGACCCATGATCTCGCACAGCGGCGCGTATTCGAGATTCGAGAGACCGGCGCCGCGTTCCGACTGCGGCAGGAAAAGGTTCCACAGCCCGGCGGCGCGGGCCTTGTCCTTCAGTTGCTCCATGACATCGGTCGGCACCCAGGGATTGCCCCTGGCGCGGTTGGCCTCGACCTCCTTGTCGAACGCGTCCTCGTTCGGATAGATGTGCTGGTCCATGAAGGCGCTCAGGCGCTTCTGCAGGTCCCTGACTCTTGGGGAGTAGTCGAAATCCATGATGACCTTCCTTGGTGGGTGACGAGTTCAGTGATTGGCACGCAGGCGCTCGACCTGGCGCCAGGCTTCTTCGGCCAAGGGGCGGGCGCGCTTGCCGGCTTCGATGGCGTCGCTGCTCGACGCGTTGCCCTGCAGGGCGCGCGCCATGATTCCTTGCAGGATGCCGGCCATGCGGAACATGTTGAAGGCCATGTAGTACCCCCAATCGCGCGGCGGAATCGGGTCGCGGCCGGTGCGACGGCAATAGGCGGCGCCGTAGTCGGCCTCGGACGGAATGCCCAGCGCGGCGAGGGCGTAACCGACCAGGCCGCGGAACTGGCCCGGCGACAGTCGCCAGCCCATGCAGTGATAGGCGAAGTCGGCCAGCGGATGGCCCAGGGGCGACAACTCCCAGTCGAGCACGGCCAGCATGCGCGGCTCGGTCGGATGGAACACCGTGTTGTCGAGGCGGAAGTCGCCATGCACGACGCTGGTTTCGTCGCCGGGCGGAATGTTCTGCGGCAGCCAGTCGATGAGCCGGTCCATGGCCTCGATCTTCTCGGTTTCCGAGGCACGGTACTGCTTGCTCCAGCGCGCCACCTGGCGCTCCAGGTATTGGCCAGGCTTGCCGTAGTCGGCGAGGCCGACAGCGGCATAGTCCACCTTGTGTAGCGCAGCGATGACGCGGTTCATTTCGTCGTAGATCGCGGCGCGCTCAGCGGGGTTCATGCCCGGCAGCGCGGGGTCCCACAGGATGCGGCCGTCGACGCAGTCCATGATGAAGAACATGGTGCCGATCACGGAATCATCCTCGCACAGTGCCCATGTACGCGGTACCGGCACCTCGCTGCCGGCCAGCGCCGAGATCACCTTGTATTCGCGATCCACCGCGTGGGCGCTGGGCAGCAGCTTGCCGGGTGGCTTCCTGCGCAGCACGTACTTGCGGCCACCGGCCGTGAGCATGAAAGTCGGGTTGGACTGGCCGCCCTTGAACTTCTCGATGTGCAGCGTGCCGGAAAAGCCCTCGACGTGCGCCTGCATCCATGCCGCGAGTCGGACGGTGTCTAAGGCGTCCTGTGCGGTGACGAGGCGGGTGCCGGTGAATTTGTCTGTCATTGCAGCCTATCCGAGCTTTACCAGCTGCTTGCCGAAGTTGCCACCCTTGAGCAGGCTGATCAGGGCCGCCGGTGCCGCGGCCAGGCCGTCGGCGACGCTCTCGCGATACTTGATGCGGCCGGAAGCTATATGCCCGGTCAGTTCCTGCAGCGCCGGCGGCCAGCGCGAAAGGTCGTCGAAGACGATGAAGCCCTGCATCCGGATGCGGTTGATCAACACCGCGCGGATGTTGTGCATCGGGTAGGGCGCCGAGTTGTACTGCGAGACCAGGCCGCACAGCGCGATGCGCGAAAAGGGGTTCATGTGCATGAGCAGGGTATCGAAAATCTCGCCACCGACGTTCTCGAACAGGCAGTCGATGCCTTCGGCTGCGGCCGCTTTAATGTTTTGACGCAGACTGCCGGCCTTGTAGTCGATGCAGGCATCGAAGCCGAGTTCGTCCACTACGTAGCGGCATTTTTCCGGCCCGCCGGCAATGCCGATTGCACGCGCGCCGTGGATCTTCGCCAGCTGGCCGACGACGCTGCCGACGGCACCCGAGGCCGCCGTGACCACCACGGTCTCGCCGGG
>VEPA01000133.1 GCA_012026675.1 Betaproteobacteria bacterium | reverse complement strand
AGCCGATGGAGCCACAGGTCACCATCACCAAACGCGGTGAAGACAAGGTCGAGGAACACCGCATGAACGGCAAGCTCTACATGCTCAAGGTCACCCCGCCGCACGGCGTGCCTTACTACATGATCGACCACACGGGCGAGGGCACCTGGGTGCGGCAGTCCGGGACGCTCGAATCCGGCGTGCGCGTGCCGATGTGGGTGATAGGCACCTTCTGACCAGGTTCAATGCATCCGACAATCCCGGCCCCGTACCGGGATTTCTTTCAAGCGCCGTGACGCCAGCGCCGCCATTCAACATTGCCCGCTACGGCCAGGTCTTCACCCCGCCGGAGATAGTCGCACGCATGCTCGCCCTGTCGAGCAACATCGGCCGCAATCGCGGCCGCGTTCTGGATCCAGCCTGCGGCGACGGGGCGTTTTCGGGGCAACTTGCGGACTGCGTGGCGATCGAGGTCGACCCCGAGCACTGTCCCGCCGGTGCGCTCAACATGGATTTCTTCGCCTATCCGGAAAGCGAGAAGTTCGCCACCGTCATCGGCAATCCGCCCTACGTCAAGGCGCGCGACATCCTGCCCCAGCCCGCCATCCGGCTCGGCTCCAGCCTGCTCGACGGCCACGCCAACCTCTACCTGCATTTCATCGAGAAGTGCGTGCGCCACCTGCAGCCCGGTGGTGAACTGATCCTCATCACGCCGCGCGACTTCCTCAAAGCCACCGGCGCCGGGCGGCTCAACACCTGGCTCCACGACCAGGGCACCATTACCGATTTCGAGGATCTCGGCGACGCCAAAATCTTCGCCGGCGCCACGCCCAACTGCGCCATCTGGCGCTTCGAGAAGGGCAACACCAGCCATCGCCTGCACGATGGGCGGCGCATGGCGCTGGCGGGCGGGCAACTAATGTTCACCCGCGGCATCTACAGCCTGCCGCTGGCCAGCGTGTTCGCCGTCAAGGTCGGCGCCGTGTCCGGTGCCGACGATATTTTCAGCAACGAGGAATTCGCCAACACCCGATTCGTCTGCTCCAAAACCGCGCAGACCGGCGAAACGCGGCGCATGATCTATCTTGACGGCGAAGGGCCCATCCCGTGGCTGGAACAGCACAAGGAACGCCTGCTGGCGCGCCGCGTCACCCGCTTCGACGAAAACAACTGGTGGAAGTGGGGGCGGCGCCACCCTGTCTCCGCCGCGCCGCGCATCTACGTCAACAACAAGACACGCAACCCGCGACCATTCTTCCTCCACCCCTGCACTAATTACGACGGCTCGGTGATGGCGCTGTTTCCGCATCGCGCGAAGCTCAAGGCCGCCGACCTCAGGCGCCTGACCGCGATGCTCAACGAGGTCGATTGGCACGAACTCGGTTTCGTCTGCGACGGCCGCTTCCTGTTCTCCCAGCGCAGTCTCGAGCAGACCCTGCTGCCCGAGGCCTTTGCCGAATTCGCGGTCAAGGGCCTGGTGTAATATCGTCCGGCAAAACCGCTCACGGTTTGTCCAGGTAACGGAAACTTATGGTTCCTCATCTCACCACTGCGCTGACCGGTCCGCTGCTTGAACTTGAGCGGCGCATCCTCGACCACGACACCACGGTCGAGCGCTGGCTGCGCAGCCAGTGGCAGGAGCACACGCCGCCGTTTTACAGTTCGGTCGACTTGCGCAATGCCGGCTTCAAGCTCGCTCCGGTAGACACCAACCTCTTCCCCGGCGGCTTCAACAACCTCAATCCTGCCTTCCTGCCATTGTGCGTGCAGGCGGCGATGTCGGCCATCGAGAAGATCTGCCCCGAGGCGAGGAACCTGCTGCTGGTGCCGGAGAACCACACGCGCAACCAGTTCTACCTGATGAACGTGGCGCGCCTGGCCACCATCCTGCACCACACGGGGCTCAACGTGCGCATCGGCAGCCTGCTGCCGGAGATCACCGCGCCGACCACGCTCGACTTGCCCGACGGACAGAAGCTGGTGCTGGAGCCCCTGAAGCGCATCGGCGCCGAAGGCCGCCGTCTCGGCCTGGAAGACTTCGACCCCTGCGCCATCCTGCTCAACAACGACCTGTCCGGCGGCGTGCCGGAGATGTTGCAGAACATCAACGAACAGTTCCTGATCCCTCCGCTGTGGGCCGGCTGGCACGTGCGACGCAAGTCGCATCATTTCGCCGCCTACCAGGATGTCGCCATCAGCTTTGCCCAAGAGCTGGACATCGATCCCTGGCTGATCAATTCCGAGTTCGAAGTCTGCGGGAAGATCAACTTTCATGAGCGCGCCGGCGAGGAATGCCTCGCCGCCAACATCGATACGCTGCTCTATCGCATGCGCGCCAAGTATCAGGAATACGGCATCGAGTCCGAGCCCTTCGTCATCGTCAAGGCCGATGCCGGCACCTATGGCATGGGCATCATGACGGTGAAGGACGCAAGCGAAGTGAAAAACCTCAACCGCAAGCAGCGCAACAAGATGGCCGTTGGCAAGGAAGGCATGGCGGTCACCGAGGTCATCATCCAGGAAGGCGTGCCCACCTTCGAGCGCGTCGATGAAGGCAGCGCCGAGCCGGTGGTGTACATGATCGACCGCTACGTGGTCGGCGGCTTCTACCGCGTCAATACCGCGCGCGGCATCAACGAAAACCTCAACGCGCCGGGCATGACCTTCAAGCCGCTGGCCTTCGATACCGGCTGCACGCTGCCCGACGCCCAGCTCGGGCCCGACGCGCCGCCCAACCGCTTTTATGCCTATGGCGTAATCGCGCGGCTGGCCATGCTGGCGGCTTCGCTCGAACTGGAACGGGCCGCTCCCGAGCAATGAATACATCAATTGATTCGGGCGTTTCGCATTGAAGCTCGCGTTCATCCTCGATCCGCTGGAAAGCCTCAAGGCCTACAAGGACTCCAGCGTGGCCATGATGCGCGGGGCGGCGGCGCGTGGCCACGAGGTCTGGGCCATCCAGCGCGCGGCGCTGGCCTGGCGCGATGGCGTCGTTGCCGCCCGCGCGCAGCGCCTGAAAGTCGGTGCTGACGACACGGCGTGGTTCGCCGTCGTCGCAGAATCGGTGCTGCCGCTGACCGCGTACGACGCCGTATTGATGCGCCAGGATCCGCCCTTCGATTTCGAATATGTCGCCGCCACCTGGCTGCTGGAGCGAGCCGAGGCCGGGGGCGCGCGCATCTGGAACAAGCCGCGCGGGATACGCGACCACTCCGAAAAAGTTGCCATCGCCGAATTCCCTCACTTTGTGCCGACTACGCTGATCACCCGCGATGCGGCCGATATCCATGGCTTCATTGACGAACTCGGCGATGTCATCCTCAAGCCCCTCGACGGCATGGGTGGCGCCAGCATTTTCAGGGTGCTGAAGGACGACCCCAATCGCAACGTGATCGTCGAAACCCTGACCGATTTCGGCGCCCGCAGCATCATGGCGCAGCGCTACCTGCCGGCGATCAGCCAGGGCGACAAGCGCATCCTGCTCATCGCCGGCGAGCCGGTGCCTTATTCCCTGGCGCGCATCCCCCGACCTGGCGAGTCGCGTGGCAATCTTGCCGCCGGTGGCAAGGGCGTCGCGCGCCCGCTGATGGGCCGCGACCGGGAAATCGCCGAGGCGCTGGCGCCGGTTCTCTGGGCGCGCGGCCTTCTGATTGTCGGTCTCGACGTCATCGGCGACTGCCTCACCGAGATCAACGTCACCAGTCCCACCTGCTTCGTCGAGATCGCGCAGCAGACGAAATTCGATGTCGCCGCCATGCTGGTCGACGCCCTGGAAAGGGAGTGCGGCAACTCCTGAGCCTGCTCGTCGCGGCCTGGCTGCTCGCTGCCTGCGGGCCGTCCGAGCCGTGGCGGCAGGAATCCTATGTCTTTGGCACCCGCGTCGAATTGGCGATCGCCGGCGTGCCGGAAGCGCAGGCGCGTGCCGCCGGCAATCGCGTGCTGCAGGAGTTCGACCGCCTGCATCGCACGTATCACGCGTGGCAGCCTTCCGAACTGTCGGCGCTGAACGAGGCCATCGCCGCCGGGCGCAGGCATGAAGTCACAGCGGAATTCGCCGGATACATACGCGAGGCGCAGGCCGTCGCCGCTGCCGGCGACCACTTGTTCGACCCCGGCATCGGGCGCCTGATTGCGCTCTGGGGCTTTCACACGGATGACATCCAGGCGCGTCTGCCCGATGCGGCGGCGGTCAGGGAAATTGTGGCGCAGCGTCCCTCCATTGCCGATCTCCAAGTGGATGGCCAACACGTCAGTAGCCGCAACAAGAGCGTCGCCCTCGACTTCGGCGGATATCTCAAGGGCGTGGCGCTTGATCGCGCCGCGGCGTCGTTGAAACAGGATGGCATCGGCAATGCACTGATCAACATCGGCGGCAACGTCATGGCGCTCGGCACGCGCGATGGCAAACCCGGCGGTACGGCCTGGCGCATCGGCATACAACATCCGCGGCCGCAGGGCGTAGGCGGCGCACCTCTGGCCACGTTGGAACTGCGTGACGGCGAAGCCATCGGCACCTCGGGCGATTACCACCGCTATTTCGAAGTGGCGGGGCGGCGCTACTGCCATCTGCTCGACCCGCGCCACGGCGTTCCTGCCGAGGGCACGCAGGCGGTTACCGTGCTCATCCCGCCGGGGCCGGGCGCCGGCATGCGTTCCGACGCATTGTCCAAATCCATCTTCATCGCCGGCCGCGAATGGCGCGCGATGGCGCAAAAGCTCGGCGTTGCCGCAGTCCTGAAAGTCGGCGCTGACGGCACGGTGAGCACGACCCCGGCGATGCAGGCGCGCATCAAGATCGAGGTGCCGGACCTCAAGCCGGTAATTGTGCAATGACCAGCGATCCCGAGATCGAACGCAATGTGCGCCGCACCGTCGGCATCGCGGCCTTGAAGCGCATTCGCCGCATCGTCGATGCCGACAACGAACTCGAAGCCGGCAAGCAGCGCTGGGCCCGACGACTGGGCATCGCCTTCGCGCTGGCGACTATGCTGGTTCTGGCCTGGATGCTGATCCGATAGAATGAAGCCATGATCGGAATCTTCCTCCTCACCCACGGCACCTACGGCGAAGCGCTGATCCAGTGCGCATGCCACGTGTTGAACAAGCGACCGCCGCAGATCGCCCAGCTCGGCGTCGCTGCGCAGGACGATCCGCTCGCCGCCCTGCCGCTGGCGCGCGGCATGCTGAAGTTGGTCGATACCGGTAGCGGCGTGCTGATCCTGACCGACATCTACGGCGCCACGCCGTCCAACCTGGCCATGAAGCTGCTCGAACCGGGGCGCATCGAAGGCATCGCCGGCGTGAACCTGCCGATGCTGTTGCGCGTCGTCGCCTACCGCGACAGGGACATGGAAACCCTGGTCACCCGCAGCCTGGCCGGTGGCCGCGACGGCGTGCTCAACATGCTCAGGCATTAACCGACGAAAGCCCTACCGATATGCCGCGCTTCGAAGCCGAAATCATCAACAAGCTGGGCCTGCATGCCCGCGCCTCGGCCAAGCTGACCCAGCTTGCGGGGTCCTTTCCCTGTGAGGTCTGGATGGAGCGAGGCAGTCGCCGCATCAATGCCAAAAGCATCATGGGTGTGATGATGCTGGCGGCCGGCAAGAACTCGACCGTGATCATCGATACCGAGGGCGAGCGCGCCGACGAGGCGGCGCAGGCACTGCTGAAGCTCATCGCCGACAAGTTCGGGGAGGCCGAGTGACAAGCATCGACCCACCCCCCGGCCCCCGCCCCATGGGCGGGGGTGACTATGGTT
>VEPA01000141.1 GCA_012026675.1 Betaproteobacteria bacterium | reverse complement strand
TCACGATGTCGGCCCGTGCCACGAGCTTGTGCGCGATGATGATGCCTTCGGGATGCTTGAGATTGAGCGTCACGGACTGTTTGTTGCGCGCCTGGACGAGCCACCACAGCGAGGTTTCGCCATCCCCGGTCGGATTCAGCTTGCGCCACTTGCGCAGCGGATCGCCCTCGCCCGGTGCCTCGATCTTGATCACCTCGGCGCCGAACTCGGCGAGGATGCGCGAACAAAACGGGCCAGCAATCAGGGTGCCGAACTCGACAACTCTTACTCCGGCAAGGGGCTTGGGACTGTCAGTCAAACGAAGTCGCGCCGTTCGCGCAAGGCCTGGGCCACTGTCGCCGCATCGGAAAATTCCAGTTCGCCGCCGACCGGCAGGCCGCGCGCGATGCGGCTGACCTTGAGTCCGCGCGCATGCAGCAGTTCGGAGAGGTAGTGCGCCGTCGCCTCGCCTTCGTTGGTGAAATTGGTCGCGAGAATCACTTCCTTGACCACGCCGTCGGTGGCGCGCGCGAACAGACGCTCGAAAGCCAGTTCCTTCGGGCCAATGCCGTCGAGCGGACTTAACCTGCCCATCAGCACGTAGTAGAGCCCGTTGTAGGCATGCGTCTGCTCCATGCTGTTTGCATCGACCGGCATTTCGACAATGCACAGCTGCGACGCATCGCGGCGGGGCGAAAGACAGCGCTCGCAGACTTCGGCTTCGGTAAAGCTGTTGCAGCGCGCGCAGTGGTGCAGTCGCTGCAAGGCGGCATCGAGCCCCCGCGCCAGCCGGTCGGCGCCGTTGCGGTCGCGCTGCAACAGGTGATAAGCCATGCGCTGCGCCGACTTGGGGCCGACTCCCGGCAGGCAGCGCAGCGCCTCGATAAGCTCGTCGAGGCTGGACGACGACGTCATCAGAACGGCAATTTCATTCCGGGTGGCAGATTCAAGCCGGCGGCGAAGCCACCCATCTTTTCGGCCGTGGTGGCCTCGGCACGCCGGTTGGCATCGTTCAAGGCCGCCGCAATCAGGTCTTCCAGCATCTCCTTGTCGTCCATCACCGAGGGGTCGATGGTGACGCGCTTGACGTCGTGCTTGCAGGTCATCACCACTTTCACCGCGCCGGCACCCGACTGGCCCTCGACTTCGAGTTGTGCCAGTTGTTCCTGCGCCTTTTCCATGTTGGCCTGCATCTGCTGGGCCTGCTTCATCAATCCGGCTATGCCACCTTTCATCATTGCTGTGTACTCCTTGAACTAAACGGGTTTGATCGTCGATTCGTCGATGCTGGCATCGAACAGGTCCACCACGTCGCGAACGAATGGGTCTTGTTCGATCGAAGCGATGGCGCGGTCCTGGCGTTCGCGCTGGGCATTGCGGCTGCGTTCGGCCGGCGTTTCGCTCGCCACTTCCGCGACGTCGATTTCGAGCCGCAACGCTTGACCGTACAGGGCTTGCAATTCGGCTTGCAGCTTGTCCTGCTGCGGCTTGCCGAGCAGGTGCTTGTGCACCGGCGACAGGCGAAGACGGATTACCGATGCGCCGCGCTCCGACAATTCGCAGTGCTGTGCCAATTGCTTGGCCATCCCAGCCAGCGGCAGGCGTCCGACCAGCGCGTGCCAGTCATCGTCTGCCGCCCCTACAGACGGTAAGGCAGGCGTGGATGCGGCCGGCATTGCATGAGTCGGTGCTGGCGGGACGGCGCCCGGGGTCCGGTTCGCCGCCGGTGCCGCTGCAACAGGTGGAACCGAGCGAACTGGCGCTGCCCTGGGCGCCACATTGACCGCACCGGCGCGTTCCGGCCGGAACGCATGCAGCCGCAGCAGTGTCATGACAAAACCGGCATAGTCGTCCGGCGCCAGCGACAGTTCGTCACGGCCGTGAATGGCGATCTGGTAGGCCAGTTGCAGGAATTCGGCATCCAGCGCCCCGGCATAGGGCGCCAGGCGACTGCGCTCCGTCTCGTCGAGCAGGGCTTCCGGGGCGAACTGGGCCAGCGCAATGCGATGGAACAATGTCGCCAACTCCTGCAGGCCGCCGTCGAAGGACAGGCTGCGCGCATCCATCAGCTTCGCCACCTCGAGCATGGCCTGCACATCCTTCGCCACCAGCCCGTCGAGCAGCGCAAACAGGTGTTCGTCGCCGACCGTGCCGAGCATGGCGCGCACGCCTTCGTCTTCCACTTTTCCCGCGCCATGGGCAATCGCCTGATCCAGCAGCGAGAGCGCATCGCGCATGCTACCTGCTGCGCCCTTGGCCAGATGGCGCAGGGCCGCCGGTTCGAAGGCGACGCCCTCGGCTTCCAGTACGCGCGACAGGTGATCGACGATATGCGTCTGCGGCATCTGCTTGAGATTGAACTGCAGGCAGCGCGACAGCACCGTGACGGGAATCTTTTGCGGATCGGTGGTGGCAAGGATGAACTTGACGTGCTCCGGCGGTTCTTCCAGCGTCTTCAGCATTGCGTTGAAGGCGTGCCCCGAGAGCTGATGGACTTCGTCGATGACATAGACCTTGTATCGGCCGCTGGTCGGCGCATACGTGGCGCGCTCCAGCAACTGGGTCATGTCATCGACCCCGCGATTCGAGGCAGCATCGAGCTCGATGTAATCGACAAAGCGACCGCTGTCGATCGCCGAACAGGCCGCACACACACCGCAGGGAGTGGAACTTACGCCGGCTTCGCAGTTCAGCGCCTTGGCCATGATGCGCGCCAGGGTGGTCTTGCCCACCCCGCGCGTGCCGGTGAACAGGTAGGCGTGATGCAGGCGGTTCTGATCCAGGGCATGGGTCAGGGCGCGCACCACATGCTCCTGTCCAACCAGGGTCGCGAACGACTTGGGGCGCCATTTGCGGGCGAGGACCTGATAACTCATGGAGCGATTTTATCAGGCCCGTCGACACAAACGGGGCAGCCCATAGCTGCTGGCTGCCCCTTATTGCCGCGCACCGAAACCGTTACGCGCCGGCGTCAGCCCTTGCGTGGCTCAGCCGCACCCGGCGCGACACCGGGTGCACCGCGCCCGGGACCATGGTGAGGCCGGCCAACGGCGCTGAAATGCCTGTCGGCCGCCGCCTTCTGCTCCGGCGTCAGCCCGGCATAGAGGCGATTGAAGGATTCATGCAGCGATTCCATTGCGGCAAGGCGTTCCTTCATCATGCCCTGCATCTGCGCCATGCGCTCCGGGGCGGTGAGCGGCTTGTCGCTCTGCATGCGCTCGCGCATGGCCTGCCTGCCCTTGTCCGCCTGCTCCTTGGACTTGGCGGCAAAAGCCTTCCAGAGCGCTTCCTGTTCGCCGGTGATCTTGAGTTCGCTCTTGAGCCGGGTCAGACGCAGTTCGGCGCGGGCCCCCGGTTCCATCATGCCGCCGCGCTGCATCGAACCGCCTTTCATGCCAGGCATGCCGTATGGACCGCAATCCGGAGCTTGCGCCTGTGCATGGCTTACGCCAAACCAGGCAGCGCTGGCGGCAATGAAGCCGGCTATGATTTTTCGATTCAGATTCATGGTGTGCTCCTGTAGTGAATGCCTCATGGCAGGATGCATTTCATCCGACCCCTGTAAGTCGGATGTGACAGGACCGCGAAGTTTGTAAGGGAAGATTGCACAGTCGGCGGCCGACTGAGAGGGCGAGAATGGGGCGGCGAGCCTGACCCCCGGCACTTGCGGAAAACGGCTGTGGCTGCTTCCTTCCGGACCTGACCAGATTCACCACCCCGCAATGCGGGGAGACCCGCCGCGGCGCGAATTTTATCAGCTTTCGCCGCGGGACCGGCGGATTCCCCGTGTCGGCCTCCGGCGTTTACTTGACTTGCATCCGATTCAGGTAATCGATCAGGGCAAGAATGCGGCTGCGCGCATACATCTCCATGTCGTAGGGCACATCAATGTAGTACTCGGCTGCCTTGGTTGCATCCGCACTATAGCGGTTACCCCATGCCGGCATTTCGCGATCCCCATGTCCGATTACCATCTCGCGACCGTCGATCATTGAATAGACCCTGTCGAACGGAAACACGCCGCCATTCTTTTTGGACAGCGTAGTCAGGTCGCTTGGCTTCTTCTTGAGCAGTTCAACCACCGAGCCGTTGCCTTTGCCGTCGGCTCCGTGGCACAAGACGCAACAGTTCTGATATTCACGTTTGCCAAAATCCACCTTGACTTTCTTTTCAGCAGCAGCGGCAATGCCGTTAACGCCCATAATCGTCACCGCGGAGGCGATAAGCGTCGTGATCAAAGTTTTCTTCATCTCAATCTCCTCTTCCGAACTTTGTTGGCGGACACACCCCGGTCTTCCCACCGATCCGGAATATCCCTTCCGACATACGAAGCAGCAAGATGACTGCTACATATAAAGACATGTAGGATAGAAATTGCGCTTTCGATATACCCGGATCACTGTATTGTCGAAATCCGGGTAAAAAGGGAGGCAACACAAGGAATGGTGCGCCCGCGAACCGGTTCAGCCGCCGCCGCGCTGGTAATGCAGCGTGAATCGCCGCATGAAACTTTCCTGACCTTCCGGGGACAATTCGTCGAACTCTATTTCGACACGATGGCGCTCCAGTCGCACCATTCCGATTACAAGCGGCGAAATAGGTGTCAGGCGCACAGACCACCCCCGACCGCAGAAACGATCATCCAATTCCTGAATTTCTTCGCAGCCGGTTGCCTGCGGCAGCAGGCGGACAAAATCCCCGCGCGTGATGGTCGCGTCGTAACTGAGGGGAAATTTCATCCACCCGCCACGGGTGGCCAGATCGCGAGCGTTTCGCCTTCGCGCAGTACCCGCCCTGCCCGCTCGCCCGGCGCGACGAAGGCACCGTCGATCAGCACCAGGTGCACCAGTCTCTCCGGCAGGCCGAAACGCTTGACGACCTGATCGACGGTCGTGCCCTCCTCCAGGTCCAGCGCCAGCGCGTTGTTCTTTCTGCCCTCGGCGGGCAGATAGTCCTGCAGCGTGGCAAACAGCTTGAAGGTAATCTTCATGCGGCATTCTGTGCTGTGGCGAGGTAGGCCGCCATGAACTGGGTCGGGTCGGCCAATAGATGCGCCTTCCACTCGCCCAGCGACGCCTGGGTCTGCACCAGTCCGCGCAGTGCGCCGACGTGGTCGGTCCAGCCGATGCTGGTGGCGCCGATCATCACGTCATCCTGGAACTGCAGCGACAGGTAGTGGTAACGTGCTTCATCGACAAGTTCCACGCTCGAGCCGCCCAACTCCTTGCCCACGCCCTGCCACTGGCCAAAGGAGGTCGAGATCAGGCCCAGGGTGTCCAGCACGTTGATCGCCAGGCTGCCGCCGCTGACCGAAGCTCCGCCCGCCATGTTATGGGCGGCCACGCGCGCCTGATCGACGGCATTTGGCTGGATCGCGTTGAGTTCCGGTTGGCCTGTGTGAAACCCGGCGGCTTCGGTGACGTCGCCCGCCGCATAGATGTCGGCGACGCTGGTGCGCATGCCGGCATCGACCCGGATGCCGCGTTCCACCGCGACTCCGCTGCCGGCCAGAAAGCCGGTGTTCGGCGCCACGCCGGCCGCGCAGATCACCAGATCGGCGGCGATCTCGGCACCGGTGCTGAGTTTTGCCAGGAGCGCACCATCCTTCTCGACGATGGAGGTCACCCCGGCATTGACATGCACGCCAACACCCTTGTGCTCGACCCATTTGCGGATCAGGTTGCCGGCCTTTGCAGTCATCATGCGCGGCACCATGCGGTCCCCCATCTCCACTATCGTCAGCTTGACGCCGCGCGCCGCGAGGGCCTCCATGATGATGCAACCGATGAAGCCGGCGCCGATCTGCAGGACGCGGGCACCGGGCGTGGCTTTGGCGGCGATGGCTCGACCGTCCTCGATGGTCCAGCAGGTATGCACGCCGGGCAGGTCCATGCCGGTGACCTTCGGCCGCAGCGGCTGCGAGCCGCTGGCAACCAGCAGGCGGTCGTAGGGCAGGCGCTCGCCGCTGGAGAATTCCACCTGCTTGGCCTGCGCATCGACCTTGACCACCTTGCCCTCGATCATGTGGATGCGCTCCTTCGCGTAGTGGTCGTGACTCTTTCTCAGATGTGTGCCGCTGTCGGTAATCTTGCCGATCAGGAAATAGGGGATGGCCATGCGTGAATACGGCGGTTCCGCTTCATCGCCGATGAGGGCTATTTCGGCATCGGGTTGCAGGCGACGCAGGGTTTCAGCGGCAACCAATCCGGCCGGCCCATTACCGATGATGACGTGTTTCATAGCAAGTCCTTAAGTAAAAACGCCAAGGCGCCGGGGATGCCGACGGCCTTGGCGCCAGAGTGGAGGATTACAGGCCCAGGCGGTCCAGGGTTTCCTTGGTCGGCACGCCTTCCGGGGTCCAGCCGCGGAC
>VEPA01000122.1 GCA_012026675.1 Betaproteobacteria bacterium | reverse complement strand
GTACTACGCCGAGAACGGCACGGCGTAGTACTCGCGAATCCAGCGCACCACCTGCCAGTGCTCGTCGGCCAGCGCCAATTGGTCTCGCTCGGCGAGGCATTGCGCGACGTCCTCGCTCCAGTCGTCAAGCGACGCCAGGTAGCCTTCGGCGTCGGTTTCAATTTCACGGCCATTTACTTTGATCATGTTTTTTCTCTCTCTGTCGGGGGTTGGGGATAATACTTGACTATTTTCATCGGATTATAAGATCCGGTACGCCTGACTGCATAGAGTTCTTTGCGCCCGATATCGCGAGGATTTATTGCCTGTCACGTCTCGTGACCTGCCGGGGTAGCGCGGGCACAAGGCCACTATGGACGCAAGGGGCGCAAATCCGGATAATTCGGCCGTATCCGTTCGACGCTGACCTGCGGCCCGTGGCCACCCCCGGCGCAGGTCAATTTTTTCCCTTGTCCGAGAGAACATCATGGCCGCCGTAATGCCTCAGTTGGCACCCCCTGTCGCCGCCAGCCGGCTCCTGCTTTCCGGCAACGAAGCAGTCGCCCGCGCCGTCTGGGAATCCGGCGTGCGCGTCGCCGCCGCCTACCCCGGCACGCCGGCGACCGAGATCATCGAGTCCGTCGCGCGCTACCCCGACCTGTACGCCGAGTGGTCGGTCAATGAGAAGGTCTCGATGGAAGTCGCGCTGGGCGCCTCGATGACCGGCGCCCGGGCCTTCTGCGCCATGAAGCACGTCGGCCTCAACGTCGCCAGCGACTGCCTGATGACCATGACCATCACCGGCGCCTATGGCGGATTGGTGATCGCCGTGGCCGACGACGTCGGCATGTCTTCCTCGCAGAACGAACAGGATTCGCGCTTCTGGGGCCGCTTCGCCCACATCCCGGTGCTGGAGCCGGCGGACTCCCAGGAAGCCTACGAGATGACGAAGTTCGCCTTCAGCCTCTCCGAACAGCATGAAACTCCGGTGCTGCTGCGCCTGACCACGCGCATCTGCCATGTCAAGGGCCTGGTCGTCGTTGGCGAACGCGAGGCGCACGAGCCGGCCGGCTTCGTCAAGAATCCGCAGCGCTGGGTCATGGTGCCGGCCCATGCCAAGGCACGCATCCCCGGCCTGTTCCAGCGCGACGAAACCCTGCGCGCGGTCAGCGACGCCTCGCCGCTGAATGTCGTCGAAGCGGGCACGGATCGCAGCGTCGGTTTTGTCGCCTCGGGTCCGGCCTACATGCACGTCAAGGAAGCATTCCCCGATGCGCCAGTGCTGAAGCTGGGCTTCTCCCATCCGTGGCCTCCTGAAAAAATGCGTGCTCTGGCCGCCATGTGCGACAAGCTGGTGGTGGTCGAGGAAACCGAAAAGCTGCTGGAGACCGAAATCAAGGCCGCCGGCATCGCCTGCCACGGCAAGGACGTGCTGCCCAGCATCGGCGAACTTTCGCCGCAGGTGCTGACGCCCGCCGTCGATCGCCTGCTCGGCAAGCCGGTGCCGCCGCCGGCACCCGCCGCCGCGCCGCCCAAGGTCTTCCCGCGGCCGCCGACGCTGTGCGCCTCCTGCCCGCACATGGGCATGTACTACACGCTGTCGCAGATCAAGAACATCATCGTCACTGGCGACATCGGCTGCTACACGCTGGGCGCCGGCCATCCGTGGAACGCGCTGGACACCACGATCTGCATGGGCGCGACGATGGGCGTAGCGCTGGGCAGCGACAAGGGCAGGGGCAGCGTAGACAAGAACAAGCGCATCCTCGCAGTGATCGGCGACTCGACCTTCATGCACATGGGCATGCAGGGCCTGCTCGACATCACCTACAACCACGGCAATATCACCATCCTGCTGCTCGACAACAACACCACCGGCATGACCGGCGGCCAGGCCACGCCGGCCTCGGGCAGGGACATCCATGGCAGGGAGGCGCCGAAGGTCGATCTGTTCAAGATCGTCGAGGCGCTGGGCGTGCCCAACGAGCGGATCAAGGTGGTCGATCCCTACGAGCTGCCGGTGCTGTTCAAGACCGTGCGCGAAGAAATCAAGATCGAAGGGCCGTCGGTGATCATCGCGCGCCGCCCCTGCGTGCTGATCGACGAGTTCAAGCCCTTCCGGCCCTATCTCGTCGAGGAGGACAAGTGCACCGGCTGCGGCAACTGCGTCGAGGTCGGCTGCCCGGCGATCCACGTCACGCACCGCGACAAGGTGATCAAGCCCTCGGGCAAGGAAGTCGAACTGGCCTTCGTCACCATCGACAGCCAGGCCTGCACCGGCTGCGGCCTCTGCGTCCAGCCCTGCGCGCCGGATGCGATCCAGCATGTGCCGCGGCGCGACATCCCGATCCACATCGTCAAGACCACGAGTTCCTCATGAGCACGGATCAGATCACCAACATCCTGGTCTGCGGCATCGGCGGCCAGGGCGTCATGACGGCGGCCGAGATTCTTGCCGAAGCCGCCATGACCGAAGGCCACGATGTCAAGAAAACCGAAGTGGCCGGCATGGCCCAGCGTGGCGGCGTGGTCACCTCGCACCTGCGCTTCGGCCGCAAGGTGCTCTCGCCGCAGATCGAACCGGGCACGGTGCAGGTGCTGCTCGGCTTCGAGGGCGCCGAGGCGCTGCGCTGGTCGCACTACCTGAAGCCCGACGGCCTGGCGCTGGTCAACAACGCCAGGCTGGTGCCGCCGGTCGTCGAACTGGGCCTCTTCGACTACCCAGAGGACCCGACCGGCCAGATGCGCGCCGCCGGCCATCGCGTGGTCTCCTTCGACGCCATGACCATCGCGCGCGACCTCGGCGAAATCCGCCTCGGCAATACCGTGATGCTGGGCGCCATCGCCGACTACCTGCCGTTTTCGCCGGAAGTGCTGCTGGCCTGCATCGACAAGCGATTCGCGCGCAAGGGCGAAAAAGTCGTCGAGGCCAACCGCCAGGCCTTCGCCGCCGGACGCGCGGCCGTGGCCAGGCAGCTTGCGACGTCGCCTGCCTGACTTCGCAACTTTCATGGCAGTATGAATTAGCCGCCGATGACGAGACACACGACAGGCGAATTGATGGCCCGCCCCTCCCATCCTCCCCTCACGGGGAGGCTTCTAGTCAGCTCGCTTTGCTCGACTGTCGCTGGTCGCTCCGAACGTGCTATCCCACGCTAACCCAAAATATTCCATGACCGCACGAATCATCGACGGCAACGCCCTTTCTGCCGAAGTCCGCGGCCAGCTCGCCGAGCGCGCCGCCGCCCTCAAGGACAAGGGCGTTACACCTTGCCTCGCCGTGATCCTGGTCGGCGAAGATCCGGCGTCCGCGGTGTATGTGCGCAACAAGGTCGCCGCCTGCGAGAAGGCCGGCATGCGTTCGCTGCGCGACGTGTATGCGCCCGACGTCGATCCCGCCGTGGTTTTCAAGCGGATCGCCGAACTGAATGCCGACCCGACAGTGCACGGCATCCTGGTCCAGTTGCCGCTGCCGAAGCATTTCGATTCCGAGGCCGTGCTCGAAGCCATTTCGCCGGAAAAGGATGTCGACGGTTTCCACGCCGAGAACGTCGGCGCGCTGATGCAGGGCAATCCGCGCTTCATTCCCTGCACGCCCTACGGCGTCATGAAAATGCTGGAGAGCGCGAAGGTGCCGCTGAAGGGCGCCGAAGTCGTCATCGTCGGCCGCAGCAACATCGTCGGCAAGCCGATGGCCATGCTGCTGCTGGCGCAGAGCTGCACGGTCACGATCTGCCATTCGCAGTCGAAGGATCTGGCCTTCCACACCCGGCGCGCCGACATCCTGGTAGCCGCCGTCGGCCGCGCGAAGATGATCAAGGGCGACATGATCAAACCCGGCGCGACGGTGATCGATGTCGGCATCAATCGCACCGCCGAAGGCAAGCTTTGCGGCGACGTCGATTTTGAATCGGCGAAGGAAGTGGCCGGCGCCATCACCCCGGTGCCGGGCGGCGTCGGCCCGATGACCATCACCATGCTGCTGGCGAATACGCTGGAAGCCGCTGAACGTACGCAAATGAGGTGCGCAAAATGAAGCCATTGGTCGGTATCGTCATGGGCTCGGATTCGGACTGGCCGGTCATGCAGGCGGCAGCCGATATGCTCAAGGAATTCGGCATCCCCTACGAGGCGCGCGTCGTTTCGGCGCACCGCACGCCCGACCTTCTGTTCGATTATGCGGCGACGGCGCAGGACCGCGACCTGCGCGCCATCATCGCCGGCGCCGGCGGTGCGGCCCATCTGCCCGGCATGCTGGCGGCGAAAACCATCGTCCCGGTGCTGGGCGTGCCGGTACCGTCCAAGCATCTCAACGGCCTGGATTCCCTGCTCTCCATCGTGCAGATGCCCAAGGGCGTTCCGGTTGCCACCTTCGCGATCGGCGAGGCCGGCGCCGCAAATGCCGCACTGACCGCGATCGCCATCATCGCCACGGCGAATGACGACTTCGGCCGTGCGCTGGCCATGAAGCTGGAAAATTTCCGCAGCCGGCAGAGCGAAAAAGTGATGCTGATGAAATTGCCGCCGGACGCCTGATGGATATCGCACCGATCCGGGACTATTTCACCGGATTGCAGGATCGCATCGTCGGCGAACTCGAAGCCGTAGAAGGCCAGTCCTTCCTGCGCGACGCATGGGACCGGCCGCAAGGGGGTGGCGGAATTTCCCGACTGATCGAGGACGCAAAGGTCTTCGAGCGCGGCGGCGTCAATTTCTCCCACGTCAAGGGCGAGCAGCTGCCCGCCTCGGCCACTGCGCATCGCCCGGAACTGGCGGGCCGCCGCTGGGAAGCAATGGGCGTCTCGCTGGTGCTGCATCCACGCAATCCTTACTGCCCGACCGCGCACATGAACGTCCGATTTTTCGTTGCCGAAAAAGACGGCGAGGAAGCCGTGTGGTGGTTCGGCGGCGGCATGGACCTGACTCCCTACTACGGCTTCGAGGAAGACGCGCGGCATTTCCACCGCAGCTGCCGCGACACGCTCGCACCCTTCGGCGCCGACGTTCACGCCCGTTACAAGAAATGGTGCGACGACTACTTCTTCCTCAAGCATCGCAAGGAAGCGCGCGGCGTCGGCGGCATTTTCTTCGACGACCTCAACGCTGGCGGCGAAGGTGGCGAAACCCCGTTTCAGCGCTGTTTCGGCCTGACCCAGGCCGTCGGCAACAGCTTCACCAGCGCCTACCTGCCTATCATCAAGCGCCGCCGCGACACGCCCCATGGCGAACGCGAACGGGATTTCCAGGCCTACCGGCGCGGGCGCTACGTCGAATTCAACCTGGTCTGGGATCGCGGCACGCTGTTCGGCCTGCAATCCGGCGGGCGCACCGAATCCATCCTGATGTCGCTACCGCCCATCGTCAAGTGGCGCTATGACTGGCAGCCGGAATCCGGCAGCGAAGAAGCCCGGCTGTACACCGACTTCCTGCCGCCACGGGACTGGCTCCAGGAAACGCCTTAGAGCAAGGCGGCCGCGCGGTAGTGCCGTGCCGCCAGCGCCGACTCTTCGAGTTGATCGAGCAACTGCGCCAGTTCGACGTGCGCGGCACGCGAAGGTGCAACGGCCAGCGCCGCTTCCAGGTAGCTCCTGGCCTTGCCCCACAATTGCTGCTGGCGGCACAGCCGGCCGAGGGGCAGCAGGAGGGCGCCATCGCGCGGCATGCGCTGTAACCATTTTTCCGCCTGGGCAATGCGGCCGAGGACGTCGCCGGCGGGTTCCCCCGGTTTGCCACATTCACCGTAGGCCAGCACCAGCGCGGCGTCCCAGTGTTCGGCCAGCGCATCCTCGATCACGCGCTGGGCTTCCCGGCAATCGCCGGCCACCATCAAGGCACGCTCCGTTTCAAGTGCCAGCGCCGGCTCGGCACGGTCGCCCTCGTCCAGTTCGCGCCAGTAGCGCATCAGCCCGACGGGGTCATCGCGCAATCCACGCAATGCTTCACGCACCGCGCGGCTTCGGATCGGCGCGGCTTGTTCGGCGGTCAAGGCCTTGTGTTTTTCCAATTGGCGCACCAGACGCGCCACTTCGCGCCAGTTGCCCAACCCTTGCTCGGCGCGCACGGAGAGGCGCAGGGCCGCAATATGCCGCCCTTCAAGCGTGGCGAACTGTTGCAGCGCATCGCGCGCATCATCGAAGCGGCGGTCTTCAAGGGCGAATTCGGCTTCGGTCATCAAGCGGGCCGCCTGCAGGCCGGACGCGTCGTGCGCTCTCACGCGTCGCGCCCATTCCGCCGAGCGCCCGGCGTCACGCAGGGCATGCGCCGCGCGCCAGCCGGCCAGCGCGAGCATGCCAGCGCCGGGATGATCGGGCCGCGCTTTTTCGGCACAGCGCAAGGCGTGCCCGTAACGGCCTTCCTGCAACAGACGCCAGGCGTCACGCAGGGCAAGCGAGGCCTTTTCCTGATTTCGTCGCTGGCGGAACTCCGCAACAGCACGCGGCAGGGCCAGGGTATGACTGACGGCGCGCGCCAACAGGTAAATGACGAAGAATCCGGCAAGTGCCGCGACGACAAACAGGTTGAGCGAAACTTCTGCGCGCCACGGCGGCAGCACCAGCAACACGTAACCCTCGTTGTAGCGTGCCGCGAGAGCCAGCCCGACCGCCAGCGCCGCGAGTGTCAGCAACCAGAACAGGGCGCGCATACGGTCAGCGCTTACCGGGCCGGGCTGGCGCCGGTGCTGCGCTCGCGAGCGAATTTGAGATTGCGCAAGGCCGACAGGGTTTCCGTCAGGCCCGGCAGATCGAAACTGACATCGGTGTTCGCCAGTGCCTTCAATGTCGCCTGCGCCGACTGCACGGGTTTGGCACGACTGTCGAAGTAGCGATCGAGGTGCTCGCGCGACTGACGTATCTCTTCACGAAAGATCTTGCCGTCGCGTTGGAGCAGCGCCAACCGCGCATTGAGCAGACGCAGCTTGAGATTCTCGCGCAGGAAAAAGCTCTGGTTGGGTGAAAGCAGGGCGGGATCGCCCTGATCGATGCGCTCGATGCGCACCAGTTGCCTGACTTCGCGCCACAGGTCCGCGCCCAGTTCGCGCCAGTAATCGGAACTCACCGGTTTGGCGATGGATGGCGGCTTTGCCGTCTCGGCTTTCGGCCGTTGCTCATAGGCCAGCGGCAGTCTGTCAATCTCGGCAACCACGCTTTCGATCTTCAGCGACAGGCCGCCGATATTGGCACCCGGGGTTCCCTTGAGGCGTTCGATGTCGCGCAGGATGAGCTTTCTGACGGGCAGGAACTGTGGCTGCACCGAGCGGGCGAGACGCGCCTCTGCGCCCTGCAGCGCAATCAGGGCCGCCTCGACATTGCCGGCGAACTGCAACTGCTGCATGGCGATCACCACGGCCTGCTCGACCTCGGCCAGCAGGCGTTCGTCGCGGGTGCTGGAGAGCTCCTGGTACATCGCTTCCAGCGCCAATGCCTGGCTCTGCGTTTCGGCCAGTTTCGCTTCCAGCACGGCGACCTTGGCCTGCACGGCCGCAAGTGATTCCTGGCTCTGCCGGGCCAGGGCGCGGCCCTCTTTCGCCACGGAGTCGCCCTCGGCGAGACGCCGCGCCAGTTCCTGTTGCAGGCTGTCGACCTGCATGCGGGTGTCGACCCACTGCGCGACGACGATCACGACCGCGACCGCCACCACCAGCAGCGTCGGCCGGCGCAGTAAATCCTTCCAGTTTCTGCCGGCCGGAGCCGATTCAGTTTGAATGGGGGTTTCCATGGGATTCGAAGTATTGCATGAGTCCGGCCATCAGGCCGTCATCGCCGGGTCCGGTCGGGAAAACTCGGGTCAGCCCGAGCGCCTGGGCCTGCTCGGCAATGCGTAGGTGGGGGACGAAGGCTGGCGTCTTTCTTAGCCAGGCCTGGCCGAGGTGGCCGATCATGTCGAAAAAATTGCGCAGGCCTTCGCTGCTGGTCAAGGTCACCGCATCGAGCTGACCGACTTCCCACAGTTTCAGCAGGGGCGCCGGATCGAGCTGCGGCCGCGCGCGGCGGTAGCAGGTCACGTATTCGACCGTGGCGCCGCGTGCCTTCAAGGTATCTCCGAGCAGTTCGCGGCCACCATCGCCGCGAAAAATGATCACGCGCTTGCCCTCTACATCGCTAAGCTCGGGGAGTTCCAGCAGGGCTTCCGAATCGAAGCGCAGCGGCGGCGAAATGACATCATGAATTCCGTGGCGAGCCAGTTCGCGTTCGCTGCTCTTGCCTAGTGCCGCCACCCGCAGCCGCGCAGGCCACGCGCGGCGCGGCAGAATCAGGGCCAGCGCCTTTTCGATCGCATTCGGGCTGACGAACACGGCGAGATCGAAACTTTCCAGGCGGATCGCCGTATCCAGCATCGGCGCGACATTTTCAATGTCGCGAATTTCCAGCACCGGGTAGAGCACCGGAATCGCTCCGGCCTCTGTCAAGGCCGTGGCGAAATGCGCGGCCTGCCCGGCCGGACGTGTCACCACGACATGGCGGCCGGCCAAGCTCACGCTCAGGAGCCGAGTGCGGCAAGGATCTCGGCGGCGCCCTGCTTGCGCAGTTCAGTGGCCAGTTGCAGGCCGAGCGCCTCGGGATCGGCAGAACCGCCGGTGAGTTCGGCGTGCGCCATGCGCGAGCCATCGGGCGACGCCACGAAGCCGCGCAGCCAGAGGCTGCCTGCGCGCACTTCGGCGTAGGCGCCGAGCGGCACTTCGCAACTGCCGGCCAGCGCCCGCGACACGGCCCGTTCGGCCCTTACGCAGGCAGCGGTAGCGGGGTCGTTCAGGGGCGCGACCCAGTTGGCCACGTCCGCTCGCGAGGCAAGTGCTTCGATCCCCAGCGCGCCCTGACCGGCCGCCGGCAGCGAATCCTCCGCAGGCAGCACGGCGCGGATGCGCTCACCGAGACCAAGGCGCTTCAAGCCGGCCGCGGCGAGAATGATCGCGTCGAACTGACCTTCGTCGAGCTTGCGCAAGCGTGTGTCGAGATTGCCGCGCAAAGGCGTCACCGCCAGGTAGGGATAGCGGGCATGCAACTGGGCTTCGCGGCGCAGGCTGGAGGTGCCGACCACGGCGCCCGGCGGCATGTCTGCCAGGCTGGCGTACTTGCTCGATACCAGGGCGTCCAGCGGCAATTCGCGCGGACCGATGGCAACCAGCGAGAACTCCGGTTCCATCTGCATCGGCACATCCTTCATGGAATGCACGGCGAGGTCGGCTGACCCGTCGAGTAGCGCGGCTTCCAACTCCTTGACGAACAGTCCCTTGCCGCCGACCTTGGACAGCGGCCGGGCGAGGATCTGGTCGCCGCGAGTGGTCATGCCGAGCAATTCGACCTTGCACGCCGGGTACAGCTTCTGCAGCAAGCTGCGCACATGCTCGGCCTGCCACAGGGCCAGGCGCGATTCGCGCGTGGCGATGACGATGCGTTGCGGGTGTGCAGTGGAGGTAGAAGCTGTGTTCACAGGAGGACCCATCAACCGAAAATGAAATGTATGGACCAAAACCGCTCATCGACCGCTCACAGCGGTCCCGCAGCAGCATGATTTTGCGGATGATTCTAGCAGTCCGCGACACATCCCGCGCGAAACGGCAGGCAATCGGGAGGGTTGGCGCGCATTGCGCCCAATCCCGCCGGGGCACCGTCCGCGCCCATGCCGGGCGCTCCATAAAGAAAAAGGCCGCCCGCGGGCGGCCATCGCAACGGCAGCAGAAGATCAGCCGGCGGTCGGCCGCGCAAGAGAGGCACTTTCCACCCAGCGCTTGATGCGATTGGCATCGCCGATACGGGTCATCTTGCCCCAGGAATCCAGCAGCACGATGATGGTTGGCTTGTTGTTGAGCCAGGCCTGCATCACCAGGCATTTCCCCGCCTCATTGATGTAGCCGGTCTTGGACAGGCCGATCTCCCATGTCGGGCTCTTGACCAGGGTATTGGTATTGCGGAACTGTTGCGAACGGCCGGCGATACTGAACTCGCCTTCGGACGTCGTCGAAAACTCGCGAATCAGCGGGTATTGATGCGCCGCATCGACCATTTTTGCCAGATCACGGGGGCTCGATACATTGGCCGCAGTCAAGCCCGTCGCGTCGTGGAAGCGCGTGTCGGTGAGGCCCAGAGCCTGCGCCTTCTGGTTCATGGCGGCAACGAAGGCCTCGCGCCCGCCAGGATAGTGTCGCGAAAGTGCCGAAGCCGCGCGGTTCTCCGAAGACATCAGCGCCAGGCGCAGCATTTCTTCGCGTTCCAGATGGGTGCCTACCTTGAGACGTGAGCGCGTCCCCTTGACAAGGTCGACGTCGTCCTCGCCGATTACCAAGGTCTCGTGCAGATCTGGCGCGGCGTCCAACACGACCATCGCCGTCATCAGTTTGGTGATCGACGCGATCGGCAAGACGGCATTGGGGTTCTTTTCGTACAGGATCGCTCCGGTGGCCTGATCCTGTACCAGGACAGCTGACGACTGCAAGGCGAGATGACGGGCATCATCCATCGATGCAAGACGGAGCGGTGATTTCGCCCGCACCACCTTGTTGCCCGACTTGAACTGCGCCGCCACCCGAGGAGACTTCTTGTTCGCGGCGACGCTCTTCTTTTTTTCGCTGACCCCGGCCTTCACCGGCGTTGCGCCAGCACCGACTATTGATGCGGCCAACAGGATCATCAGTGCTTTTTTCATGGGAAGGCCTTTCCTGCAATTGTTTCATTGTAGCAGAGGATACCCTCTGTGACACAGGTTGTATCAGTAGTTCTCCTTGAGAATAAGGATGTTGAGCCATCAGCTTGAGTAATAACATTAACTTAAATCAAGAAACTGAAGAACCTCGTCGCGCCGCATCATGGTGTCCGCATAGCCCAGATCGATCAACGCCCTGGTATAGGGAGGCTCGAACAGCAGATAGCTGGTCAATGCGCCGCCGTTTGGATTCATGGCGCCAATGCCGCGCAGCAAAGTCCGCACCGGCCAGGGCAGAGCCTTTGCGTGGCGTGCCGCAAGGTGGTCAAGTCGTTGCGACGGGGCGATGGTCAGCACCTCGATCGGCCGCAGCGTCATGCCGTTGTCGCGGCGCACCGGTTCCGGAATCAGCGACAGTGTCTTGTTGATGCGCGTCATCCGTTCCAGATCGACCGACATGCTGTCGAGGAAGATGCTGGACAGCGCATGGCCGGCGATCTGCGCCAGCGAAGGATAGATCGATCCCGTCGGCCGCGCGTTCTCGTCGGCAAGGCGACCCGCGCCGATCACCAATATCTTGTGCGCACCAAGATGGATCGCCGGGGAGACGGGCGCCACCTGCCGCATCGACCCGTCACCGAACCATTCACGGTTGAGATGTACGGCCGGGAAAATGAAGGGAATGGCACTGGACGCCATCAGATGGTCGAGAGAAATCTCGGCGGGCGCTCCGATTCGCTGGCTGCGCCGCCACGGCTCGATCCCTGAACGTCCCTGGAAAAAGCTCACGCTCTGGCCTGACGAGTACCCGGAACAGGTGATGCTGACCGAATGCAGAGCCCCGCTGTCAATGGCCCTGGCGATGCGACTGAAATCGAGACTGTCGTTCAGCAGGCGGCGCAGCGGTGAGTTGTCGAGCAGCGAGCGCGGGGCCCGACGCGTCACCCAGCCCAAGGCCAGCGTCGATATCCAGCGCGCTCCCGAGATCCCGATCCCCACCGGATCGGCCCGATAGACCTGATGGGCGCTGAAGTTTCGCCAGACGTCGACCAGGCCATCCACACCGCGCCCGAAATCCTCCGCCGACACGGCCAGCGACGCCGCATTGAGCGCGCCGGCCGAGGTGCCGCAAAGAATCGGGAACGGATTGCGCTGCGTCTGCGGCAACAGTTCGCGAATCGCCTTCAGCACGCCGACCTGATAACCGGCTCGCGCACCGCCACCGGTCAAAATCAGTGCGGTGTGCGCTTCGCTCATGGCAAAGTCAAGTACCGCTCCTGGCCTGCTGCTGCGCCTCGACCGAGAGCAAGGCGGTGACGTTGACGATGCGTCTGACGGTGGCGGTCGGCGTCAGGATATGCACCGGCCGCGCCGCACCGAGCAGCAGCGGCCCCACCGTCAGGCCTTCACCGGCCGAGGTCTTGATCAGATTGAAGGCGATATTTGCGGCATCCAATGTGGGCATGATCAGCAGGTTGGCCTGGCCCTTCAGCGTCGAGTCGGGAAACACCTGCTGGCGGATACTCTCGGACAGCGCGGCATCGCCGTGCATCTCGCCATCGACCTCCAACTGCGGAGCCGTGCTGCGCAGGATCTCCAGCGCGCGGCGCATCTTCACCGCGGTCGGCGTGTCCTCGGTGCCGAAACTCGAATGCGACAACAGCGCCACCTTGGGCACGAGACCGAAGCGGGCGACCTCGTCCGCCGCGAGCAGGGTCATTTCCGCGAGTTGCTCGGCCGTCGGATCGTAATTGACATAGGTATCGCAAATGAACAACGTGCGCCGTGGCAGGATCAACATGTTCATGGCGTAGAAATTCGCTATCCCCGGCTTCAGGCCGATCACAGTCTCGACATAACGCAGGTGCAGCGAGTGCTTGCCGAAGGTGCCGCACAGGATTGCATCGGCATAGTTATGCCGCACCAGCATGGCGCCAATTAGGGTTGTCCGCCGCCGCATTTCACGCTTTGCATATTCGATGCTGACGCCCTTGCGGCTGGTCAACGCGTAGTAGTCCTGCCAGAGCTCCTTGTAGCGCGGATCGGAATCCGGGCTGACCAGCTCGAAATGCTCGCCGGCGCGAATGCGCAGGCCATGACGGGCGATGCTCCTCTCCACCACCTCCGGTCGCCCGATTAGAATCGGCCGCGCCAGACCTTCGTCGCAGACCGTTTGCGTGGCGCGCAATACGCGTTCGTCCTCGCCTTCGCAGAAGACCACGCGCGCCGGGTTCTTCTTGGCGGCGACGAACACCGGGCGCATCAAAAGACCCGTGGAGTAAACAAAGTCGTTCAACTGCTGCGCATAGACGTCCATGTCGGCGATCGGCCGCGTCGCCACGCCGGAATCCATCGCCGCCCGAGCCACGGCCGGCGCCACCTTGATGATGAGGCGCGGGTCGAAAGGCTTGGGGATCAGGTACTCGGGACCGAAGGACAACTCCTCCGTACCGTAGGCCGCCGTCACCACCTCCGATTGCTCGGCATGGGCCAGTTCGGCGATGGCCCTCACCGCGGCGACTTTCATGGCTTCGTTGATGGTCGTCGCGCCGACATCCAGCGCTCCCCGGAACATGAAGGGGAAGCACAGCACGTTGTTGACCTGGTTCGGATAATCCGAGCGGCCGGTGCCGATGATGGCGTCGGGACGCACGGCCTTGGCGTGCTCGGGCAGAATCTCCGGATCGGGGTTGGCCATGGCGAGGATGATCGGATCGCGCGCCATGGTCTTGACCATCTCCGGCTTCAGCACGTCGGCGGTGGACAGGCCCATGAACACATCCGCGTCCGGCATGGCGTCGCCCAGGGTTCGCGCCTCGGTCTTCTGCGCGTAGCGGGCTTTCGACGGATCGAGGTTATCGCGCCCGGTATGGATCACGCCCTTGCTGTCGACGGCGTAAACATTCTTCGGGTCGAGGCCGAGGCTGACCAGCAGGTCGAGGCAGGCAATCGCCGCGGCGCCGGCGCCGGAACAGACCAGCTTGACCTTGGCGATGTCCTTGTTCACCACGCGCAGTCCGTTCAAAATGGCCGCGCTGGCGATGATCGCCGTACCATGCTGGTCGTCATGGAACACCGGTATCTTCATGCGCTCGCGCAATTTGGCCTCGACATAGAAGCACTCGGGCGCCTTGATGTCTTCGAGGTTGATGCCGCCGAAGGTTGGCTCCAGGGCCGCAATGATATCGACCAGTTTGTCGGGATCGTTTTCGGCGACCTCGATGTCGAATACATCGATACCGGCGAATTTCTTGAACAGCACGCCCTTGCCTTCCATCACCGGCTTGCCGGCCAGCGG
>VEPA01000221.1 GCA_012026675.1 Betaproteobacteria bacterium | reverse complement strand
GCACGATGTGCAGGTCGCCGCGGATGTCCTCGCCGGACGGGCAGGAGCCCTGGCAAGGGGGGGTGGACTGGATGTAGGTCGGGCACTTGTGCGACCAGCTGGCCTGGAAGATGTTGTCCTGCAGACGCTTGAAGCGCTGCGGCTCGCCATCCTTGAAGCGGCGGAAGGTCAGTTTTTCGGTCTGGGTTTCGGCCATCGTGGTATTGGCTGACATCGTCGTCTCCGTGAAAATCGTTGTATGTATGAGGATTACTGCTCGTCGCCGAGGCGAATCGCAGTGCTGACCAACTGGTGAACTCCTCCCACCAGCCGCATGTTGAAACCGTAGTAGGGCAGAACCTTGGTGAATTGGGCCTTGCAGATCGCGCAGATGGTCGCCATGAAGTTCACGCCGTGCTTGTCGACCACCTGCTGGAGGGCCTCCATGCGCGGGAAGGCGCCCTTGACGCGCAACTCGATCAGGTCGTCGGTGAGGACACCGCCGCCACCGCCGCAACAGAAGGTCTTTTCGCGGGTGGTCTCCAGGGCCATGTCGACGTAGTTGTTCGCCACCGCCTTGATGATGTTGCGCGGGATGTCGAACTGGCCGCCGGCATAGTCGCCCATGCGCGAACCGCGCGCGACGTTGCAGGAGTCGTGGAAGGTGATGATGCGGCTGTCGTTGGCTTCCTTGTCGAACTTGAGGCGGCCCTGCTGGATCAGGTCCCAGGTGAATTCGCAGATGTGCGAGGGTTCCTTGTAGCGCGGATCGAGTTGCTTCTGGAGTTCGACGGAGAATTTGTCGGTGCCGTTGTTGCCGAGGCCGGTCAGGGTGTTCCAGAAGGCGTAGGCGACGCGCCAGGCATGGCCGCATTCGCCGACGACGATGCGCTTGACGCCGAGTTCCAGCGCCTGCTCGCGGATGCGCATGGCGACCTTGCGCATCATGTTGTAGTCGCCGTTGAACAGGCCGAAGTTACCGGCCTCCGACGCGTAGGAGGAGAGCGTCCAGCTGATGCCGGCGGCGTGGAAGACCTTGCCGTAGCCGATCAGCGATTCGATGTGCGGTTCGGCAAAGAAGTCGGCCGAGGGGGTGACCAGCAGCACTTCGGCGCCCTGCACGGCGAGCGGGTACTTGACGTCGACGCCGGTGTCGTCCTTGACGTCCTCCTCCAGGCCGAGCAGCGTGTCTTCGAGCGCCGGGCCGGGCAGACCGAGGTTGTTGCCGATCTTGTTGACCTTGCCGAGGATCTCGTTGGAGTACTTCTGGCCGTGGCCGACCGAGTCCATGATGTGGCGCGCGGCCATCGTCACTTCGGCGGTGTCGATGCCGTAGGGGCAGAACACCGAGCAGCGGCGGCATTCGGAACACTGGTTGTAGTAGCGGAACCAGTCGTCGAGCACATCCTTGGTCATGTCGCGCGCGCCGACCAGCTTGGGGAAAAGCTTGCCGGGCAGGGTGTAATAACGGCGATACACCGAGCGCATCAGGTCCTGGCGCGCGACAGGCATGTTTTTCGGATCGCCGGTGCCGATGAAGTAGTGGCACTTGTCAGTGCAGGCGCCGCAGTGCACACAGCTGTCCATGTACACCTTGAGCGAGCGGTACTTGCCGAGCAGTTCGCCCATTTTGGCGACGGCCTTCTGCTCCCAGCCGTCGACCAGGGTGCCGGGGAAGCCGACCGACTCGTTATGCACGGCCGCGGCGACGTAGGGATTCGACTCGACCATCGAGTC
Organism: Betaproteobacteria bacterium; assembly: GCA_012026675.1. Classification (GTDB taxonomy): domain Bacteria; phylum Pseudomonadota; class Gammaproteobacteria; order Burkholderiales; family Rhodocyclaceae; genus Sulfuritalea. Next base: position 2,402 of record VEPA01000221.1, on the reverse strand, counting down.
GATCTTCAACACCGGGATGGTCGGGAACTCGCGATAGGCCGGGGCGACGACCTTCGCCTTCTCCGCAGGCTTTTCGGCAGGCTTGGCGGCCGGGGGCACGGAAGTCGGCGCTGGCGCCACGGCGACGGGGGTTTCGTCGGCCATGTCAGTTTTTCGCCTCGAACTTGGCCGCCCAGGGCGCCAGATGGCGCGTTTCGCGCGGGTTGTCGACCTGGTTGCGGGTCGGCGAGAAGAACACGCCGGGTGCATGCAGCAGCTTGCTGACGGGGAAGACGATCATCAGCAGCGCGACCATGGCCAGATGCAAATAGAGCCCCGGGTCGGCCGGCAGCGGATTGATTTCGATCACCATGAGACCGAGGAAGAAGGTCTTCACGGCGACAACGTCCGTGTGCATGACGAATTTCATCGCCAGGCCGGTGACGGCGATGCCGAGCAGCAGGGCCAGCATCAGGTGGTCCGACGGCGTCGAGATGTAGCGGATGCGCTCGACCAGGAAGCGGCGCGCCCAGAGCCCGGCCAGGCCGGCGGCCATGGCGAAGCCGGCATACATGCCGAAGGGCTGGATGAAGGCGATGATGAAATTGACCGGTTCGGTGAAATAGCGCAAATGACGCAACAGCACCAGGGCGAGACCAACATGGAACAGCCAGCCAAGGGCCCAGATCCACAGGTTGGATTTGAACAGGCTTTCGAAAAACACCACCTCGCGGAACATGCGGAAGGCCACGCCGCCGCTGGTGGTCGGCGCCGGAGTGGTGGGAATCTTCAGCGGCGCCGGCGTGCGCGCATAGTCGTAAACCCTGTACGCAATGCCGCCCGCCAGAACCAGCGTGGCAGCGTAGAACAGGATTGCGAACAAGAGGCTCATGGGCGCTCGCTATTGCGGATCAGGTAGAGGTATTCCGGAAAGGAATCGGGTCGAGGGCGCGAAGACAAGGAAAGTCGCGAGGAGACAGTGCCCCAGGCACGGCGAGGCGCGGCTGACGCAGTCGACAAAGCCCATCGGCCCGATTACGCCCCGGAATTAAACGCAGCCGGTCGGCTTGGGCAGGCCGGCGATCTTGCAGGCCTGCTTGGCGGGGCCGTAGGGGAACAGGGCGTAGAGGTACTGGCTGGTGCCCTTTTCCGGGCCGAGTTTTTTGCCGATGGCCTTGGTCAGCACGCGCACGGCCGGGGCGATCTGGAATTCGTTGTAGTAGTCGCGCAGGAAATTGATGACTTCCCAGTGCTGGTCGGTCATCTCGACGCTTTCGGTTTTCGCGAGGTAGTTGCCGACATCCTCGTTCCAATCGGCGAGGTTGACCAGATAGCCTTCTTCGTCGGTTTCGTAGGACTTGCCGTTGACTTCGATGCTGGACATGAGTGTCTCCTTGGTGAAGGGTGATGTGCGGGGTATGAGGTGGCGCTTACAGCCAGGACTGGCAGTTCTTGTGCTCTGTGACAAGGTCGACGAATCCGCCGTAATCGACAGTGCTGACGCCTTCCAGGACACGGTCGCCCATGCCGCGCGCTTCGAGATCCGGCGCGAGTGCATAGACCTTGAAGCGCGACAAGGCATCGCGCAGGTGGTTGCTGGCTGCATTGCCGCGGGTGGCGGCATACACGGCGTCCTCGATCAGCAGGATCGCGGCGCCGTCCTGTGCAACGTGCAGGCAGGACTCCAGCGCATTGCGTTCGAGGGATGATTTATTGACGATGTGCAGCATTTGTATATATCTCCCTTAGAAGCTGAGGACGACGTCCATCTCGTCCATGAGCTTGCCCAGTTCGGCGCGCGGCATGACGGTGACGTCGACCAGCAGGTCGTCTTCGGTCAGGCCGCGGGCGGCCAGGGCTTCTTCCTCGACGTAGAGTTTCTCAATGTCGTAGCCATCGAGCGCCCGATAGGTCGGCGAGAAGTTCTTGTTCTCGATGCCCTTGGTCTGCTGGCCCTTCTTCAGCTGGAATACGCCATCGTCCATGAAGACGAGGCTGACGTCCTGGTCGAAGGCCGCCGTAATTAGCACCACTTCCAGCGATTCGAGTGCGTAGATGGTGCCGTAGGGCGCCTTGCGATTGACGAACATGAACTTCTTGACGGTTCCTTCGCTCATGTCAGTCTCCAAAGGTCACAAGGCGGTCGGCCTCGATGCCGGCTTCGACCAGTTGGCCGAGGCCGGAGATACGGAAGCCGGGCGCAAGGTTCTCGTCGCGGATGCCGCGGCGCAGGGCCGCTGCCACGCATACCACGAGGTCGAGCTTGTGCTCGGCGGCGAGCTTGGACCAGCGCGTGACGATGTTGCGGTCGTCCTGCGGCGGTTCGGTCAGCGAGGAGGCGTTGTTCACGCCGTCGTTGTAGAAGAACACGCGACGGATCTCGTGGCCCTTTTCCAGCGCGGCCTTGCAGAACAGGTAAGCGG
>VEPA01000195.1 GCA_012026675.1 Betaproteobacteria bacterium | reverse complement strand
GGCGATGTTGAATACGCCATGGTTCTCGTACGAACACGCCATCTCGCACTGCAGACAGCCTGTGCATTTGTTGGGGTCGATGTGCAATGATTTCTGCATGGTGCCTCCTGATTAATCCTTGCTGATTTTGCGAACGGGGGGCTATTGTAGGCCTCGAAAAATGTCGATATCAAAATTTTCGATGCGGCACCGCACCATCGACTGAAAAGCGCTCAACCGAGCAGAAATTCACGTACCGGCGCGACTTGCGCGGCATTCATCAGCATAGGCGCGTGGCCGACTCCGGCCACTTCGACCAGCCTCGCGCGCGGTCCGCGCGCCATCATCTGCATGGCCGTCTCTTGGGTCAGCAGATCCGACGTTTCGCCGCGCAACAGCAAGGTTGGGCAGGCAATGCCGTCATACAGCGGCCACATCTCGACATCCTTGCCCTCGCCGGCCGCCTGCATTTCACGGAAGGCCTGCGCGATCCCCGGATCGTAGGCAAATTCGATCTTGCCGTCGGCGGCGGTACGCGTCACATGCTGCGTCAGATGCCGCCATTCCTCATCGGAGAATTTGCCGAAGGGCGCCGAGACGAAGCGGACGAAGACTTCGGCCTGGCCGATGTTGTCGAAGCGCGGCGCGGCGCCGAGATAGCTGCCGATGCGCGCCAGCGATGTCGCCGTGATCACCGGACCGACGTCGTTCAGCACCAGGCGCGCGATCGGCGTTTCCGGCTGGCAGGCCAGCGCCATGCCGATCAGGCCGCCCATCGAGGTGCCGACCCAGTCGACGACCTCCGCATTCAGTTTCGCCAGCAGGGTCGTCATATCGGCGCAATACTGCGGTATGGCGTACAGGGACTTGTTGCGCAGCCAGTCGCTGCGTCCGCGCCCCACCACGTCCGGACAGACCACCCGGTAGTCGGCGGCCAGTGCCCGCGCCAGGAAATCGAAATCGCGCGAGCAGCGCGTCAGGCCATGCACGCAGACCAGCACACTCGGATTGGCGGCATCGCCCCACTCGACATAAGCCATGTGATGAAAGCCGGCCGCACTCAGGCACTTCACTTTTCCTTCACGCATTTCCATTTCCAGTTCTCCGGTCACCGAGGCACGAGCGCAGGCTCGTGCATTATTGCAATCTGCTCGCGCAGTTCGAGTATGCGTTCCTCCCAGTAGCGATTCGTGGCGAACCACGGAAACGCCGCAGGAAAGGCCGGATCGTTCCAGCGCCGCGCCAGCCAGGCCGAATGATGCATCAGGCGCAGCGTGCGCAGGGCTTCCACCAGTTGCAGTTCACGGGTGTCGAATTCACGGAAAGTCTCGTAACCGGCCAGGACATGGCCTAGTTGCCGCCCCATCTCGTCCGCATCACCGGAGAGCAGCATCCACAGATCCTGGATCGCCGGCCCCATGCGCGCATCGTCGAAGTCCACGAAGTGCGGCCCGTCTTCCGTCCACAGCACATTGCCGGCATGGCAGTCGCCGTGCAGGCGCAAAGCCACCACCTTGCCGGCGCGATCGAAACAGTGACGCACGCCTTCGAGTGCCTGGTCGGCGACACCCTGCCACACCGCTTCGAGATCCGGCGGAATGATCCGGTTGGTAAGCAGCCAGTCGCGTGAGTCGGCGCCGAAACTCCGCGTATCCAGCGTTTCCCGCAGCGCGAAGGGTTCCCGCGCCCCAACCATGTGGATGCGCGCCATCAGGCGTCCCATCCACTCCAGAATATGTGGCTGGCCGAACTCCGGAGCGCGGCCACCCTGGCGCGGGAACACGGCGAAGCGAAAGCCGCCGTGGCTGAACAGGCTTCGTCCGCCGATGACCAGAGGCGTCACCACCGGCAGCTCGTCCGCTGCCATGGCCGCGGTAAAACCGTGTTCCTCGGCGATCTGCGCGTCGCTCCAGCGTCCGGGCCGGTAGAACTTGGCGATCAGGGGCGCGCCGTCCTCGATGCCGATTTGCCAGACGCGGTTCTCATAGCTGTTGAGCGCCATCAGGGCGCCGTCGCAGCGGAAGCCAAGGCTTTCCAGCGCATCGAGAATTGGCTCCGGTTGCAGGCCGGCAAAAGGAGTGGAATCGCTGGGAGTCATGACGGGCGGCGCAGGATCGGGCATCGATTATGGTCTACCGGGCGTGCCAATAGCGCCTGCGTTCGACGCGCTCGTGGCGGAAACCGATGCCTGCAGCGGCAAGACTGACGCTGACGGCGCCGTCGGCATCGGTCCGATGCAGGCGGGCGCCGCTTTGCCCGTAGCGCGCCACCACGTCTTCTTTCGGGTGGCCGAAACGGTTGCGGTAGCCAACAGGGAAGATCACATCGCGTGCCGCCACTGCGGCAATGAAGCCGGGCGTCGACGATGTCTTGCTGCCGTGGTGCGGCACCGTCATCACGGCCGCCGCCAGCGCCGGACGCCGTTCCGCCAGCAACGACTGTTCGGAAACCGCCTCGATGTCCGAAGTCAGCAGCATCGACCTGCCGCCTGCGGTGATGAGCAGCACGCAACTGACGTCGTTGGTTTTGCGCGAAAGCGCTTCGGTGCCGGGATGCAGCATCTCGAAGCGCACGCCGTCCCAGTCCCAGCCATCGCCGTCGCGGCACAATTCGTGAGGTACCGGCTGGGCGGACAGGGCGTGCTCGAAAGGCAGGGAAGTTCTCAGCATCGCCACCGGCAGCGCCGCCAGCACCGAGGCCGCGCCGCCCTCGTGGTCCTTGTCGGCGTGGCTGATGACCATGACATCGAGCCGGCGTACTCCCTTCGCCCGCAGATAGGGCGAGATGATTCGGTTGCCGCTGTCGGCATCGGCGGAAAATGCCGGCCCGGCATCGAACAGCAGATCATGAGTGGCCGTCTGCACGTGAATCGCCAGGCCCTGCCCTACATCGAGCACCGTAATGGCCGCCGTGCCGGACGCAGGACGCGACGGTAACACGGTCAGCAGCGGCAGAAACGCCAGCAGGCCCAGCCAGCGCGACGAAAAGCCGCGCGGCAGCAGCAGCCAGATGCCGCCGGCCAGCGCCAGCAGGACGGACCACTCCGGAGGTGCGGCCTGCTGCCACATCGCCAGCGGCAAGTCTGCCAGCCAGTCGATGAAGACCATCAGCCAGACCGTGACGACATGGGCGAGGGACAGCAGCGGATCGAGCAAGGGCAGGCTGCCCAGCAGCGCCAGCGGCGTGATGACAAAGCTGACCAGCGGAATCGCCAGCGCATTGGCCAGCGGCGAGACCAGAGAAAATTGCTGAAACAGGGCCAGCAGGGCCGGCAACATTCCCAGCGTCACAGCCCACTGCGCGCGTCCCCATTCCAGCAGCCAATGCACCGGTCCGAGCCGCCCGCTGCCGATGTGGAAGAGCAGCGCCACGGCGCCAAAAGACAGCCAGAATCCGGCCGCCAGCACCGCCCAGGGATCGAGCAGCAGGACCAGCAACAGTGCCAGGGCGAGGACCCGCGACGCGGCCATCTCGCGCGCTGCAAGGCGCGCCAGTGCCACCACGCCAAGCATGTAGAGCGTGCGCTGTGCCGGCACCGCGAAGCCGGCCAGCAGGCAATAGCCGCAGGCCGCCAGGAAGCCGCCGACCGCCGCGGCATGCTGGGCTGGAAGGCGCAGCGGCAGGGTCGTCGAGCGCCGCCAAAGCCAGTTGATCAGCGCATAGGCCAGACCGGCCAGCATGGTCACGTGCAGGCCGGAAATGCTCATCAGATGGGTGATGCCGGTGCGGGCGAAACTTTGCCAGAGTCCGGGATCGATGGAATGCTGGTCGCCGACCGCCAGCGCGATCAGGATGCCGGCATACGGCGCGCCGGGGAGCACGGCGTGAAACCGATCGCGGATATTTTCGCGCAGCATTTCCACCGCATATCCGGGCCGCCATACCCGCGCCTCGATGCGAGTGGCGCTGCGCGGACGCACGTAACCGGTGGCGCGGATGCCGCGCTCGAACAGCCAGGCCTCGTAATCGAAGCCTTGTGGATTGAGATTGCCGTGCGGACGCTTGCGGCGCACCGTGAAGCGCCAGCGCTCGCCGGCGCGCACGGGGACCAGCGGCGATGCCTCGTCGTCCCCGTCATCGCGGCCGCGATACCAGGCCAGCGAAATATGCGGCGGTACCCCGGCCACCGCCTGTTCCACATCGAACTCGAAGCGCACGCCGCGCTCCAGCGCCTGCGGCAGGCCGGCGACCACGCCCGTCAGTTCGATGTCGCGGCCCTCCAGCGCCGCGGACAGTTCGTCGGCCAGGCGCAACTGTGCAAAAGCCGCCGCCCAGACGAAGCCGAGCGTCCCCGCCGCGGCGACAAGAAGTGTCGGTGCAATGAATCGCCGTACCGCCGGCGCCGACTCTGTAGTGACCGCTGAGCATAACCTTCGCAAACCCAGCAGCAGAATTGCGCCGGCACCCAGGCCGCCAAGCCAGCCAGAAGAAGGCAACGCCGCCTGCTGCTGCAACAACCAGATACCGCCGGCGAAAGCCAGGACAAATAGACGCATGGCCGCCATTATGTCCCTGACGGGAGTTAGGGACGGTACCCCCTGGTGGGGTATGTCCCCGGCGCAAGCCGGGGACGGTATCCCCTGGTGGGATATGTCCCTGACGGAAGTCAGGGACATATCCCCGCGAAATGGGCCACGCGCCTGCCCCGCCTTCCGGCAGCGCGTGAAGCCGGCGCTCAGGCCTTCAGCGCAGCACTGATCTCGGCAAAGGTATGAGCCACCGCCATGGTGTCAACCGGCTCGCCCAACTGCTGAGCCAGTTGCGAGGCGGCGAACAGCCCCCGCAGGATCTGGTGCCCCGACGCATCCTCGTCCACCACGGCAGCATGGCGCCGTCCGGTCGCCTTGAGCGTTGCCACGACGTGGCCGACGTGCGCGTGCATTACATCGTCCATGGCAATGACTTCAATCCGACTCTCCGGCGTCATGATGTCGCGTACCAGTGCGTCTTCGCGGGCAATGCCGCGCGCGCTGATGCACTGCAGGGTCTTCTCGCCGAGCAGATCAGTCGAGGTGATGATGCCGAGCAAATGATTCTCCACGTCAACTACCAGCAGCAGATGCACGTGGCGCCGACGCATGACGCGCGCCGCAGTATCGACGCTGACTCCGGGATCAATGGTGAAGGCAGTGACTTTCTGGAAATCGGTCATCACCGCGATCGCCGGATCTTCCAGCGTGACCCGGGGCGGCAAGGTCTGGCTTGGCGTATGGAAGCGCGTATGCGGCCGCAAGGGCCGATGGGGAAGAGCGGAATACTGGCGCATGGCGTTTTCTCCTTTGGTTGTCGCGAGTCCGTCTCTTGAGGACGGGTACGAGCCATTCTTCTCCTCCCTGGCCGCCGCCGTCAACAGCAATTTTTCATTGCGCCAACGGCCGCAGCCGACTCGGGATCAGGCGTGCAGTGCGGCGCTGATCTCGGCGAAGTTCTGCGCGATCTCGGTGGTTTCCACCGGCTCGCCGAGTTGCAGGGAAATTTGGGAACAGGACAGCAGGCCGCGCAGGACCTGGTGCCCGGACGCATCCTCATCCACCACGGCGGCATGGCGCCGCCCGGTAGTCTTCAGCGTCGCCACGACATGGCCGACATGGGCGTGCAGCACGTCGTCCATGCTGATCACTTCGAGGCGGCTGGCCGGCGTCATGATGTCGCGCACCAGCGCGTCGGCGCGGGAAACGCCGCGGGCCGAAATGCACTGCAGCGTTTTCTCGCCGATCAGGTCGTTCGAGGTAATGATGCCGACCACGAGGTTGTCGACATCGACCACCAGCAGCAGATGCACCTTGCGCCGGCGCATGACACGCGCCGCGGTATCGACGCTGACGTCGGGATCGATAGTGAAAGCCGTGACCTTCCTGAAATCGGTCATCACCGCCACCGCCTCATCGTCGAGCGTGACGCGGGGCGGCAAGTCCTGCCGGGGTACGTGGAAGCTGGTCTGGAGTTGCAGCGGCCGGCGTGGCAGGACGGAATACTGGCGCATGGTGTTTCCTCCTAAGTCATAGTGTCGGGTCCGCCTCTGGGTGCGGGTGCTGCGCATTCTTGGCCTCAATCCCGCCCGCCGTCCAAACCATTTTTTTAATATGGCCATTTATTCCATCCGATTAATGCAGTGCAGCACGGTTTTCCCCGATCTGCGCGCAAGTCCGGCAAGTGAGGCTGGACATGGCGCTGCCGGCCGTCGGCACCATGCCCGGCGTTGGCCAAAATGCTGCAGCCCCGCAGTGAGCGATAATCCGGACAAACTCTCTGGAGCCATCATGAACTACGTCATTCCCCCCGCCTCCCAACCCGTCGTACCCGTCGCCGGCAGCGACGACAGTTTTCCGGTGCGGCGCATTTACTGCGTCGGCCGCAACTACGCGGCGCACGCCCGTGAAATGGGTTCGGACCCGGAGCGCGAACCGCCCTTCTTCTTCTGCAAACCGGCCGATGCCATTGTGCCGGTGGCACCCGGTTCCACTATGGAAATCGCCTATCCGCCGCAGACGAGCAATTTCCATCATGAAGTCGAACTTGTCGTGGCCATCGGCAAGCGCGGCACTGCCATCGCCAGGGAAGCAGCCAAGGATTTCGTCTGGGGCTACGCCACCGGCTTCGACATGACGCGGCGAGACCTGCAGTTCGCCCTGCGCGACAAGGGCCGACCCTGGGAACTGGGCAAGGCCTTCGACCAGTCGGCGCCAATTACTCCGCTGGTTCCTGCCAGCCGCTGCGGCCATCCGACTGCCGGCCGGGTCTGGCTCACGGTCAATGGCCAACTGAGACAGGAAGGAGACCTTGCCGACCTGATCTGGTCCGTGCCGGAAACGATCGCCCATCTCTCGCAGTATTTCGAACTGTTTCCCGGCGACCTGATTTTCACCGGCACGCCGGAGGGCGTCGGCCCGGTCGCCAAGGGCGATCTGGTGACCGGCGGGGTGGACGGCGTCGGCGAACTGTCAATCCGCATCATCTGAGCCGGAGCGGGCACCCATCGCACATGCGCAAACGAATTCGCAAGTTTCTCCCCGACCACGACGCGATCCGCAACAACCGCTGGCTGGCGCGGTTCGAGAACACTCTGCTGCATCCGCGGCTTTGGGATCTCAATCGTCACTCAGTGGCCGGGGCCGTCGCCGCCGGCTTGTTCTGCGGACTGATTCCGGGGCCGCTGCAAATGCTCGGCGCGGCGATCTGTGCCGTGGTGTTTCGCGTGAACCTGCCGCTGGCACTGCTGACCACGCTCTACACCAATCCTTTCACCATCGTCCCGCTTTACATCATCGCCTTCGCCATCGGCCAGTCGGTACTGCCGGGACATGGCGAACGCTTCGTACCGCCGCCCGAGTGGCACGACGAAGGTTTTCTCGCATGGGCCAGAACGTTGGTGGACTGGATGCTAGGGCTCGGAACGCCGCTCGCCCTGGGCCTGGTGCTGCTCGCCTGCGGCTTGGCGCTCGTCGGCTATGGCTTGGTTCGCCTGGCCTGGCGCATTTACCTGGTGCGGGCCTGGCGCCACCGCAGCCGGCGGCGACGCGGCTAGGCCAGTTGGCCGTCCTGCAGGTGCAGCACCCGGCCTGCCCGCGCCGCCAGATCCATGGCGTGCGTCACCAGCACCAGCGCGGCATGATGTTCGCGACAGAGTTCCAGCAAGAGGCCGAACACCGCGCCCGCTGCGCTGCGATCGAGGTTTCCGGTCGGTTC
>VEPA01000227.1 GCA_012026675.1 Betaproteobacteria bacterium | reverse complement strand
GGGCGAACAGCAGCCGGCGGTCGCGGGTCAGCACGATCCGATGCTGCTGGGCGGAAATGTCGGCGATCTCATCGTCCCGGTAACGGTTGTCGTAGAGCGCATCGAAGCCCAGCAGCCGCAGTCGGCGGGCCAGCTTGCCCAGGTTCACGTCCAGCACGAAGGCGGTGTGCCGCAGCGGCTTGTCGCGCAGCTTCACCAACGGTGTTAGGTCGAAACTCTCGAACACCGGGTAGACCGCCACCCGGTCGCCGTCCTGCAACCGGTAGCCGAAATCCACCGATTCCCCGTTCACCACGATCAGCTCCACCTCCGTGTGCGGCACCCCGAGTGCCTCGATGGGGTCCTTGACGCCCGGCTGGCCGTTGAAGGCGAACACCAGGGTACGCTTGCGCCGCACCGGCTTGAGGAAGTCGTTCAACTCCTCGTAGAAACGGAATTCCGCCCGGAATTCGCCGTCACCGGCGGTGGCGAGTTGGGCGGGAAGCGGGGGTAGGACGGTCATCTCAGAGAGTGCCGTGGCGTAATCCCGCCGCGTCCCGGTTGAGGTTGCGGGAGGCCGTTCCATTCCGTTGCCGGCGAGGCAGCAGCGTGACGCTCATGGACATGTCAGTCGTTCGGGCCTAAGGTGTTCGGGGTGTCGTTCCAGCGGGCTTTACGCCGAGTCCCGGTGATGGATATTTTGGTATCGGGTGTCGGGGCTTTGACTGGAAAGCGCGATCGAAGGATATCCGCGATACCGACGACGCCAGGTACTTTACATTGCCATCGGAATTTAGCCTATGAAACCCGCCTTCGATCGAATCACGGTCAACCCGGAAATCATGAACGGCCAGCCCTGTATGCGCGGTATGCGGCTCACCGTGAGGCGGGTGGTCGAGGCCGTGGCGCTTTACCCCGACCGGGCGGAATTGAAAGCGGAATATCCGGAACTGGAGGACGAGGATATACGTCAGGCCCTGGAATTTGCCGCGCTAAGCGTCGCTGACGAGATCTTGCCCCTGGTCGCGGCGTGACATTCCCGCTCCTGTTGGATCAAGGTATTCCCAGAACTGCGTGTGGCTACCTTCGCGAGCGAGGGTTCGAGGTGGTTCATGTGTTCGAGCTTGGCATGAGTCGATCCAGCGACCGCCAGATACTCGATTACGCACGTGGCTACGGGGATGACGGTCATTACGCTCGACGCCGATTTTCATACCTTGCTGGCGGTTGGGAACGAATCATCTCCTTCGGTCTTCGGATTCGCCGCGAAGGATTGCGGGAAGACGCCTTGGCGGAACTCGTCGCTAGCGTCTGGCCACAGATCGGGGATCAGGTGAAATCGGGAGCGATGGCGACCATAACCGACAACTCCATTCGGATGCGGTGCCTCCCGCTCGTACCGGCAGGCGAGGATTCGGACCAAGCTTGAACGGGTCGCGAAGTTTCTCTAAATCTTCCAACGACTGCCTTGGTCTGCCCTATGGCCCCGTACCCTCAATGTGGTATGTGATATCCCGAGTCAACCGGCCGAATGTTCCTTCAGCCAGTTGACGGCGACTTTTCTGGCGCGCTCATCGGCATCGAACCGGCATTCGGCCGCCAGCGATTCGGTGAGTTGTCCGACACGGTCCAGTTGCTCGACGGCTGATCCCCGGCAGGTGCTGCATGGGGTGTTTTCGTAAGTCCATAGCAACGCTCCGCCCAGGGCGGGGTCCTGATGTTTTTCCGCCAGTTCCAGGACACTCAAGCCCAGACGATGTGCGTCGTCTTCGGTGGGCGCGATCGATCGGAGTGCGTCGATGATGGCATCGGAGTCCCCAGCCCAGTAGTTGTTGAGGAATAGCTCCAGCGCCTCGCAATCGGCACCGATCAACGCGCGTGAGGCAGCTTTTTGAATGGCTAGTTGATGAACTTGCGGATCTTGGTTGCGGGACAGCGCGGCGATGGCTGCGGCCCGTAATTCAAAGGTTGGCGCATTGGTCCAGTCAAAAATTTTCGGGTGGAGTCTTGGTAACGGGGTTCGCCGAAAGATCCAAAGTAGCCGTACGAGGCTGGATTCTCGTTGTTCGGATAATAGTCGATCAAGAATTTGATTTAACTCATCCGGTGTCGCGTTTCGCCCGAAAGTCATGTAGCGACTGGGTAATCGTCCAACGCCATTTGCCGCATCCTCCAGGATTTGTTCGAGTTTGTACTGCGCTCGGAGGCGTTGGCGCCTCTCGGCTTTCGCTTCTTCCGGGCTAAGGCGTGGCGAGCGTGAGTCGAAGCAACCGCGGGCTACGAGATAGTCGCGGTAGGCGCTTAGGGCGGTGTCATCTTCTGTCGCTTGCAGCAGGACCTGCTTATAGGACTGCCTTGCCGGTTCGCAGGTGAACATGGTGTCGCACACTAAAGCGTCAGGGTTTGTGAGCAGCCGTTTTCCGTAAATCCGAGCGAGTTCCAAAACGGCCTCTTCCCCGTCCAACTCGATCCACTCGTCTACGCCGAACCAACCGTCGCAACAGTCCGTCTGCGCGATCTCGCATGTTCGCTTCTCCAGAAGTTGTCTGGCGTCCTTGTCCCCAGCAAGGGCCATTTCCTTGGTAAGTCCGAACAGCTGTGAAACGTCCCTGGAGTCCGTCGTGCTGGCCAATTCATCGAGAATGGCGGCTCGGATGACGGGATAGCTCGGAGACCGGGAAATCATGGACATCAGCCATTTCTCACGGGAATCCTCGCACTGCGGATCGTAGGCTTGGCTATGGATGCAGGCATCGCGGACCAGATCCAGCCGGTCCTCGATGCCGTGGTGCATCGCGTGCACTACGGCCCGCCCCTTGCCTACATGGAGGGCCCGTTTGAATTCGGCTAGGTTCAGATAGGTTTCCATCCGTAAGCTTCGGTCCTCAGGGTTGGGGCGGCAGTTTGTCGAACTTGGGCAGG
>VEPA01000160.1 GCA_012026675.1 Betaproteobacteria bacterium | reverse complement strand
GCGTCACAAGCTGACCACGGATGACTTTCACCGCATGGCCGATGCCGGCATCTTCCGGGAAGGCGACCGCATCGAACTCATCGAAGGAGAATTGATCGACATGCCACCGATCGGCAGTCCGCACGCCAACCTCGTGGACGAATTGAACCACCTTCTGGTCCGGCAGGCAGGTCCTGGCGTTCGGGTCCGCATCCAGAATCCGGTTCAGCTGAGCGGGACCAGCGAACCCATCCCGGACGTCGCCCTGGTGAAGGCCCGGAACTATGCCAAGGCACACCCGGGGCCGGAAGATATCCTGCTCCTGATCGAGGTCTCCGACACCTCGGCAAGCTACGATCGGCGCGTCAAGCTGCCGTTGTACGCCCACCACAGTATCGCCGAGGTCTGGATCATCGACGTCAATGCCGGCAATCTCGAACGCTACACCGAGCCCCGTGGCGAGCGCTATGAGGCCTGCGACTATCTCGATCGGCAACACGTGGCCTCGCCTGCCTTGTTGCCGGAGGTTAAGGTGGCTTTAATGGATCTGCTTTAGGGTGAAATGGGTGCTTTTGCGCCGACCGCCGCTCCAACTGTCCATGTTCATTAAAGGAGGACAAGGAAATGACGACTGAGACAGGGCTCGCCCAACAGCCCAAAACCACTTCGGAACTCCGTCCACACGCCGGCATCCCCGACTGGGCGGGCTTCCTCATCACAGTTGCGATCTTGGCGTATTGGCTGCCCAAGTGGATGCTGGTCCTGCTGCCCGCAGCGCCAGCGCTGTGGGCGGCCGGACGGCTCGGCCAGACACTCGATTGGCCCTGGATTCCGCGCCGACCGACATCGTTCGCCTGGACGGCGATCGGCGGAATTGGCCTGCTCGCCCTGTTCCGGGTGCCGCCCATGGCCCTGGCCGGCCTTGTCTGCCTTATGACGGCGGTTTTTGTCCTTGCGGTCGTCCATCACGTCGGCTGGCCACGCTACCGTACTGAGGTGATCGCCTTGGTGAAAGGGAAGTGGTTCCGCGCCGGCGGGTGGTTGTTTGTCTTTATTGGAAAGTTGTTTGGGTATCTATTTTCGATGATTGCTGAGTTATGGTTTGTCGATCGACTGACCCGTTACCGGTGGAGAGGTCTTCTATAGGTTAGTACGTCGGTACAGTTAGGCTCTCAAAATATATTCATTGTTTACCGGCTGCCTTGGTAATGCCGCTTTTCATAATGGAAGGTCCAAGACCGATAATCCTGTCCCCAGCAGTCTGAATTGGGCTGGTGAATTCTGACCCGCTCAAACTTGATGCTCCTCTCACGCCGAGCCACCCGAGCGCAAGGAACCACAAAGCAGGAAGCCCAATAAATAACACCATCGAACACAGCGAAGCCACCGCATCAGCGGTGCCTTCGCTTGCGTGATCAAAGAAATGGTCGTACCAATGAACTCCTAGCGCACTCATCATGTTGTCATCCAGCCAGGTGGCGATCGCCCATAAGGCGGAACAAAACTTCAGTGCGAAGATCACCAGGCTGACAGTGAACACGGTTAGTATTGAGAATCCCGAAAATACGATGATGAATGGCAGAAGCAGGTAGATGCCCATCAGCACATAGGACTGGACGATCGGTGCGGCCTGTTTGAGCAAATAGAGCTTGCCGCTCATCCACGCGGACTCCCAATGCACCGCGGCATTGGCGGCGGTTGCCACGAAGCCGTTCGCGCCAGAAGGCTGAGAGGTTAAAGCCACCCGATCCCCCTCGAACACCTTCCTGATCAGGGTATTCTCCGCGGCCACCTGCGAGAAGTTGCCGCCGGCAGCGGACTGCAGCCAGGCCTTGGCCACCGTCAGCGTATCGTTGTTGAACTGGTCCAGGATGCGCTTGCGCAATCCCGCGCTGGGGTTGGTCCACCAGTCCTTGCATTCCGGCCGTCCCCATTGCGGAATGAAGCCCGGCAGGTATTCCGTGTCGCGATTGGCGTTGTACGGAAACCTCGGGATCTCCTCGCTGGCCCGCACGGCCAGGTTGAGGTTGGTGTTGCCATAGTAACCGTTGGTGTCCACGAAGAACTGGCTGCCGGGCCAGTTGATGTCGTCCGCCGCGTAACCTGGCGGCAAGGTCGCGTGGCTGCCATTGAACTGGGCCAGCGCCGGCCGCCAGCAGTCATTGGCGAACAGCTGCAGTTGGCGGCGCAGGTCCGGATCGGCGATGCGGGTGTTGTCCACCTTGTAGTCCAGCACCCGGAAGTCCGGCGTACAGGGCACCGCCGCGATAGCGGCGTCGGTGATGCCGGAGAACACCGCCAGGATGCCGTACCACCACAGCGGCACCTGGGCGGTCCGGCCGTTGATGGCGGCATAGGCGTCGTCGTAGGTGGTCCCGGTGTTGCCGCCGGTGGTCGCCGCGGAGCCGCACACCTGGGCGGTGCCGAGGTCGCCGACCCTCAGATTGATGAAGGGCGCGCCGGCCAGGAGGGCTACCGTGAAGATGCCGATGACGGCGATCTCAGCCTCCCGAATGCTGGCCTGGGAGCCTTCCACGGCGCCCTGCCGCACGAACGACTCCACGGCGATGCGGACGAAGATGCCGAAGATCACGAAATAGACGATGCCGGTGTCCAGCAGGATCTGCCAGAGCTGGTCGTACATGATCCAGCCGAACACGGCGGTGTAGATC
>VEPA01000252.1 GCA_012026675.1 Betaproteobacteria bacterium | reverse complement strand
GCCGGCCGCTGATCCTGGTCGAAGGTTGCCTGGGCGCCGACGAAACGGTCGCCGGTGAGCACCACCAGCTTCTTCACTGCGACCTTGATCGTCGTCCCGTCGCGCTTGCGCTCCGGCACGATTTCGGAACCAGGTGAGGCCTCGCCTGAAACGTTTTCCGCATCCACCATGCGCACTTCCAGCGTCGCCGTGCGTCCGATCAGGCTCTTCGCCAGCGCCACGTCCTGCACTCCCGGCAACTGCACCACGATGCGGTCGGCCCCCTGCTGCTGGATCACCGGCTCGGCGACGCCAAGCTCGTTGATCCGCTTGTGCAAGGTGAGGATGTTCTGCTTGATCGCCTCGTCGCGGAAAGCTTTTTGCGCAGCTGGTTTCATGGTCGCCATCAACTTCAGGTCGCCATTGGCGTCGACCGCTTCGCTCAGCTGCAAATCCGGCTCGCTGGCCGTTATCGCCAACATGGCTTTCTCGCGCAGCTCGCCTTCGCGGAAGCGGATGACAATGTCTTTGCCTTCGCGCTGGATGCCGCCATGGCGGATATTCTTGTCACGGAGGAAGGAGCGCAGGTCGGCCGCTGTCGAATCCAGGCGCTTTTTCAGCGCCCCCTCCATATCAGCCTGCAGCAGGAAATGGACTCCTCCGCGCAAATCGAGGCCGAGATACATCGGCAGCGCACGCATGCTGGAGAGCCAACTCGGAGAATTCGAAATCAGGTTGAGCGCCACGCTGTAGGCTGCGTCTGCCGGATCAGGATTGAGCGCCTTCTCGATAACATCCTTGGCCCTGAGCTGGTTGTCGGTATCAGCCAGCCGCACGCGCACGCTGTTGAGCTCGAGCACAATCCCCTGCGGGACGACTGCGGCAGCCTTGAGCGCGGCTTCAACCTGGCCCATGAGCCTGGCGTCGACCTTGTGCGTCGACTTGACGCTGGCCACCTGCACGGCCGGTGCCTCGCCAAAAAAATTGGGCAGCGTGTAAAGGAAGCCAAGCAACAGGGCGATCAGCACTGTGGCATTCTTCCAGAGGGGATAGCGATTCATTTAATGAGCCGTGAAAGGTGAAACGTGAAAAGTAACCAGGTGCCGACGGGAATGGAGCTATCCCGTTTCACGTTTCAAAGGTTTTTCAAAGTGCCCTTGGGCAGCAGCGCACCCACTGCGTTCTTCTGCACGGTAATCACTACCGGACCATCCTTGCCTTCCGCGACTTCAAGGCTGAGGTAATTTTCGCCCACTTTGGCAATGCGTCCGGTGATACCACCCTGGGTGACCACTTCATCGCCCTTGGCCAGTTCGCTGACCATTTTCTGTTGTTCCTTGGCCTTCTTCATTTGCGGCCGGATCATGACGAACCACAGCACGACAAACATCAGGAGGATGGGCAACATGCCCATCAGGCCGCCCGTCGGATCGGCGGCGGCGCCCGCCGCCTGCGCATAAGCATTTGAAATCAGCACTATGAATCTCCAGGATTGTCTAAAGGATGCCCAGCAGAGTTTCAGTGACAGCTCGCCTGCAAGGCAGGCGTTACGCTGAAACAAAAATGAAGCGATGAATTATACCTGCTCGCCAGCCCGCCCCCGATTGAAGCGAAGACGGAAGCCGGCAAAATCGCCCTGCTCGATGGCGCAACGCATCTCCGCCATCAACGACTGGTAATAGAACAGGTTGTGGATGGTATTGAGCCGCGCCCCCAGAATCTCGCCGACACGATGCAAATGATGCAGGTAGGCGCGGGTGAAATTACGGCAGGTATAGCAGCCGCAGGACTCGTCCAGCGGCCGGATATCTGTCTTGTGCTGCGCATTCTTGATCTTTACGTCGCCGTGGCGGGTAAACAGCCAGCCGTTGCGGGCATTGCGCGTCGGCATCACGCAGTCGAACATGTCGATTCCCTGCCCGACGGCGAACACGAGATCCTCCGGGGTGCCGACGCCCATCAGGTAGCGCGGTTTGGCGGCAGGAAGCCGCGGTGCGGTGTGGGCCAGGATGCGTGCCATTTCCTCCTTGGGTTCGCCTACCGAAAGGCCGCCGATGGCAAAGCCGTCGAAGCCGATATCGACCAGCGCCGCCAGGGATTCGTCGCGCAGCGCCTCATGCATGCCACCCTGCACGATACCGAACAGGGCATTCGAATTCTGCAAGCGGTCGTGTTCGTCGCGCGAACGCCGCGCCCAGCGCAGGGAGAGGCGCATCGATTCAGCCGCCGTCGCCAGATCCGCCGGATAGGGTGTGCATTCATCGAAGATCATCACCATATCGGAATTCAGCACATGCTGGATGCGCATCGACTCCTCCGGGGTCAGGAACAAGCGGTCGCCGTTGATCGGCGAAGCGAATTTGACGCCCTCCTCGCTGATCTTGCGCAGATCGCCCAGGGAAAAAACCTGGAAACCGCCCGAGTCGGTCAGGATCGGGCCTTCCCAGCCCATGAAGCGGTGCAAGCCGCCGTGTGCGGCAACGACCTCCAGCCCGGGCCGCAGCCAGAGGTGAAACGTATTGCCGAGCACGATGGAGGCGCCCATGCCGACCAGTTCGTCCGGGGACATGGCCTTGACCGTGCCGTAGGTACCCACCGGCATGAAAGTCGGCGTTGGCGCTACGCCATGAGCCAGGGTCAAGTTCCCGCGCCGCGCCGCGCCATCGGTGGCAAGCAGTTCGAAGTTCATTTCTGGGCCCGTCTGTGCAGCAACATGGCATCGCCGTAACTGAAGAAGCGATAGCCGGCGGCAATCGCATGCCGATAGGCCGTGCGCAATTCATCCAGGCCGCCAAACGCCGAAACCAGCATCAGCAGCGTCGACTTCGGCAGGTGAAAATTGGTAATCAGGAGGTCGACGACGCGAAATCTGAAGCCGGGAGTGACGAACAGCGCCGTCTCGCCGGCGCCGACTCTTACGTTCCCCTCCAGCGCCGCCGATTCCAGTGCGCGCAAAGTGGTGGTGCCAACCGCCACGATGCGCCCGCCGACTGCCCGGGCCGCGGCAATCGCATCGACCGTGGCCTGCGGCAACACGTAGCTCTCGGTATGCATGCGATGCTGCGCGAGGTCGCTCACGCGCACCGGCTGGAAGGTTGCGGCACCCACGTGCAGCGTGACATATGCAATATTAATACCTTTCTCGCGCAAGATTCCGAGCAGGTCCTGATCAAAATGCAAACCTGCCGTCGGCGCAGCCACCGAACCCATTTCGCGTGCATACACGGTTTGATAGCGCTCCTCATCCGGGGTCTCTGCCGCACGCGCGATATAGGGCGGCAGCGGCAGTCGACCATGACGTTCAATCAGCTCAGTGGCGTCGCCGGCAAACCGCAGCCGATAGAACTCGTCATGACGCCCCAGCACCTCGACATCGAGCGCATCTTCCAGCCGCAGGTGACTGCCCGGCTGTGGCGGCTTGCTCGCCCGCAACTGCGCCAGCACGGTGCAGTGATCGAGCAGACGTTCAACGAGGATTTCGACCTGTCCGCCGCTTTCCTTGTACCCCAGCAGGCGGGCATGCAGGACCCGGCTGTCATTCATCACCAGCAGGTCGCCCGCGCGCAGCCAGTGTGGCAAATCGACAAAGCTGCTGTCCGTGCGGCACTCGCCGTCCATCACCAGCAGGCGACTTGACGAGCGTTGCGGCAAAGGCTTCTGCGCAATCAGTTCGGTTGGCAGAATGTAGTCGAAATCAGCGAGCGTCAAAGGCATCGGGATGGCGGGAGAGTGCATCGCGGCAGGAGGATGCCGGCGAACCTTGTTCATCATTCGAGCGGCTTTCCGGCGGCCGGCGCGAATAGTAGCAGAGCGCTATCCCTTGCCTGCCACCATCAGTTCACGCAAAGTCCTGTAAGTCGATGCTCAAGAGTTCGCCTCGACGTTGCCATGCCGCCTGAACGCCGCCAGCTCAACCAGAATCAACTGGCCGTCCTGTTCATGGATAAGCCCCTGAGCGGTCAGATCGCGCATCACGCGACTGACCATCTCGCGCGACGCACCGATCATCTTGGCGATATCCTGCTTGGTGAGCTTGCGCGTGACCACTTTGCGCCCTTCGACCGTCTCGGCTGCCTCGAGCAACAGGCGCGCAACACGCCCGTAGACATCCATCAGCGCGAGGCTCTCAATTGTCCGGTCAGCCAAACGCAAGCGCTTGGTCAGGTTGCGCATGATAAAGAGTGAAACGTCCGGATTTTCTGCCAGGCACTGCTTGAACTCCGACTGGCCGATCACCACCACTTGGCTAGCCTCAACCGCCAACACCGTAGCCGAGCGAGGATGATTGTCGAGCACCCCCATCTCGCCAAACAGTTCTCCGGGACCAAGCATGGAGAGGATAACCTCGCGCCCTTCCTCGTCGCTGACCTGCACCTTCAAGACACCCGAAAGGACGAAGTAAATGTTGTCGGTACGATCGCCGGCATGCAACACGACGGTATGCCGCGGAACAGTGCGCAGCATGGCCACGCGCGTCAGCGGCATGAGGCTGTCGTCGTCGAGCATCTCGAAGATCGGCAGCGCGCGCAGGACAGTCAGTGAAACACCAGCAGCCGGCGAACCCACAAGGTACCCTCCATCAAGAACTCGAAGCGCCCACCTGAAGCCACATGTCATCCGCGTTGACGGCGTCGCCTGCACGACGTTGGCGCTGCTTTGGTGCCGGGGGGGGAAGTCGAATCCCCATGCCTTGCGGCGGCGGTGTTTGAGACCGCTACGTCTACCGATTCCGTCACCCCGGCCCGGGATGTCGCGGCCCTGAAAGACGCTGGCCGTGCGAGGCGCGAATTATCCGACAAACTCGTCCGTCCCACAATCTCCATTGCAGATTTGCCAGAACCCCGCTTTGTGGCAGCTACTGCAGGCGCTGTAACATGCAATTTGCAACGCAGTCTATAATTCTTATATCGTGCAGAGCAGCAATACTACCGGCAATACCTCAACGCCCCGGCTTGTAGCTGTCTCGGTAGCCGCCATGGGCGTGGTGTACGGGGATATCGGCACCAGTCCGCTTTACACCATGAAGGAAGTCTTCAACGGCCCACACGCGGTGGCGGTCACCCCGGACAACCTGCTCGGAATTCTCTCGCTGATCTTCTGGGCCCTGACCATCACGGTGTCGTTGAAGTACGTGATGTTCATCACCCGCGCCGACAATCGCGGCGAAGGCGGCATCATGGCCCTCACTTCACTCGCGATGCGCACCCAGGGAGCCGGACCGCGCATGTTGTGGCTGATGTCGGTGCTGGGCATCTTCGGCGCCGGGCTGTTCTACGGCGACGCCGTGATAACGCCCGCCATGTCCGTACTTGCGGCGATTGAAGGACTGGAGGTCGCGACGCCGATGTTCAAGCCTTATGTCGTACCCATCACCATAGCCGTGCTCTGTGGCCTGTTCATCTTTCAGCCGCGCGGCACGGCGAGTGTCGGCGCCCTATTCGGCCCGATCATGCTGTTCTGGTTCGGCACGCTCGGTGCGTTGGGCGTGTGGAACATTCTCAAACACCCCGACGTGCTTACTGCCATCAACCCCTGGTATGCAGTGCACTTCTTCCTGGAAAATCGCACCCACGCCTACCTCGCCCTGGGTGCAGTAGTTTTGGCGATTACCGGCGGCGAAGCACTCTATGCCGACATGGGACATTTTGGCCGGCGCTCGATCATGTGGGCGTGGCTGGGCTATGTGTTCCCCTGCCTGTACCTGAACTACCTCGGGCAGGGCGCGCTGATCCTCGACAACCCGGCAGCCGTCAAGAATCCCTTCTTCATGCTGGTACCCGACGACCTGCTCTATCCGATGGTCGCCCTTGCCACCGCCGCCACGGTCATTGCATCGCAGGCGGTGATCTCGGGCGCGTTTTCGCTCACCAGCCAGGCCATGCAACTCGGTTACTGTCCACGCGTTCAGGTCAGGTTCACCTCTGAGCGCGAAAAAGGACAGATCTACATCCCCAACGTCAACTGGCTCCTGCTTTTGGCAGTGATCATACTGGTGCTCGGATTCAAGTCGTCCTCGAATCTGGCCTCGGCCTATGGCATTGCAGTCACCCTGACCATGATGATCGACACGCTGCTTGCCTTTGTCGTGGTGCGTGCCCTGTGGAACTGGAACTGGCTGCAGGCGGGCCTGTTCCTGATGCTGTTCATCGTGGTCGATTTTGCGTTCTTCTCCGCCAATCTGGTCAAGGTACTGGACGGTGGCTGGTTTCCGCTGGCCCTTGGTCTCGGTGTATTTACGCTGCTGGCGACCTGGAGACGAGGCCGTACGCTGCTTTACGAAAGGCTCCAGCAGGATTCAATCCCGCTTGACGCCTTCATTACCAGCCTGCAGTACGGCGGCCCGCACCGAGTGGAAGGCACAGGCATCTTCATGACCACGCGGCCCGATGGCGTGCCACGGGCGCTGCTGCACAATCTGTTGCACAACAAGGTGCTGCATCAACGGGTGATCCTGCTCAATGTCAATGTGGAGGATATTCCCCATGTTGACGCTGATGAACGCATCGTGGTCGAACCGTTGCGGGAAGGCTTCTACCGTGTGATCGTGAATTACGGTTTCAAGGACGATCCCAACATTCCCGAGGCGCTGGAACTGTGCGCCAGGCATGGTATGGCGCCGGTCGAGATGATGGCAACCTCCTTCTTCCTCGGCCGTGAAACCATCGTTCCCAACCGCGTCCCTGCCATGACCCATTGGCGCCAGATTCTGTTCATGTGGATGTTCCGCAACGCCGATACGGCGACGGACTTTTTCAAACTTCCAACCAATCGCGTCGTCGAGCTCGGCACCCAGGTCGAGCTTTGATTCAACCCGCTGCTTCATCTGTCTTTTCACGAGCGACGGATGCAGTCGAGTTCAGCTGCTCTGTCGCTCCAGCCAGAATATCGCCGCGACAAACAGGAATATGACGAATTCGATCACGCTAACCCAGATGATCATGCGCACGATCCGACGCTGGCGCGGCGCCATGCGAGGCAGGAACTGTTCGTTCCACCAGCGCCAACCCGGAAGCCAGCCCCATCGTTGGCGGCCGAGCAAATGGCGGCGAATGGCGTCGACCCAGGGAACCAGACTGCGATCGACTTCGGCGACACGTGAATCCTGCAAATACTCGATGACCGGGTAGTGCTCGGTAACAACCAGACGGCATCCGTGGCGATCGCTATCCTCTACCGCCAGCGTCGTTGCCTTCTTGAGCCCGTCGGTGTAACTCAGCAAGATGGCACGCTGTTGAGCAGCCGTTTCAACATGGATAAAAGTTTCAATACGCCTACCGGTAGTCTCGTTGAGTGCGGCGAAGCGCTCACCGTCGGGCATCTGCTGCCACGCTTCAATTTCAAGATGCGGATTGAGGCGAAACAGACGCTCAAGGTCCGAGATGAACTCAAACAAGATATCGGCACCAATCGGGAGGGAAATCTCGGCTCGAGCTCGATCCTCCTGTGCAGTGTCCGTGTCGGCCGTTGCGTCTGGCTTGTGACTCAAGGATGCGGTGCGATCAGCAACGGACACTTGAGGGCGTGCACCAGCTTTTCGAGTTCCATGCGCGAGCGCAGCCCGCCCTCGCCCTTTTTCCGCGGCGAGCCGATGACGACCAGATCGGCGCCGACTTCGCCGGCAGTGGCCAAAACGGTTTCAGCCGGATTGCCAAAGCGCAGCACCGACTCGTAGGCCAGGCCGCGTTCCTTGCAGCGTGACGCGACAGCGGCGAGCTCGCGTTTCGCGTCGTTCTCCAGCATGTTCTCGACGTAATTGCCGAAGGCGTCTCGCGTCGACGCGTTGTTGAGCCAGTCGTCGCCCTGCATCCCGGCCCAGAATTCAGGTACCACCAGACAATGAATGAGGGTGGTGGTGCCGGGAACGGCAAACTCGTGGGCGAGCACTTCCGCGGACAGGGCGCCGCTGGTGCCGTGGTGGCAGAGGAGCAGTTTCAGCGGTGTTTTCATAGCCGGCCCCGTGGATACCGTCCCCGGCCCGATGCCTGGACACAAAAATGACTGGTCCCGCCCCGCTGCTCGGGCCGGAACTGGCGCTACGGGAATATGGAACTTACTTGCCAACCACCAGGACGATGCCGATGGCGATCAGCAGCGCGAAAACGAGGGACCCGAGATCCTCCTTGCGGTCGCTGACGAAAATCGACAGGCTGGTGCCGCGCTCGAATTTTTGTTCCGACATGATTTTTCTCCCTAAATGAATTCTTTAATGAACAGCAGCACCACGATAAGGGAGCCGACAGCCTTGGCGGTGCCGACCACGCCGCCGATGATCAGCGGCGTGCCTCCGGCCTGCTTCAGTGCGGCCATGGTGATCTGCATGCCCAGCCCGATCAGGCCGATGGAGAACAGCCAGGCCAGCCAGTCGCGAAAGGCGCCGCTCGTCTTCGAGTTGTGATAAGCCGCCTTGCTCGCCTTGTCGATGGCGCTTGCGGCGACGGCATCAAGGCCCTTCATCTTGCCGACCGCCGCGAGCAGCGTTTCCTGTTCGCGCGTGCTCATCTTCTTGTTGGCGATCAGATCGGCCAGGCCCTTGTACGCGTCCTCAGGCGTGGCGTGGCGTTGACCAATGTTGATGGCCTTCTCCGTGAAGTGATCCCGCAGTTGCTTGGCGCCGGCAGGCTCCTTCAAGCGTGCAAGTTCGACTTCGATGGCCCTGGTTTCCTTGCTCTTGAGCAACTTGTCTTCCTTAATCTGCTCGCTGCTGAAGTACTTGCCCTGATAGTGGCCGGCCGGCGTGAAGGCGCCCAGTGTCGAGAGCGCGAACATCAGGATGAAGCCGAGCACGAACACCGGAAACTTGGCAAACAGCACTTTGCCCAGATCCACCTTCTCGGCGCCGACCTCGTGCTTGACATACCAGGTTGCGAGCCAGAGCACGACGATGGGCAGGAACAGCACGCGGGTAATATTGAAAATCTCGGCGACCTTCAAAGTCTCGATGCCATGCGGATCAAAAGCCAGCGCGGCGCCGGCGACCTGCGCCGAATTGAGAATTCCGGTACCGGCCCAGGCGCCGAACTGCACCGGGCCCATGTTGAGCAGATGGCCGATGGTGGGAAAGAGGAACATGCAGCCCACTCCCCAGACCAGGATGGTGCCAATGGTGTAGGCGATTTCCGCTGCCTTGGCATTGACCACCGGCGCAGCCGCCACAGCCGCGGAAACGCCGCAAACCCCCACGCCGGAGGCAAGCACCGCCGTCATCGAGTTGCCGGTGCTCATGCGCCGCCCCATGTACAGCACGACGCCAATCGAACCGAGCACGAAAACACCGATCATCAGTACCGATATCGCGCCGAGTTGCGCCAGTTCGGTCGCACTGTAAAGCGCGCCAAGCAGAATCACGCCGGTCTTGAGGAAGAAGCGCGCGGTACGCACACCGTTCGCGGCCCAGTCGGGGATCCTGAAGACATTGACGATGATGATGCCGATGACGATGCCCAGCACCACATAATTAAGGTTGAAGATGCTGGCGAAGTTCCAGCCCAGTGTGGGTTGGGCGTCACGGCCCCAATTGGCGAACATCGGATCCAAGCCCCAGCGTACGATAAACGCGATCGTCAGCATATAGGCCATGCCGGGGAAGATCGACAGGTAATAGTCGAAGTTGCCTTCCTTCGGCGTCCACACCAGGATCAACAGGCCGAGCAGACTGGCAACGCCACCGAAGATATAGCACATGGTGGCCTGGAAGGCCTTGGCCTCGTCGAACTTCGACGCGGGCATCTTCATGACCGGCGTCGGCTTGTTCTCTGCTGTCGCGATTTCTGTCGCGACACGCAGTTCCGCGTCGAACTTTTCCTTGACCTTCATGTGGTCCGAGTAGGCACTGCGTTGCAG
>VEPA01000224.1 GCA_012026675.1 Betaproteobacteria bacterium | reverse complement strand
TCGCGCAGCTTGCCCAGCTTGTCGTGCAGCAGCTTGATGGTGAAATCGATATCCTGCTCCGTCGTAAAGCGGCCGAGGGTGAAGCGGATCGAGCTGTGCGCCAGTTCGTCGGAACGGCCCAGCGAACGCAGCACGTAGGAGGGTTCCAGGCTGGCCGAGGTACAGGCCGACCCGCTCGACACGGCGATGTCCTTGACCGCCATGATCAGCGACTCGCCCTCGACGAAATTGAAGCTGACGTTGAGGTTGTGTGGCACGCGCTGCTCGATGTCGCCATTGATGTAGGTTTCCTCGATATCCATCAGGCCCTTGAGCAACTTGTCGCGCAGCATGCGGATGCGCTCGTTCTCGGTGGCCATATCCTCCCGTGCCAGGCGGATGCATTCGCCCATGCCGATGATCTGGTGCGTCGCCAGCGTACCCGAACGCATGCCGCGCTCGTGACCGCCACCGTGCATTTGCGCTTCGAGCCGGATGCGCGGCTTGCGCCTGACGTAGAGCGCACCGATGCCCTTGGGGCCGTAGGTCTTGTGCGCGCAGAAGGACATCAGATCAACTTTAAGCTTGGACAGGTCGATGGGCATCTTGCCGGTCGCCTGCGCCGCATCGACGTGGAAAATCACGCCCTTGTCGCGACAGATCTCGCCGATCTCTGCCAACGGCTGGATCACGCCGATCTCGTTATTCACCGCCATGACCGAGGCCACGACGGTATCGGGGCGCAGCGCCGCCTTGAACTGCTCGACGGTGATCAGGCCGTTTTCCTGCGGCACCAGGTAGGTCGCTTCGAAGCCCTGGCGTTCGAGTTCCTTGACCGTGTCCAGCACCGCCTTGTGTTCGGTGGATACCGTGATGATGTGCTTGCCCTTGGTCCCGGCGTAGAAATGCGCCGCACCCTTGATGGCGAGGTTGTTGGATTCGGTGGCGCCCGAGGTCCAGATGATTTCCTTGGAATCGGCACCGACCAGCGCCGCGACTTCTTCGCGCGCCTCCTCGACGGCCTTCTCCGCCTCCCAGCCATAGGAATGGGAACGCGAGGCGGGATTGCCGAAATGTTCGGTCAGCCAGGGAATCATCTTCGCGGCCACACGCGGATCGACCGGAGTGGTCGCGGAATAATCGAGGTACACCGGCAGTTTCATTACCAATTTCTCCAGTTCAGCTAGTAAGGGCTGTCAGGCCCTTGAGTTGCAGGATTGTAGTATTCAACGCGGCAAGAAAATCACTCACCTGAACCGCGTCATTGTCGATGCCAAGACTTACGCGCACGGCGCCGCGCGCAAGCGAGGATGGAACGCCCATCGCAAGCAACACCTGCGACGGCTCGGGATTGGCGCTGGAACAGGCCGCGCCGGCCGCCACGGCAAAACCGGCGCGATCAAGCTTGCCTACCAGGGTCTCACCCTCGATGCCGGCGAAGGCGAAGTAGCTTGTGTTCGGCAGGCGTTCTGCGGCACGGCCAAAAATAGTGGCGCCCTGTGCCGCGAGGCCGGCTTCCAGTTCGCTGCGCAAGATTTCGAGCTGCCTGCTGCGGGCATCGATCTGCGCCGTTGCCAGTTCCGCGGCAAGGCCGAAACCGACAATCGCCGCGACGTTCTCGGTGCCGGAGCGCAGTCCGCGCTCATGGCCTCCGCCGGCAATCAGCGGCTGCAGTTCTACCCGCTTGTCGACCACCAGTGCGCCCGCCCCTTTCGGCCCGCCCAGCTTGTGCGCGGACAGTGTCAAGGCATGCACGCCGGCGCCGTTGAGCGCACGGAAGTCCACGCGCCGCTTGCCGAAGGCCTGTACCGCATCGGTGTGAAACCACGCGCCCGAAGATTTTGCCTGCGCCGCCAGTGCAGCCACATCCTGCACGGCCCCTGTTTCGTTGTTGGCCATCATGACGGAAACCAGCACCGGCTTTTCGGCCAGCGCGGCCCGAAAGTCGGCGTCGGCGACACGGCAATCTTCATCGACCGCAATCTCGCGCAGCTTCCAACCGGTGCGCTGCAAAGCTTTTGCCGGCTCGCGCACGCACGGATGTTCGATGGCGGATATCGCCACCCTGCCCGGCGCGCGACAAGCCGCCGCACCCTTGATAAAAAGATTGTTGGCTTCCGAGCCGCCGCTGGTAAATACCACTTCGGTCGGATGGGCGCCTGAGGCAAAAGCCACCCGCTGCCGTGCCTCGTCGATCGCGCGCCGCGCCGCACGGCCGTATTCGTGCCGGCTGGAGGCGTTGCCATACTGCTCGCGCAGGTAAGGCAGCATGCCTTCCAGCACGCGCGGATCGAGCGGCGTCGTGGCGTTGTGATCGAAGTAGACGGGAGCGAACATGGCAGTGCCTGGTCGCCCTCAGGCGGCGACGAGGTCCTCGGTCGGACGACGCGCGCGCCGCAACGGCCGCTCGTCGTTCAGCACGGCGGCGACGCCGGCCCGCTCGCGTTGCTGGGCCACCAGTTGGGCCAGGCTGACCGAACTCAGGTACTCGAACATCTTTTCATTGAGAC
>VEPA01000185.1 GCA_012026675.1 Betaproteobacteria bacterium | reverse complement strand
TTGTAGTCGAGCACCAGCGTGTGCTGGGCGAGATCGGCCGGCACGCCGGCCGACGAGGGATTGCCGAAAGTCAGGAGGCCCGAGCCGGCCTTGACCAGCAGGCTGTCGCCGTGGCCGTGATAGCAGCCCTCGAACTTGACGATGGCATCGCGTCCGGTGAAGCCGCGGGCGAGGCGGATCGCGCTCATGGTCGCCTCGGTGCCTGACGAAACCAGGCGCACCATGTCCATGCTCGGCACCCGCTGCACCAGCAGTTCCGCCAGCTCGATTTCGGCTTCGGTCGGTGCGCCGAAGGACAGACCTTTCGCGGCCGCCTCCTGCACCGCCGCCACCGTATCGGCGTCGGCGTGGCCGAGGATCAGCGGGCCCCAGGAACCGACGTAGTCAAGATAGGCCTTGCCGTCGGCATCCCAGCCGCGGGCGCCTTCGCCGCGCGCGAAAAAGCGCGGCGCGCCGCCGACGGAACGAAAGGCGCGGACAGGCGAATTAACGCCGCCGGGGATGGATTTCTGGGCGCGGAGAAAAAGTTCGTCGTTACGGGACATGGTCGGAAATCAGGAATCAGGTGTCGGGAATCGGATTGTAGCGGGGCTTTGTGCGACGCCAGCACTGGCGGCATTTAGCGTGAAATTACTCGTTCGGAGCAGCAGGTGATAGCCGAGCGACGCGAGCTGATTGGTAGTCCCCCGTGAGGGGGCGAGGCGGGGTTTCGCAACGCATGCGTTGCGCCGCCGCAGCCGGCAGGCAGGCAGTGCAATGCCTGCCGTGGACCGCGCAGCGGATGGGAGGGGCGGGCCATTAATTCGCCTTTCGCGTGTTTTGTTCTCTGCGGGTGGTCTTGCGTGACCATGAGCGTTATCGGGAAGGAAACAGCCGCTGGTAGGCCGCGGCGCGCGCCTTGATGTCCATCGCGTCGAACAGGTCGCTGACCACCGCCAGGATGTCGGCGCCGGCGTCTATCAGTTGCGGCGCATTGTCGAGCGTAATGCCGCCGATGGCCGCAACCGGCAGGCCGAAACGGCGCCTGGCTTCGCCGAGCAGTTCGAGCGGCGCGCGCACTGCGCCAGGTTTGGTGCGCGAGGGAAACATGCTGCCGAAGGCGATATAGTCGGCGCCGGCCTCGGCAGCCGCCTCGCCGAGAGCCAGCTGGTTGTAGCAGGAGACGCCGAGGATGCGTTTCGGCCCCAGGGCGTCGCGCGCGGCGGCCAGCGAGCCGCCCGGTGCATCGTCGCGGCCGAGATGGGCACCGTCGGCACCGATTTCAACGGCCAGCCAGATATCGTCGTTGATGATCAGCTTGGCACCCGCGGCGTGGCAGATGCGCAGCATTTCGGCGGCCTGGGCGCGCCGCAGCGGGCGCGAGGCCGTCTTGTTGCGGTATTGAATGAATGGGGCGCCGCCATCGAGCGCCGCCTTGACCAGCGCGGACAGCCGCGGCAACAAGGGGTCATCGTGGGTTACGGCGCAGAGGCCGCGGAGTTTCATTTTCGCGATCCCCGCCCTTTATTGCCGTTCCACGTGATCCGGATCTCTGGGGTTTCAGTTCTCATCCGCGCGCTCATCCGTTGGCTCATCCTCTTCCCGCGACCAGAACAGGCGGTCGGGAATGAATTGTCCCATGCCGGGACGAAAGCCGGCGGCCAGGGTGCGCCAGGTAAATTCCTGCGCCCCGGTGACCGCTTCACCCACATCCACGCCGCTGGCGAAGTGGGCCGCAATGGCCGAAGCCAGGGTGCAGCCAGAGCCATGATAGCTGCCCGGCAGGCGGTCCCAGCGATCGGTGCGCACCGTGCCGTGGCTGCCGTAGAGCGTATTGACCACCTGCAGGCCGGCTTCGTGGGTTCCCGTGACAAGCACGTACTCGCATCCGGCATTAATCAGGAGGTGGGCGCATTCGGCGAGGCTGGGTTCGAGATGGGTTTCGCCGCTGGTCTCTCCGAGCTGCTGCGCCAGCCGCCTGGCTTCGAGACTGTTGGGCGTCAGCAGCGTGGTCTGCGGCAGCAACAGGCCGATCATGGCCTCGATCATTTCCTCGTCGGCAAACTGGTCGCCGCGTCCCGAGGCCAGCACCGGGTCAAGTACCACAGGAATATCGGGGTAATCCGAGATGACCTCGGCGATCGCCGCAATGATCTCGACGCTGCCCAGCATGCCCAGCTTGAAGGCGGCCACCGGCATGTCCTCAAGCAGGGCTCGGGCCTGATCGGCCACCCATTCGGCATCGAGCGGCAACACCCCCTCGACGCCGGCAGTGTCCTGCACCGTAATCGCCGTCACGACCGAAAGCGGATGACAGCCAAGACAGGCCAGCGTCAGGATGTCCGCCTGCAAGCCGGCACCGCCGGTAGGGTCGGAAGCGGCAAAAGTCAGCACGATGGGCGGCGACGGATTGGCGGGAACGGCAGCGGCCATGAATGTCCTGACCCGACCCGGAACTATCGGGCGGCGCAGCTTGAGTTAATATTCTCCGATTCTATCCGAAGGCCCGCGGTCCTCTGGCGCACGCTACGCACCAGGAGATACATCCGAATTCGATACCGTTCCCGGCGCACGCGTGCAGGGAACCAGACTACAGTCCTGCAATGAAGCATGAACAGCCTTATTCGAAGTGGATGTGCCTGATCTGCGGCTTCATCTACGACGAGGCCGCGGGGATTCCGGAGGAGGGCCTGCCGGCAGGCACGCGGTGGGCCGACGTTCCGCCCAACTGGACCTGCCCGGAATGCGGTGCGCGCAAGGAAGACTTCGAAATGTTCAAAATTTAAGTATGATTGCAGGCAAACAAAGTTTGGCCAATAAGCGTAATGAACGGACCAATCGCCAAAGAGGATACGAAAAGCCCTTGCCAGAAGAAATGCTGCCGGGCGTTCCTTTCCCGGTCGTCGTGATTGAAGTCTGCATTCAGCATGGAGTAACGTGAGCGAGACACCCCGGCTTTCCGGCATCAAGGTGATGGTGATCGATGATTCGAACACCATCCGCAAGACCGCGGAAATTTTCCTGCTGCAGGCCGGCGCCCAGGTGGTACTGGCCGAAGACGGGTTCGATGCGCTGGCAAAGATCAACGATCATCTGCCGAATGTGGTTTTTTGCGACATCCTGATGCCCCGGCTCGATGGTTACCAGACCTGCGCGCTGATCAAGAAGAATCCGAAATTCGCGGCCACTCCGGTGATCATGCTGTCCTCCAAGGACGGCCTCTTTGACCGTGCGCGCGGACGCATGGTCGGTTCCGATGAATACCTGACCAAACCCTTCACCAAAGACAGTCTGATCAAAACCGTTGCCGAGCACGCTTCACGCGGCTGAGCAGATTTTCATTTGCGAGCAAGCCATCATGCCCATCAAAAATATTCTGGTTGTCGACGACTCTCCTACTGAACGCCACATCATGACCCAGTTGCTGCAGGGTGCCGGTTACCAGGTCAGTACTGCGAATAGCGGTGACGAGGGCGTTGAGCGTGCCAAACAGATCTTGCCGGACCTCGTCATCATGGACGTGGTGATGCCGGGGACCAATGGCTTCCAGGCGACCCGGGCGCTGTCGCGGGACGAGGCAACCAAGAACATTCCCGTCATCATCTGCACTACCAAGGACCAGGATACCGACAAGCTCTGGGGCATGCGCCAGGGTGCCCAGGATTACGTCACCAAGCCGGTGGATGGCCCAGCCTTGCTGGCCAAGATCGCCGCGCTCGGATAAAGACCGCAATGGCCAAGCGCATCAGTCTGCGCGAGTTCCAGCAGGGTCTCTCCGAGCGGCTCGTGTCCGCGCGGCGCGGCGAGGGCGCCCAGGCCCTGCTCGGCATCGAATCAGGTTCCGATGACCTGCCCGGCGGCAGTCATTGGCTGATCGATCTTGCCGACTCGGGTGAAGTCACGCCCCTGCCGCCACTCACGCCCGCCCCGCTGACCAAGCCCTGGTTTGCCGGCATAGCGAACATTCGTGGTGTGTTGTATGGCGTGGTGGATTTTTCGGCCTGGCGCGGCGGTGCGCCGACGCCGATCAATGCCCAGGCGCGCCTGTTGCTGATCGGCGCGCGCCATGGTGTCAACAGCGCCTTGCTGGTGCGTCGCGCGCTGGGTCTGCGTCCGCAGATGCAGATGCATGCGGCAGGTGAGGCGAAAGTTCACACAGGAAGCCAAGACGCTGACGAAACGACGGCCTGGCTCGGCGGTCGCTTCAAGGATCCTCAAGACCAAATCTGGACCCAGCTGCGTATCCCGGCACTGTTGTCCGACCCCAGTTATCTCGATATCGCTCTTTGAGCGTTGCGCAAAGGACTAAGCATGGCCTTCAAGTTTCCCTTCAAATTGCCGACACTTGATCGCAGCAATCGCGCGTCGCCCCAGAAGCCGGCGGCAGGTGCCCCCGCATTGGAGAGCCGCGCCAAGGGGGGCAACAAACTGCCCTTGATCGGCCATTTCGATATCCAGATCCAGTTTCGAATCCTCGGCGCGATTTTTCTGATCAGCCTGCTGATCTCCGTCGCTTCGATTTTCATGCAAATCCAGGCAACGACCCGAGGTACCACCTTTCTGTCCGCTGCCAGCCATATCCCCCCCCTGACCCAGCAGATCCCCAAGGCCGCCCTGACTGCCATGCAGGGACAGAAGGAAGCGTTTACCGAACTGCGCGAGGCCCGCGACAGCCTTGTCAAACTCCTCGAAAGCCTGGCCGAAGGCGGTGAAGTCAAGGGCACCAAGGTGGCGGCCACCAGCCTGCAGTCGCGGCCCGCACTCGACACTCTGCGCGAAGGCTGGGCCAAGCAGAACGACGTCATCACCCTGCTGCTGGCGCAGGAGAACCGCCTCACGGCAATCAATCGCCTCGCCACGGACGCGGTGCGGCAAGGCAAAACGATCGCTGAAGCCGCAGAGGCCGCCGGCGGCAAGCTGCCCTACCTGACGGAGCGTATCCGGCGCGCAGCGACCCAGCTGGCCTGGGCGCCCGGGTTCGACGAGAACGTGGCGGCCCAACTGGCCAAGGACATTGCCGCCGCGACGGAACTGGCGCCCGCCGACTCCCCGCTGGCGCAGAGCCTGAAACCGATGCAGGCTGTGCAGGCCAGCCTTTCCGGCGATCTCAAGCCGCTGGTCAAGGCCCGTACTGCCGGCACCACGCTCGTCGCAGGTTTCCGCAGCATGGCGGCAAGCGGCGAGGACCTGATCCACGCCTACGAAAGCGAGATCGAGGATCAGGTCATCACTTCCGTCTCCGCCGCCCTGTTCGGCTCACTGGCGCTGTTGATGCTGATACTCATGGTCAAGGCCTTCAATGACGAAGGTCAGCGCCGCAGCAACGAGGCCGATCACCAGCGGCGCGTCGCTGAAGCAGAAAAGGACGCAACCCAGGGCGCGATTTTGCGCCTGATGAATGAAATGGGCGACCTCGCCGACGGTGACCTGACTGTCCGCGCCACGGTGTCGGAAGACATCACCGGAGCCATTGCCGACTCGGTTAACTACACCGTCGAAGAACTGGCCGTGCTGGTGCGGCGCATCAACGATGCTGCACTGCGCGTGACCAGCGCCTCGAACGCCGCGCAGGCCACCTCCAACGACCTGCTAGCCGCCACCAAAGTGCAGTCCGCCGAAATCCTGAGCGCCAACGCCGCGGTTCTGGAAATGGCCAACTCGATGAAAACCGTATCCTCCTCGGCGCTGGAATCGGCCCGCGTCGCAAACGCGTCGCTCGAAGCGGCACAGAAAGGCTCGGCGGCCGTGTCTAACTCGATTTCCGGCATGAACGAAATTCGTACCCAGATCCAGGAGACTTCCAAGCGCATCAAGCGGCTCGGCGAATCCTCGCAGGAGATCGGCGAAATCGTTGAACTGATTTCCGACATTACCGAACAGACCAACGTGCTGGCGCTGAACGCCGCCATCCAGGCGGCTTCGGCCGGCGAAGCGGGGCGCGGATTCTCGGTGGTGGCGGAAGAAGTGCAACGACTGGCCGAGCGCTCCGGCGAGGCAACAAAACAGATTGCGGCCATCGTCAAGACGATTCAGACCGACACGCACGATGCCGTGGCCGCCATGGAACATTCGACCCAGGGCGTGGTTGAAGGCGCCAAGCTGTCGGATGCCGCCGGTCAGGCGCTCAACGAACTCTCCAGCGTGTCGCAGGATCTTGCCCGCCTGATTCAAAAGATTTCGACCGACACCCAGGCTCAGGCCGACATCGCCACCAAGGTGGCGGATTCGATGCAGAGCATTCTGCGCATCACCGGCCAGACCACCACAAGCACGCAACAGACCGCCGTTTCGATTGGCGAGCTGACCGAACTCGCCGTCGAATTGAAGGGTTCAGTCTCGGGTTTCAAGGTGTGATTAAAAAACCGATCAACCACGGCGCAACGAATCACCGTTCATGAGCATGGACCTCGACATCGGCCCGCTATCCTGGGTCAAGGGAGAAATCGACCTTGCACTGGATCGCGCCGGGCAGAGTCTTGCTGCCCATGCGGCGAATCCGGCAGGCGACGAGCTGAAGAAGGCTCGCGCCAGCATGCACCAGGCGCATGGCGCGCTGGCCATTGTCGGACTGGACGGCATTACCGAATTCGCCGATGCCATCGAACAGCTGCTGGCCGCGCTGAGCGACGGCACCGCGCCGGATGTCGACGCCGCCGTCGAGGCTGCCCAGGGCGGGTTTGCCGCCTTGCGCGGCTACCTCGACGACCTCATGGCCGGCCACCCCGATCAGCCGCTGAAACTTTTTCCTCCCTACCGGGCGATGACGGTGGCGCGCGGGCAGCTGGCGCCCGGGCCGATCGCCCTGTTTTTCCCCGATCTCACGCAGCGTCCGCCGAAACGCGAGAAGGATGTCCCGCCACTCGCGCCCGACGCTCTCGCGACCCGACTCAAGGCGGCACGCCTGGGCTTTGAGCGCGGCCTGCTGAAGTGGCTCAAGGGTGATCCCAAGGGCATAGCCGAAATGAAAGTTTCGGTAGCGATGATCGAAATGACGCGCACTACACTGGCCTCCCGCGCCTACTGGTGGGTCGCCCTGGGCGTACTTGACGCGCTGGCGGCCAACGGCCTGCCCGACGCAGCACAGGCAAAACTGTTTGCCATGCACCTTGGCGCGCAGATCAGGAAATTCATCGAAGGCGGCGCCGACAACGAGCAACTGTTGCGCGAAGCGCTGTACCTGGCCGCCTGCGCCACGGCCGGCGGCGAAGCCCTGGCTGTGGTGCGCGCAGCCTACCGCCTGGACGGCATGGTGCCCACCGCAACGCCCTCGGAGACGGAACGGCTGCTGCCCATCATTCGCCGCCTGCGTGACTTGCTGGCGGCTGCCAAGGATGACTGGAACCGGCTTTGCGCCGGTACCGTCGCCGCGCTGCCGCCCTTTCATGAACGCACGGCGAAAATTGCCGAAGAAGCCGTGGCCGCCGGGCAGCCCGACTATGTGCGACTGACTGCGGCGATTCTGCAACAGACCGACCAGTTGCGCCGGGATCCGGCACGGCACAATGAGGTCATGGCGCTGGAAATCGCCACCGCGCTCGTCCTCGCCGAATCCGCGCTCGAAAATTTCCAGTCGCTGGATGCCGAGTTCGCCCACTCGGCCGAAGTCGTCGTGAACCGTCTTGCCGCGCTCGGACGCGGCGAAGAACTCGGCTTGATGGAATTGCCCCATCTCGACGCAATGTCGCGCCGGGCGCAGGAACGGCTGCTGCTCGAATCGGTGGCGCGCGAAATCCACTCCAATCTGGGCGCCATTGAAACGGCGCTGGACGCCTACTTCCGCGACACCTCGCGCCAGGCTACGCTGGCAGCGCTCACGCAGCCGATTCGGCAGATCCAGGGCGCCCTGATGGTGCTGGGCCAGGACCGTGCGAATACGGTGCTCGAAGAATGCGCGCACGAAATCGAGCGTTTCGCCGAACCAGGATTCAAGCCGCAAGCCGGCGACTTCGAAGACGTGGCGAAAAAGCTTTCGGCCCTGGGCTTTTTTGTCACCCAACTTCAAGGCGGCGCTGCCGATATTGACGCCATCCTCGAACCGCCTCAGGCCGCTCAGGCTGTGCGCGAGGAAGCCGAGCCCCTTGTCCCGCCGACGGTGACGGACCCCTCGCCGGCTCCGGCTCCAGAAGTGGTGGCCGCGGCGCCCGAGCCGGAGCCGGCTACCCCGGCCCCTGAGCCCGAAGCGGAACAGGCGTCGCCTGCCGCGGTTGAAGTCGCTGCCGAGGAGGCGCTACCGGACTTCGAAGTGGAAGGTTTTGAGCCGCCGCCCGAACTCGCGCCCGAAGCGCCCGTGGAGCCCGTCGCAGCCCCGGCCCCATCGGCAGAAACCACGCGCATGATGGAGGCCAGCGAGGAAGACCTCGATGCCGAGCTGCTG
Source organism: Betaproteobacteria bacterium (assembly GCA_012026675.1). Lineage (GTDB taxonomy): Bacteria > Pseudomonadota > Gammaproteobacteria > Burkholderiales > Rhodocyclaceae > Sulfuritalea. The sequence continues at coordinate 11,644 of VEPA01000185.1, read as the reverse complement.
GGCATCTTCCTTGAAGAAGCCAAGGAAGTGCTGGCCACCATCGAGCAGCAGTTGCCGCAGCTGCATGCCACGCCAGGCGACCATGAGTCGCTGGTCACCGTGCGTCGCAGCTTCCATACGCTGAAGGGCAGCGGTCGCATGGTCGGCCTCGCCGATCTGGGTGAAGCCGGCTGGGCCGTGGAGCAAACGCTCAACGGGTGGCTGCAGGAAGAGCGCCCCGCGACGCCGATGCTGCTGGAAATGCTCGATCTCGCTGCGGTCATATTCAAGGCCTGGGTCGCCCAGCTCGAAGCCGGCGGCAGCCGGCGTTTCGACTATGCCGAACTGGTTCGCCGCTGCCAGATCCTGGGTGGAGCCGAGGACGCAGAGAACGTAGTGGCCGCGGTCGCCGTCCCGCCAGCGCCGACTATTGAGCAGACCGCGCCGGAAGAAGTCGTTGCGGAAGAAACCCCGCCCGAGGAAACCCCGCCTGAGGAAGCCCCGTCGGAGGAAGCTGCGCCCACGGAAGTTCCGGTGGAGATCCAGACCTCGGCAGAGGTGGTCGCCTTCCCCTCGCCACCGCCGATCCGGATCGGCGATGTGGAGGTATCGCCCACCCTCTACAATCTCTATCTCGACGAAGCCCGCGAATACATCGCGACGCTGCAAGCCGGTATCGGTCGTGAAGAAGTACCCGGCAACGAGCTTGTCCGCGCCGCGCACACCACGGCCGGCATTTCGGCTGCTACCGGTTTCCTGCCGATTTCAAACCTCGCACGCGCGCTTGAGCGTGCGCTGGAGCGCTTGTCCCTGGCGGCAGTCATACCGAGCGATGCGCAGCGCTTCGTTTTTGCGCGCTGCGCCGGCGCCCTCGAAGGCATGCTGGGCGCCGTTGCGGAACGCCGCATGCCGGGCGAGGAGGCATCGCTCACGGCCGAACTGAATGCCATGACGACGGCAGCGGAGCCATCGCCGCAGCCGCAGCCCGAACAGCCCGTTGAGCCCGCCGTCGAACCGAGCGCCGAGCCGACCGTTGAGGCTTCAGTTGAGACGCCGGCTGAACCGGGCGCTGAGCCCATCGCCAAGCCCACCGCCGAGCCCACCGCTGAGCCCATCGCCGAGGCCATCGTTGAGCCCGCCGTCGAACCGGGCGTCGAGCCAGCCGTCGAGACTTCCGTTAAGACGTTTGCTGAACCAAGCGTCGAGCCTAGCTTCGAACCCGCGGTCGAACAGGCGGTTGAAGCCACGGTCGAACCCGCAGTCGAACCCGCGGTCGAACAGGCGGTGCCCGAAATCACCATCGCGGCAACGGAACGCCGCGCCGCGCGGATCGAAAACGAAATCGATCCACAGATCCTGCCGCTGTTCCTCGAAGAAAGCGTCGATCTCATGCGTGAGATCGGTTCCACGCTGCGCGAATGGCGCGAAGCGCCGACCAATGCAGAGGTCGCCCGTACGCTCCAGCGCGCCTTGCACACGCTCAAGGGCAGCGCCCGGATGGCGGGCGCCATGGGCTGCGGCGAACTGCTGCACTCGATGGAAGACCGGATCGACCAGGCCGTGCGCATGAAATCGGTGCAGCCTGCCACCATCGACGGGCTGGAGACCTCTTACGACCGCGCGGCCATGCTGATAGAGCGCCTGCGCAATCCCGACGCAGCGGCGCCGGAAGCGGAAGCGCCGGAACCTCCGGCGACAGGTCCGGAAGTCTCCGTCGAAGCGCAGGCGGCCGAACAAAAGCCGATCGAGCACGCGCCTGCGGCCGCAGCAGCGCCGCAAGCACCGGCCGCGCCGGGCGCGGCGCGCCCCGCGCCTTTCTCTCCGGCGGCGCAGGTGCATCTGCGCGTGCGCGCGGATCTGGTGGACCAACTGGTCAATGAAGCGGGCGAGGTTGCCATCGCCCGCGGCCGCATCGAGGGCGAAATGCTGGCGCTGAAAGGCTCCTTGTTCGAGCTCACGGAAAACGTGATCCGCCTGCGCAAGCAACTGCGCGAAGTCGAGATCCAGGCCGAGTCGCAGATGCAATCGCAGCAGGCGCTGGCCAGCGAGCGTTCGCAGGAGTTCGATCCGCTCGAGTTCGACCGCTTCACGCGCTTCCAAGAGGTGGCGCGGATGATGGCGGAAAGTGTGAACGACGTCGCGACGGTGCAGCAGAACCTGATGCGCAACCTCGACCAGGCAAATGCTGCCGTGATCGCCCAGGCGCGATTGAGCCGCGAACTGTCGCAGCGCCTGATGGGCGTGCGCATGGTGCCATTCGACAGCCTGGCCGACCGCCTGCATCGCGTGGTGCGGCAGGCGGCCAAGGATACCGGCAAGCGCGCCAACCTGGACATCCGCCACGGTTCGACCGAGCTCGACCGCTCGGTGCTGGACAAGATGTCCGGTCCGCTCGAGCACATGCTGCGCAATAGCGTTGCCCATGGCCTCGAAGACACGGCCACACGCACGGCAGCCGGCAAGGAAGCCATCGGCCAGATTACCCTTTCACTGGCGCAGGAAGGCAATGAAATCGTGGTGTCCATCGCCGACGACGGCGCCGGCCTCAACTTCGAGCGCATACGCAGCCGCGCCATTGAACATGGCCTGATTGCGCCGGACGCGAATCCAGACGAAGCAAGCCTGGCGCAACTGGTCCTGCACGCCGGCTTCTCCACCGCCAAGGAGGTCACGACGCTGGCCGGCCGGGGCGTGGGCATGGATGTGGTGAAAAACGAGACGGCCAGCCTCGGCGGCCGCATCGAGATTTCCTCGGTCACCGGGCGCGGCGCCACATTCCGCATCTACCTGCCGCTGACGCTGGCTGTTACACAGGCCGTGCTGGTCAGTGCCGGCAATCGCCGCTACGCAATTCCGTCCTCAATGATCGAGCAGGCGACCGAGCACAAGCCCGACGCGGCGGCAAAGATACGCGAAACTGGCAGCATCGAATGGCTGGGAAATCGCTATCCCTACCACTATCTGGCGACCTTGCTGGGCGAAAAGGACGCGACCCCACCCCAGCAGCGACGGCACTGGATATTGCTGATCAAGGGCGGGACCGAGCGCGTCGCACTGGAAGTCGACAGCCTTTCCGGCAACCAGGAAGTCGTGATCAAGGCCGTCGGGCCGCAACTCGCGCGCGTGCCCGGCCTAGCCGGGGCCACCGTGCTGGGCAACGGCGAGGTCGCGCTGATCATCAACCCGGTCGCACTGACGGCGCGCGCCCTTGCCCGCGCCGCGCCGGCACCGGCGGAAGCCACGCCGACCGAGGAGACCCCGGCCGTTGCCGCGGCTGAGACCGCCACCGCTGCTCCTGCCGCCGCCGCTGCCGCTGCCGCCGTCATGGTGGTGGATGACTCGCTTACGGTGCGCAAGATCAGCGGCCGGCTGCTGGCCCGTCATGGCTACCATGTGCTGACCGCCAAGGATGGCGTCGATGCGCTGGAGCAACTGGTCGACGTGATGCCCGACGTCATGCTGGTGGACATCGAAATGCCGCGCATGGACGGCTTCGAACTGACGCGCAACATCCGCGGCGATGCGCGCCTGAAACATATTCCGATCATCATGATCACGTCGCGGACAGCCGACAAGCACCGCCTGCACGCCGAGGAGATCGGGGTCGATCATTACCTCGGCAAACCCTACGACGAAGACACGCTGCTGGACTGCATCCGCCAGTCCATCGAAAAAAAGCATTGATTCCCGCAGCGTCGAATTGAGGATAGCCCGATGACACGCCCGTTCAAGGTACTTGGAATTCAGCAGATCGCCATTGGCGGCCCTTCCAAGGAGCGCCTGAAAAAGCTCTGGGTCGAGATGTTCGGCCTGGCCGTGACGGGCAATTACGTCAGCGAGCGAGAAAACGTGGACGAGGACATCACCCAGATGGGCAGCGGCCCCTTCAAGGTGGAAGTCGACCTGATGCAGCCGCTCGATGCGGCGAAAAAACCGGCGGTGCATGAACCGCCGCTGAACCACGTCGGGCTCTGGATCGACAACCTGCCGCTTGCCGTGGAATGGCTGACCGCGCAGGGCGTGCGCTTTGCCCCGGGCGGCATCCGCAAGGGCGCCGCCGGTTTCGACATCACCTTTCTGCACCCGAAGGCCAACGAGCAGTTTCCGATTGCCGGCGAAGGCGTGCTGATCGAACTGGTACAGGCGCCCGCGGAAGTCATCGACGCCTTCGCGCGCCTGGCTTAAGCCGCAGGCGAAAAGTTTCAGTGAAGGCCGTCTGGCCAGGGGATACCGTCCCCGGCAAGGCGGGGACATGAAAAGAACCGCCATGCGAGCTTCCACCTTTTTCGCCTTGTCCTTTATTGCCGTTGCCGGTCCCGCGCAAGCGGAAGACGCCCCTGATCATGCGGCGACGACACTAAGCGGCGACTGGGGCGGAACCCGCGGCGATTTATGGCGCCGCGGCATCGCGCTCGAAGGCGGACTGCGTTTCGACAGCCTGCACAACCATGGCGGCGCCCGGGATGGCACTCAAACTGTCCGCCACCTGGAATTGAAACTGCGCGCCGATCTCGAAAAGCTGATGGGCTGGCATAGCGCTGTTGCCTATTTCAATACCGTTACCGACGGCGGTGCCGGCATCAATGCGCAACTCACCGGAAGCCTGATGGGAGTCAGCAACATCGAGGTGCCGGTGCCGACCACGCGCCTGTTTCATGCCTGGGTGCAGAAAGGATTTCTCGACGACCGGGTTTCAGTCCTGGCGGGCATCTACCCGATCGACTCCGAATTCTTCACCATGGATTCGGCGTCGACACTGTTGCATCCGGCCTATGGCACCCCGGCCGACCTGGCACTGACCAACGCGCCGTCGGTGTTCAACAACGCCGCCTTCGGCATCCGCGCCAAGTGGCAGTCCAGCGACCGCGAACTGTATGCGATGGGCGCCCTGATGGATGGCATCCCCAATGATCCGGCACACCCCAAGCGGACGTCGATCCGCTTCGACGACGGCGACGGCGCCTTCGTCATCGGCGAAATCGGCTGGATGCCGCTGGAAACCGGCCATGCCTTCGAACCCGTCGACCCGGCCAGGGTGCGACAGACGCCCGAAATTGTCGCCCACGAAAAATATGGCGGCCTCAGCAAATATGCCATCGGCCTCTGGCGCTACGGGCATCGGGTGCCGGATCAAGTCGACGTCGATGCCAACGGCAAGCCGCGGCAGCGCCGCTCGCAGGGAGGGTATCTGCTGGCCGAGCGGACGCTCTTCAATCTCGGCGTCGATGCCGGCCGCGACCTCACAGCCTTCGGACGCTATTCCTGGAGCGACGGCGATTCGACAGCGCTGGACCGCATGTGGAACCTTGGCGTGCGCATTCGCGGCCCGCTGGCCAGTCGGCCCGACGACAGCCTCGCCATGGGCTGGACGCGCAGTCGCCTGGCATCGAAGTGGCGCGCCGTGCAACAGGCGGCGGGCACCGACAGCGCAAGCAGCGAGCAGGCGTTCGAGATCACCTGGCGCGCAGCGATTACTCCCTGGCTGGCACTTCAGCCCGACTGCCAATACATCCGCAATCCCGGTGGCGCAAGCGGCATATCGGACGCCAGGCTGATCGGCGTACGCTTGGAATTGGCGCCGACTCTTTCATTTGAAGCCGATGATGGCCTGGTCCACCGCCAGGCGCTCACCCGGCGCGGCGAGCAGTTTTTCCACGACGCAGTCGCGCTCGGCCTTGAGCACGTTTTCCATTTTCATGGCTTCGATCTTGGCCAGCACCTCGCCGGCCTTGACCTCCTGGCCGACCTTGACCGCCACCTGGGTCAACAGGCCCGGCATCGGCGAGAGCAGGAACTTCGACATGTCGGGCGGCGCCTTGACCGGCATCAGCGCCAGGAGGTCGGCGGCATGCGCGCTCATCACCTGCACGTCGGCCTGGACGCCCCAGTGGAACAGCCGGTAGACCGAGCCGCGCCGCTCGACCTGCATGCAGATCTGCTGGCCGTTGAGCGTGCCGCGATAGAGTATGTCGCCGAACTGCCAGTGGGAGCGGATCGCGTAATTGCCACCGGCCAGCTTGACGTCCCAGCCACCTTCGGCCGGGGTGATGGTGGCCGCATGGCGCTCGCCGTTGAACAGCACCACGTACTCCTTGCCCGGCTTGTACTCGTGGCCCGGCATCTGGCCCGTGATGGTGGCGTTGCGCGCCAGGTACTGGCGGTGGATCGCCGCGGCGGTGGCGACCAGCATCAGCGGGGCGTCGTGCGGCACGTCGGCGGCATTGAAGCCCTTGGGATACTGGTCGGCGATCAGGCCGGTGTTGAAGTTGCCCGAGGTGAAGCGCGGATGCTGCATCAGCGCGGCCTGGAAGGAAATGTTGCTAGCCACGCCGCGGATCACGAACTCGTTGAGGGCATCGCGCATGCGGGCGATGGCCTGGTCGCGCGAGGCGGCGTGGACGATCAGCTTGGCGATCATCGAATCGTAGAACATCGAGATCTCGCCGCCCTCATAGACGCCGGTGTCGACGCGCACGCCGTTTTCCGCAGGCGGCGGCACGTACTTCACCAGGCGCCCGGTGGATGGCAGGAAACCGCGGAAGGGATCCTCCGCATTGATGCGGCACTCCATGGCCCAGCCGTTTATCTTGAGATCTTCCTGCTTGAAGGCGAGCTTCTCGCCGGCGGCGACGCGGATCATCTGCTCGACGAGGTCCAGCCCGGTGATCAGTTCCGTGACCGGATGCTCGACCTGCAGGCGCGTGTTCATTTCGAGGAAGTAGAAGCTCTTGTCCTTGCCGCCGACGACGAACTCGACGGTGCCGGCCGACTGGTAGTTCACCGCCTTGGCCAGCGCCACCGCCTGCTCGCCCATGGCCTTGCGCGTCGCCGCGTCGAGGAAGGGGCTGGGCGCCTCCTCGATCACCTTCTGGTGCCGGCGCTGGATCGAGCACTCGCGCTCGTGCAGGTAAAGGGTGTTGCCGTGGGCATCGCCGAGCACCTGGATTTCGATGTGGCGAGGCTCCTCGACATACTTCTCGATGACGACGCGGTCGCCGCCGAAGGCGTCTTTCGCTTCGGTCTTGCAGGAGGCGAAGCCTTCATGCGCCTCCTGGTCGTTGAAGGCGACGCGCAGGCCCTTGCCGCCGCCGCCGGCGGAAGCCTTGATCATCACCGGGTAGCCGATGCCCTTCGCTATCTCGACCGCCTGCTCCGGCGTGTCGATGGCGTCGTTGTAGCCGGGAATCACATTGACCTGGGCCTTCAACGCCAGTTTCTTCGAGGCGATCTTGTCGCCCATCTGCTCCACCGAGTAGTGCTTCGGCCCGATGAAAACGATGCCCTCCTCCTCGAGCCGGCGCGAGAAGGTGGCGTTCTCCGAGAGAAAGCCGTAGCCCGGATGCACGGCTTCGGCGCCGGTCTGTTTGCAGGCGGCGATGATCTTGTCCATCACCAGGTAGGACTCCTTCGACGGCGGCGGCCCGATGCAGACGGCCTCGTCGGCCATGGTCACGTGCATCGCATCCTTGTCCGCCTCGGAGTACACGGCGACCGTCTTGATGCCCATCTTGCGTGCGGTCTTGATGACACGACAAGCGATCTCACCGCGATTTGCAATCAGAATTTTTTTGAACATGTATTTTCTCCCCGACGCTTACAGCGGAATATTTCCGTGCTTGCGCCACGGATTCTTGATGTCCTTGCCGCGCAGCATCGCCAGACTGCGGCAGATGCGCTTGCGCGTCTCGTTTGGCATGATGACGTCGTCGATGAAGCCGCGCGCGCCCGCAACGAAGGGATTGGCGAACTTCGCCTTGTACTCGGCCTCGCGCGCCGCCAGCTTGGCCGGGTCGCCCTTGTCTTCGCGGAAGATGATCTCAACGGCGCCCTTCGGCCCCATCACTGCGATCTCGGCGCTGGGCCAGGCAAAATTCACGTCGCCGCGCAGGTGCTTGGAGGCCATCACGTCGTAGGCACCGCCGTAGGCCTTGCGCGTGATAACGGTGATCTTAGGCACCGTGCATTCGGCATAGGCGTAAAGCAGCTTGGCGCCATGCTTGATGATGCCGCCGTATTCCTGCGCCGTGCCGGGCATGAAGCCCGGCACATCGACGAAGGTGACGATCGGGATGTTGAAGGCATCGCAGAAACGCACGAAGCGACCGGCCTTGATCGAGCTTTTGATGTCGAGGCAGCCGGCCATCACCATCGGCTGGTTGGCGACGATGCCGACGGTCTGGCCTTCCATGCGGGCAAAGCCGATGACGATGTTTTTCGCATGGTCGGGCTGGACCTCGAAGAAGTCGATGTCGTCGACCACCTTGAAAATCAGTTCCTTGATGTCGTAAGGCTTGTTCGGGTTGTCCGGCACCAGGGTGTCCAGTGAATGGTCGAGACGATCGGCCGGGTCGTCGGTCGGCCGCGATGGCGGCTTTTCCTTGTTCGACAACGGCAGGTAGTTGAAGAAACGGCGCAGCATGGCCAGGGCTTCGACGTCGTTCTCGAAGGCCAGGTCGGCGACGCCGGATTTGCTGGTATGGGTCACCGCACCGCCGAGTTCCTCGGCCGTGACTTCCTCGTGGGTCACGGTCTTCACCACCTCGGGACCGGTGACGAACATGTAGGACGAATCCTTGACCATGAAGATGAAGTCGGTCATTGCCGGGCTATACACCGCGCCGCCGGCGCAGGGGCCCATGATCATCGAGATCTGCGGGATCACTCCGCTGGCCATGACGTTGCGCTGGAACACGTCGGCATAGCCGCCGAGCGCCGCGACGCCTTCCTGGATGCGGGCGCCGCCGGAATCGTTCAAGCCGATCACCGGGCAACCGACCTGGATCGCCTTGTCCATGATCTTGCAGATCTTCTCGGCATGGGCTTCGGAGAGCGCGCCGCCGAACACCGTGAAGTCCTGCGAGAAGACGAAGACCATGCGGCCATTGATGGTGCCGTAGCCGATCACCACGCCGTCACCGGGAATCTTCTCCTGCTCGGCCATGCCGAAATCGCCGCAGCGGTGCTCCTTGAACATGTCCCACTCTTCGAAAGTGCCGTCGTCGAGGAGCAGTTCGATGCGCTCGCGCGCCGTCAGCTTGCCCTTGGCATGCTGGGCGTCGATGCGCTTCTGGCCGCCGCCCAGCGCCGCCCGCCGGCGCTTTTCGTCCAGTTTGTCGATGATTTCATGCATGGTCGCTTCTCCCGAAAATCCGTGAATGTTTTATTTCTGTTGCCCGGCAAGGTCGAGCAGACGCCGGGCGGCGGCCGTCGGCGTAATGCTGCCGGCTTCCACTTCGGCCGCGGTATCCGCCAGCCTGTCGCTCACCGCCGGATGGCGGCGAAAGCCATCGCGCAAACCGCTGTCCACCAGCTGCCACATCCAGGCCAGGGCCTGATGGCGGCGCCGCGCGGCGAACTCGCCGCTGGCGCCCAGCGTGTCGCGAAATTTTTCCAGCACCTGCCAGAACTCCTCCAGCCCGTCCTTGCGCAGGGCGGAAAGCGTCAGCACCGGCGGCTGCCAGTTGGCCGATGCCGGATGCAGCATGGCCAGCGCCGAACGCATCTGCGCCGCCGCAAGCTGGGCCGCCGCCGGATCGATGTCGGCCTTGTTGAATACGACCAGGTCGGCCAGCTCCATGATGCCCTTCTTGATCGCCTGCAGGTCGTCGCCGGCGTTGGGCAGCTGCAGCAGGACGAAGCAGTCGGTCATGCCGGCCACCGCGGTTTCGCTCTGACCGACGCCGACCGTCTCGACGATGATGATGTCGTGGCCGGCGGCTTCGCACAACAGGAGCGCCTCGCGCGTGTGCTCGGCAACGCCGCCGAGGCTGCCCGACGAAGGCGTCGGCCGGATGAAGGCCTCCTCGCGCTGCGCCAGCAGTTCCATGCGCGTCTTGTCGCCGAGGATCGAGCCGCCGTGCACGGTCGACGAGGGATCGACGGCCAGCACCGCGACGCGGTGGCCGCGTTCGATGAGGGACATGCCAAAGGCTTCGATGAAGGTCGATTTGCCGACGCCCGGCACGCCGGAAATGCCGATGCGCAGCGAGCGGCCGCTGTGCGGCAGCAGTGCAGCGAGCAAAGACTGCGCCCGTTGCCGGTGATCCTCCCGCGTCGATTCGACCAGCGTGATGGCTTTCGCCAGCGCACGGCGACGCCCGGCGATCACGCCCTCGAAGAGATCGCGGTCCTCCCCGGACAAGCCGAGCTCGGCCATCGGCGTCATGCCAGCGCCGCCTTTCAGGCGCTGGCCGGCAGGTGCGCGGCGCGGATCGCGCGCAGCACTTCGTGGGCGCACTGCGGGATCGGCGTGCCCGGGCCGAAGATGCCGGCGGCGCCGTCCTTGTACAGCTGCTCGTAGTCCTGCGCCGGAATCACGCCGCCGACAAAGACCACGATGTCGTTGGCGCCCTGGCTGCGCAGGGCCTTGATCAGCGCCGGCACCAATGTCTTGTGACCGGCGGCCAGCGTCGATACGCCGACGGCATGGACGTCGTTTTCGATCGCCTGGCGCGCGGCTTCCTCGGGCGTCTGGAACAGCGGGCCGACATCGACGTCGAAGCCGAGATCGGCAAAGGCCGTGGCCACCACCTTGGCGCCGCGATCGTGGCCGTCCTGGCCCAACTTGGCGATCATGATGCGCGGCCGGCGCCCTTCGGCGGCGGCGAAGTTGTCGATCAGGTCGCGGATTTCCTTCATGGTGCCGTCCTCGCCGAAAGCCGCACTATAAACGCCGGAGACAGTCTGGTTGGTGGCGCGGTGGCGGCCGTAGATCTTTTCCAGCGCATCGGAGACTTCGCCGACCGTGGCGCGCAGGCGGATGGCCTTGATGCTGAGGTCGAGCAGGTTGCCCGTCTTGTCGCGGGCGGCCGCGGTCAGCGCGTCGAGCGCCGCCTGCACTGCTGCGCCGTCGCGGCTGGCGCGTATGGATTTGAGCCGCGCCACCTGCGCCTCGCGTACGGCGTGGTTGTCGACATCGAGCGTGTCGATCGCCGCCTCTTCCTTGAGCTTGTACTTGTTCACACCGACGATGACGTCCTGGCCGGAATCGATGCGCGCCTGCTTCTGCGCAGCGCAGGTCTCGATCTGCAGCTTGGCCCAGCCGCTTTGCACGGCCTGGGTCATGCCGCCCATCTTGTCCACGTCCTCGATGATGCGCCAGGCTTCGTCGGCGATGTCCTGGGTCAGCTTTTCCATCATGTAGGAACCGGCCCAGGGGTCGATGACATTGGTGATGTGCGTCTCTTCCTGGATGATGAGCTGGGTGTTGCGTGCGATGCGCGCCGAGAATTCGGTCGGCAGGGCGATCGCTTCGACGAGCGAATTGGTGTGCAGCGACTGCGTGCCGCCGAATACCGCGGCCATCGCCTCGATCGTCGTGCGCACCACGTTGTTGTAAGGGTCCTGCTCGGTCAGCGACCAGCCCGAGGTCTGGCAGTGGGTACGCAGCATCAGCGACTTCGGGTTCTTCGGTGCGAATTCGTTCATGATCCGCCACCACAAGAGGCGCGCGGCGCGCAGCTTGGCGATCTCCAGATAGAAGTTCATGCCGATCGCCCAGAAGAAGCTGAGGCGGCCGGCGAAGGCATCGACGTCCATGCCCGAGGCCAGCGCCGTCTTCACATACTCGCGGCCGTCGGCCAGGGTGAAGGCGAGCTCCAGCGCCTGCGTAGCGCCGGCTTCCTGCATGTGGTAACCCGAGATCGAGATCGAGTTGAACTTCGGC
>VEPA01000189.1 GCA_012026675.1 Betaproteobacteria bacterium | reverse complement strand
GGCAAGCCGCGCGTGATCGCGGAAACCGGCGCCGGCCAGCATGGCGTCGCCACGGCCACGGTAGCCGCGCGCTACGGCATGGAATGCGTGGTCTACATGGGCTCCGAAGACGTCAGACGCCAGGCCGCCAACGTCTATCGCATGAAGCTGCTGGGCGCCACGGTGGTGCCGGTCGAGTCCGGCTCGAAAACGCTGAAGGACGCCTTGAACGAAGCCATGCGCGACTGGGTGACCAACATCGGCAACACCTTCTACATCATCGGCACCGTCGCCGGTCCGCACCCCTATCCGATGATGGTGCGCGATTTTCAGGCGGTGATCGGCGAGGAATGCAAGACGCAGATGCCGGAACTCGTCGGACGCCAGCCGGATGCGGTGATCGCCTGCGTCGGCGGCGGTTCCAATGCGATGGGCATTTTCTATCCCTACATACCGGTCGCTGGCGTCAGGCTGATCGGCGTCGAAGCCGCCGGCTACGGGCTCGATTCGGGCAAGCATTCCGCATCGCTGACCGCCGGGCGCTCCGGTGTGCTGCATGGCAACCGCACCTACCTGCTGCAGGACGAAAACGGGCAGGTCAGCGAAACCCACTCGGTTTCTGCCGGCCTCGATTATCCCGGCGTCGGTCCGGAACATGCCTGGCTCAAGGATTCCGGTCGTGCCGAGTACGTCACGATCACCGATGCCGAGGCCCTGCAGGCCTTTCACGACCTCTGCCATTTCGAAGGCATCATCCCGGCGCTCGAATCCAGCCACGCGCTGGCTTACGCGGCCAAACTGGCGTCGACTCTGCCGGCGGACAAGGTGCTGCTGGTCAATCTTTCCGGCCGCGGCGACAAGGACATGCACACCGTCGCCGAAAAGTCCGGCATCGAATTCTGAAACCTGTCATCAATGTCACGCATCCCGAATACATTCAATGCCCTCGCCGCACAAGGCCGCAAGGCCCTGATTCCCTTCATCACCGCAGGCGATCCCGAGCCGGACATGAGCTTGCCGCTGATGCGGGCCTTGGTCGCGGGCGGCGCCGACATCATCGAACTCGGCGTGCCGTTTTCCGACCCCATGGCGGACGGACCGACCATCCAGCGCGCCTCCGAACGAGCGCTGGCGCATGGCATGAGCCTGCGCCGCGTGCTGGCCCTAGTGAGCGAATTCCGCAAGGAGAATGCGACGACGCCTGTGGTGCTGATGGGTTACGCCAATCCGGTGGAAGCCTACGGCGTCGAGGCCTTCGCCCGCGATGCCGCCGCCGCCGGTGTCGATGGAGTGCTGGTGGTCGACTACCCACCAGAAGAATGCGCGGCGTTTGCCGCGGTCATGAAAGCGGCCGGCATCGATCCGATCTTCCTGCTGGCGCCGACCTCGACGGAGAAGCGCTACGACGAAGTCGCACAGATCGGCAGCGGCTACATCTACTACGTGTCGCTGAAGGGCGTGACCGGCTCCGGAAAACTCGATCTCGACGAAGTGGCGCGCCGCATTCCGCAGATTCGCGCCAAGGTCGGCATGCCGGTCGGCGTCGGCTTTGGCATTCGCGACGGTGCTACCGCCGCGCGCATTGCTGCGGTGGCCGATGCAGTGGTGATCGGCAGCCGCATCATCGAGGAAATAGAGAATTCTCCCGCTGTTGAAGCATCGGCGCGCGTGCAGGATTTCCTTTCCGGCGTGCGCCTGGCCATGGACGCCGCTGACAAGAAAGGGACCATCGCATGAGCTGGTTACAAAAACTGCTGCCGCCGAAGATCAAGCGTTCGGAAGGCGGGCGCAAGTCGATACCGGAGGGACTTTGGGCAAAGTGCCCGGCTTGCGAGGCGGTGCTCTACAGCACCGATCTGGAGAGCAACCAGAATGTCTGCCCCAAGTGCGCCCATCATTTGCGCGTGCGCGCTCGCGTACGCCTTGATGCTCTGCTCGATGCGGAAGGCCGTTTCGAGATCGGCAGCGAAGTCATTCCGATGGATCCGCTCAAGTTCAAGGACAGCAAGCGCTATGTCGATCGACTTGTCGCTGCCAATGAAGATACCGGCGAGGCCGATGCCATGGTGGTGATGCAGGGCGCGATCAAGACTGTACCGGTGGTCGTGGCCTGTTTCGAGTTCGAGTTTCTCGGCGGCTCGATGGGGGCGGTGGTGGGTGAGCGCTTCGTGCGCGGCGTCAAGGCGGCAATCGAGTTGCAGTCGCCCTTCATCTGTATCACGGCCTCCGGCGGTGCGCGCATGCAGGAGGGTCTGTTCTCGCTGATGCAAATGGCCAAGACCACCGCAGCTGTGACACAACTGGCGCATCACCAACTGCCCTTCATTACGCTGCTGACGGATCCCACCATGGGCGGTGTATCGGCTTCCTTCGCCTTTGTCGGCGACGTGGTGATCGCCGAGCCCGGCGCCCTGATCGGCTTTGCCGGGCCGCGGGTGATCGAGCAGACCGTGCGCGAGACCCTGCCGGAGGGTTTTCAGCGGGCGGAATTCCTGCTTGAGAAAGGTGCCATCGACATGATCGTCGACCGCCGCGAACTGCGCGACAAACTGGCGTCGCTGATCACATTGCTGCAACGCGTCCCGGCTCCTTGAACGCTTGTGAATAAATCTACTGCGCGTGCCGGATCGGGGCTTGGGCGGTGCTCTTCCACGGCCCGGTTTGCACTCCGGGCCGACTGCGGCGCCGCAAAGCATGCTTTGCGAAACCCCGCCTCGTCCTCATGTACAAAAACGTACATTCCGGTAGCTGCGCTGCGGCCGCTCCCCGCTGCGGCCCGCTCGCTACGATTTCTTCACCAGCGTTGATGTCGCAATTGTCGGGTTTGCCGGTGGGGCTGGATGCCTGGCTGGCGCACCTTGAAGCGCTACATCCGCGTGGCAGCGCCGGCATAGAACTCGGTCTGGAACGTGTAGCGGCAATCAAGTCGCGGCTCGGTCAGCGCGAAACCTGCCCGGTCATTCTGGTCGGCGGCACCAACGGCAAAGGATCAACCTGCGCCATGCTGGAGCGCATTCTGATTGCTGCCGGCTATGGCGTCGGACTGTATACCTCGCCGCACTTGCTGCGTTTCAACGAGCGCGTACGGATCAATGGCGTTGCAGTGGACGATGCGAGTCTCTGCGCGGCTTTTGGCCGGGTCGAGCAGGCGCGGGGCGATGCCGCGCTCACCTATTTCGAGTTCGGCACGCTGGCCGCCTGGGACATATTTGCCGCGACCGATCTCGATGTCATTATTCTCGAGGTCGGCCTCGGTGGCAGGCTCGATGCCACCAACATTTACCAGGCAGAGTGCGCCGTAGTGACCGGTATCGATCTCGACCACATGGACCTTCTGGGCCCCGATCGCGAGTCGATCGGGCGCGAGAAGGCCGGGATTTTCCGCGGTGGCGTGCCGGCGATCTGCGGCGATCCCGCTCCGCCGCAATCGCTTGTCGCTCATGCAAGGCAGATCGGGGCCGGGCTTCAGGTGATGGGACGGGATTTTGGTTATCTGCGGCAGGAGCAGCAATGGTTGTATTGGGCAGCCTCGTCCCTTGGGGCCGGGCAGGGCGAACGAACTGCAGCGGTCCGGCGCGGCGGCCTGGCCTTTCCGGCCCTGCGCGGCGACAAGCAACTGGCCAATGCCGCCTGTGCGCTGGCGGCGCTCGATGCCTTGCATCACCATTTGCCGGTGGCCATGAAAGACATTCGCCGGGGATTGATCGAAGTTGAACTGGCCGGTCGTTTCCAGGTCCTGCCCGGACATCCTGCGGTGGTGCTTGACGTTGCGCACAACCCGCAGGCGGCGCGCGTGCTGGCTGCCAATCTGGGCGACATGGGTTTCCATCGACATACCTGGGCAGTCTTCGGCATGCTCGCCGACAAGGACATTGACGGCGTCATAGACGCCATGGGCGAGCGGGTAACTCACTGGCTGCCCTGCACGCTGGAAGGGCGCCGTGCCGCCAGCGCCGACTTTCTGGCCAGTCGCCTGGAGGCAAGGGGAATGGTGGTCGTGGATGTCTTCGACTCGCCCGTTGCGGCGCTCGTCTGCGCGCAAGAGAAGGCCGGCGAAGATGATAGAATCCTCGCCTTCGGATCCTTCCTCACTGTTGCTGCGGTCCTGCAGGCGCAAGGCCGTTCAGCGTAACCAAGATGGCGGAACAAGACACATCGCCTAACGAATTGCAGCTGAAGAAGCGTGCTCGTCGCCGTCTGGTTGGCGCGGTCGCGCTGGCGCTACTTGCCGTCATCGTTTTGCCGATGGTGATGGATCGGGAACCGCGGCCTCTCAGCCAGGACATACAGGTCCGCATCCCCAGCCAGGATGCCCCCGGCATCGCGGCCAAACTTCTGCCGGGCAAGCCCGTGGCGACGCCCATGCCGCCACCGGAGCCGAAGCCCGTTGCGGAACAGAAGGCTGAAGTGCAGGCGAAATCCGAATCGGCTCCCGCCGCATCGGCGGCGGCGCCCGTCCCCGCCAAACCTGCCGCACATCCAAGCGCGGCGGCGGCCGTGAAGCCGGCGGAAAAGCCTGCAGAAAAGCTAACAGCGCCGGAAAAGAAGGCTGAGTCGGTCGAGCAGCCGGCGACCAAAACGGCTGCGGATGCCAAACCGGCGACCGATGCTTCCGGCCAATGGGTCATACAACTGGGCGCCTACAAGGAAACCGGCAACGTCAAGTTGTTGCTGGCCAAACTGAAAGGCGTCGGTGTCCCTGCCTACACCGAAAAAATCGAGTCGCCGCAGGGATCCCGCACGCGCGTTCGGGCGGGCCCCTTCGCCAGTCAGGAGGCAGCCGAAAAGGCACGTGCGCGAGTCAAAATCATCGGTGTAGACGGTCCGGTAGCACCAAAGTAGGGCGATGACCGTATTCGATTACGCAGTGCTGACGGTGATTTCGGTGTCGGTGCTGTTGGGTTGGTGGCGTGGCGTAATGAGCGAGATTCTGGCTCTTGCGGCCTGGATTGTGGCGTTTCTTGTGGCGCGAAGCGTAGCGGCAGATGTCGCCAACTTGCTGGGCGGGCAGATCGCTGAAGCTGGTTTGCGCCTGGCTGTGGCCTATGTACTGGTTTTTGTCGGTGTATTGCTAGTCTTCGCAATTGCGCGCATGCTGATTTCGCTGCTGTTGAAGGCGGTTGGTTTGGGCTTGCTGGATCGTTTTTTGGGTGCGGCTTTTGGTGTCCTGCGCGGAATTCTGGTGGTGTTGGCAGCTGTGATGGTGGCGGGAATGACGTCGCTGCCGAAGGCGGGCTGGTGGCGCGTTGCAGTATTGGCGCCACCCTTGGAGACAGGGGTGATTGCGTTAAAACCGTGGTTGCCGGCGGAAGCGGCAAAGCGGATTCGGTTTCGTTAGAGAAAGATGACCATCCCCTCTTCCCCTTTCCCGGGGAAGAGGGCGATAATTGTTTGCGGGCGCTGCCCGCTCCATGTTTTGGCTGCTTCCCCTTGCGGCAGTCCGGCGGAGAAGGACCATGTGCGGAATTCTGGGTGTGGTGGCCACCACGCCGGTTAACCAGTTGCTCTACGACGGCTTGCAGGTGCTCCAGCACCGGGGCCAGGACGCCGCCGGCGTCGCCACCGCCGAGGGTGGGCGTTTCCACATGCACAAGGGCTCCGGCCTGGTGCGCGACGTGTTCCGTACCCGCACCATGCGCAACCTGCTCGGCAACTGGGGCATCGGCCATTGCCGCTATCCCACTGCCGGTTCTGCGGACAACGCGGCCGAGGCGCAGCCCTTCTACGTCAATTCGCCGTTCGGCCTGATGCTGGCCCACAACGGCAATCTGACCAACGCCGACCAGTTGAAGCAGGACATGTTCCTCCAGGACTTGCGCCACATGAACACCAACTCCGATTCGGAGGTGCTGCTCAATGTGCTGGCGCACGAACTGCAGGCCGCGTCGACCAAGTATCAGGTCGATGCCGAAACGATTTTCAAGGCGGTGGCCGGTGTGCATCGCCGCGTCAAGGGTGCCTATGCCGTGGTGGCGATGATCGCCGGCTACGGCCTCCTGGCCTTCCGCGATCCCTACGGCATCCGTCCGCTGGTGATGGGGCGCAACGAGACGCCGGCGGGAATGGAATACATGGTGGCCTCCGAGAGCGTGGCCATCGATACGCTGGGCTTCAAGATGCTGCGCGATGTCGAGCCTGGCGAAGCGGTGCTGATCGACATGCGTGGCAATTTCGTCAGCCGCCAGTGCGCGGAGCGCACGCTGCATGCACCGTGCATGTTCGAGTTCGTCTATCTGGCGCGTCCCGATTCGGTGATGGACGGCATTTCGGTTTACGAAACGCGGGCCAAGATGGGCGACTACCTGGCTGACAAGATTCGCCTCACCATGCCGCACATCGAGATTGATGCGGTGATTCCGATCCCGGATTCCAGCCGGCATTCGGCCATGGAACTGGCGGCGCGCCTGAACCTTCCCTACCGCGAGGGTTTCGTCAAGAATCGCTACATCGGCCGCACCTTCATCATGCCTGGTCAGGCCACGCGGCGGAAATCCGTGCGCCAGAAGCTGAACGCCATCAGCCAGGAATTCAAGGGCCGCAACGTGCTGCTGGTCGACGATTCCATCGTGCGCGGCACCACCAGCCGCGAGATCATCATGATGGCTCGCGAAGCCGGCGCCAGGAAAGTCTATTTTGCCTCGGCCTCGCCGCCGGTGCGCTTTGCCAACGTCTATGGCATCGACATGCCGACGCGCAGCGAACTGATCGCCGCTTTTCGCAATGACGAGGAAATCTGCCGCGAGATCGGCGCCGATGCGCTGAGCTATCAGGATCTCGATGCCCTCAAGGCGGCGGTGCGCTCGGTCAATCCGACCGTGACGCAGTTCGAGACCTCATGCTTCGACGGCCAGTACATCACCGGCGACGTCAGCGCCGCCTATCTGCAGAACATGGAGGACAGGCGTTCCCTGCCACCGCTGCAGCGGCCGGACGACAGCGACGGTTTTGACGGGCAGGACGGGGAGCAACTCGACCTGAACCTGGTGCAGGCGGGATGAGCGCCGCCCGGCCGTCCCAAGGCGTCATAGCCAAATGCATGGAGCCGCGTGAGCGGCGAACCACAGTCACCCCCTTCCTTGGGGGCGAGCACGGGGTTTCGCGGAACATTGCTCCGCGCCGTGCGAGCCGGCCGGCTGTGCAAAGCCGGCCGTGGGCGGGTGGTGGGGGGAGGGTAGTACTGTGAGCTTGCTGGATACATCCGGCTGGTCCTTCGAGACCCTCGCGGTGCGCGCCGGCCAGGAGCGCAGCCAGTTCAACGAGCACTCCGAAGCGCTCTACCTGACCTCAAGCTTCGTTTTCGAGAACGCAGCCCAGGCAGCGGCGCGCTTTTCCGGGGCGGAGCCGGGCAACGTCTACGCCCGTTTCACCAACCCCACCGTTACCAACCTGCAGGAGCGCCTGGCGGCGCTCGAAGGCGCCGAGGCCTGCGTTGCCACCGCCACCGGCATGGCGGCAATCCTGTCCACGGTGATGGCGCTGATGAACGGGGGCGAGCACATCGTCGCTTCGCGCAGCATCTTCGGCGCGACGCAGCAACTGTTCGGCAACATCCTGCCGCGCTTCGGCGTGGAGACCAGTTTCGTCGATCAGGGCGGCATCGAGGCCTTTCGCGCCGCGCTGCGGCCGAACACCCGGCTGGTGTTCATCGAGACGCCGTCCAATCCCCTGACCGAAGTCTTCGACATTGCCGCACTGGCCGAGGTGGCGCACAGCGCCGGCGCGCTGCTGGTGGTCGACAACTGCTTTTGCACGCCGGCCCTGCAGCGGCCGCTGCAACTCGGTGCCGACCTCATCATCCATTCCGCCACCAAGTATCTGGACGGCCAGGGGCGGGTGCTGGGCGGCGCGGTCTGCGGCGCGAAAGCATTGACCGAGGAAGTCTTCAAGTTCCTGCGCACCGCCGGGCCGACCCTGTCGCCGTTCAATGCCTGGGTGATCCTCAAGGGCCTGGAAACGCTGTCGGTGCGCATGCACGCGCAGTCTGCCAACGCGCTCGCAATGGCGCAGTGGCTGGAAGCCCGGCCGCAGGTGGCGCGGGTGTTCTATCCCGGCCTCGCCTCGCATCCCCAGCACGCGCTGGCGATGCGGCAGCAGGCCAGCGGCGGCGCCATCGTCTCCTTCGAGGTCAAGGGCGGGCGGGAGGCGGCCTGGCGCGTGGTGGACAACTGCCGCCTGCGCTCGATCACCGCCAACCTTGGCGACACCAAGACCACCATTACCCATCCGGCATCGACCACCCACGGCCGCATTTCGGCGGAGGCGCGGGCGGCGTCCGGCATCAGCGAAGGCTTGTTGCGGATTGCCGTCGGCCTGGAAAGTCCGGTCGACTTGCAGGCCGATCTGGCGCGGGGTCTGGGCTAACGCGACAGGTCGAGCCGGCGCACGCCGGCGGGGCCTATTTCCAGCGCATCGCCGCGACCCGTATCCCAGTCGGATAGCACCCAGCGCTCGGCGGTGCCCGCAGAGAGTTGAATGTGTTCGTGGCTGGGCCGATGCGTGTGGCCGTGGATCAGTCGGGTGCAGCCCTTCGCTTCCAGTGCCGTGCGGATGGCGGCGGCGTTGGCGTCCATGATTGCGGCGGTCTTGCCCTGCATCGCTTCGGCACTGCGCCGGCGCAGGTTTTCCACCTCGATGCGGCGGTCCGGCAAGGGCCGGGCGAGAAAATTCTGTTGCCATTCCGGCGAGCGCACCATGCGACGGAATTCCTGGTAGGGCAGGTCGTCGGTGCACACGGTATCCCCGTGCATGATCAGGGTTGCCGTACCGCCGGCGCCGACTATTGCGGTTTCCGGCAGCAACTTGATTCCGGCCGCAACGGCAAAGGTCTCGCCGATCAGGAAGTCGCGATTGCCGGCAATGAAGCCGATGCGCGTGCCCATGTCCACCGTAGCGCGCAGCAGGGCACAGACATCCGCATTGAAGGGTTCGGCCAGATTGTCGTCACCGATCCAGTACTCGAACAGGTCGCCGAGGATGAACAGCATCTCGACGTTCGCCGCCGCCGTATCGGCGAGAAAGACGGCAAAGCGCTGTGTCAGGTCCGGCCGCTCCGCCCGCAAATGCAGGTCGGAAACAAAGCGGGCGGTTCCGGCGATGGTCAGCATGGAACCGCCGCGAGCTTAAATGACTTCCGCGCGCTCGATGATCACGTCTTCCCGCGGCACATTCTGGTGGAAGCCCTTGTTGCCGGTCTTGACCGCCTTGATCTTGTCGACGACGTCCTGTCCTTCGACAACGCGGCCGAAGACGCAGTAGCCCCAGCCGTCCTGGCACTTGTCGAAGTCGAGGAAGTCGTTGTTGCCGACGTTGATGAAGAACTGCGCCGTGGCCGAGTGCGGGTCGCTGGTGCGCGCCATGGCGACGGTGTAGCGCGAGTTGCGCAGGCCGTTCCTGGCCTCGTTCTCGATCGGCGCCTTGACCGGTTTCTGGTTCATGCCCGGCTCGAAGCCGCCGCCCTGGATCATGAAGCCGTCGATCACGCGATGGAAGATCGTGTTGTCATAGTGTCCGGCCTGGACATAGTCGGTGAAGTTGGCGGCGCTTTTGGGCGCCTTCTCGGCATCGAGTTCGAGGGTAATGACGCCGAGGCTGGTGGTGAGCTTGATCATTGAGTGTGGTCCTGTGTAAATTATTTCTTGGCCGGCAGCAGCTTGACGGATTCGATCAGTACCGGCGTGGTCGGCACGTTCTGGTGCGGGCCGACATTCGAGGTCGGCACCGTGGCGATCTTCTCCACGATTTCGAAGCCCTGCACGACCTTGCCGAACACGGCGTAGCCCCAGCCGTCGCGGCTCGGGTAGTCGAGGAAGCTGTTGTTCTTGAGGTTGATGAAGAACTGGGC
>VEPA01000202.1 GCA_012026675.1 Betaproteobacteria bacterium | reverse complement strand
GCCAGCGCCGCGCGCATCGCCGCCGGGGCGCCGCTGGTGGCGCGCTGGCACAAGCAGAGGATTGCGCGACTGCTGGAGGACCGCCCGCTGAGTGTCGAGGAAAAACGCGCCTCCTTCGCTTTTCTCGACACGCAGGATTACGCCGAAGGGCTGGCGGCCTTCCTCGAAAAACGTCCGCCGCGCTTCACGGGCCGCTGAGCGCCGCGCTATGATCGGCCCACTTCATTTCCGTAAAGAACCATGTCTGCCTACCTGATCCTCGGTCTCGTGCTTTTCCTCGGCGTTCATTCAGTGCGCATTCTTGCCGGCGACTGGCGCGACGCGCAGGTCGCGCGCATGGGCGAGCTGCGCTGGAAGGGCGTGTTCGCACTCTTTTCCGCCCTTGGTCTGGGACTGATCATCTGGGGCTACGGCCAGGCCCGTGCCGATCCCGTCGTGCTCTGGATGCCGCCCGTCTGGACGCGGCATCTGGCCGCGCTGCTGACCGTGCCGGCTTTCATTCTGCTGGTCGCGGCCTACCTGCCCGGCAGCCACATCAAGGCGAAGATCGGCCATCCGATGGTGGCGGGCGTCAAGCTCTGGGCGCTGGCGCATTTGCTGGCCAACGGCAACCTGGCCGATGTCGTCCTGTTCGGCGCCTTTCTGGTCTGGGCCGTGGCCAGCTTTGCCTCCGCGCGGCGGCGCGACCGCATCGCGGGCCGCACCTATCCAGTCTGTTGCTGGACGCGCGATGCCTCGGTGGCGGCGACCGGCCTGCTGGCGTGGACGCTGTTCGCCTTTTACGGCCATGCCTGGCTGATCGGGGTGCGGCCTTTCTAGACCTCGAAAGCGTCGCCGGTGGCGAAGAAATTGCCGCCGGCCTGGTAGTGGATGCTGCGCCGATGTTCGTCCGGGAAATGCCAGCGGCCCGCGGAAAACGCCTGCGGATCGGCCCAGGCGGCGACGACTTCGGCGAGAAACAGGTCGTAGGTCTTCTGGATGTGCGGCTCGGCAATCACCCGGCATTCCAGCCAGGCCAGACAGCCCTCGATCAGCGGCGCGCCGACCGCGCTTGCCGCCGTAGCGCCAACGCCGACTTTCACGAACTTGTCCACCTCGCGCCCCGATTGCGTGCCGACGGCCAGCGTCATGGCCGCCTGTTGCCGCGACGGCACGTTGAGCACGAACTCGCCCGAGGCTTCGACCAGTTCGCGCGTCAGCGTGGACTTGTCGATCACCACTGCGACCTTGGGCGGATCGAAATCGAGCGCCATGTTCCAGGCCGCGGCCATGACGTTCTGCCTGCCGTCGTGGGCGCTGGAGACCAGCACCGTGGGGCCGTGGTTGAGCAGCAGATAGGCCTTGGGCAGCGGCACGGCGATGCGTTTGGTCATGCGTTCTCTCTCCCTTTTTTGATCGCCGATTCTATAAGATCACGCCCATGCGAAAACTGCTGCTCGTCCTGTCCTGCGTGTTTACCCTGTGTGCAATTCCCGCGCGCGCAACCGACTTCCCCGTCCCGGTGGCGCAGGCGCTGAAGCACGCCGGCATTCCGCAGGCAGCGACCGCCGTCTGGGTCAGGGAGGCCGATGCCACCGCGCCGCGCCTGGCCATCAATGCGCGCGCCGCGCTGAATCCGGCGTCGACCATGAAGCTGGTGACTACCTTTGCCGCGCTCGACCTGCTGGGGCCGGCCTATGTCTGGAAGACCGAGGCCTTTGCCAGCGGTACGCTCAATGACGGTGTCCTGACGGGTGACCTGCATCTGAAGGGCGGTGGCGACCCCAGGCTGACCTACGACCAGTTCGGGCGCCTGCTGCGCCAGATACGCGCGCGCGGCATTCGCGAGATTCGCGGCGACCTGGTGCTCGACCGCAGCGCGTTCGCCACCACCGGCGCCGACCCCGGAGAGTTCGACGCGCGGCCGATGCGGCCCTACAACGTTTCTCCCGATGCCCTGCTGCTGAATTTCAAGGCCGTCACGCTGCAGCTGGTGCCCGATCCGGCGAACCGGAAACTGCTGGTCGGCATGGAACCGGCGCCGGCCAACCTCGACCTGGTCAACCAGATCACCCTGGGCAACGGCAACGGCTGCGGTGACTGGAAGGAGCGCCTGCGCGCCGATGTTTTCGCTCATGGCACGACGACGCGGCTGGTACTGACCGGCGTCTTCCCGCAAGCCTGCGAGGAGCAGCGCTGGAACATCGCGGTGCAGGATCATCCGCAATTCGTGCTCGGCGTTTTCCAGCAGTTATGGGCCGAACTCGGCGGTACGCTCACGGGTAGCGTGCGCGACGGCGCGGTGCCGGCCGAGGCGCGCCCGGTCGGCGTGCTGCCATCGCCGACTCTTGCGGAAGTGGTGCGCGACATCAACAAGTTTTCCAACAACGTCATGGCGCGCCAGCTGTTCCTGACGCTGGGCATGGAAGCCGGGCAGCGTCCGGCCGGGGCCGCCGCCGCCGATGCGGCGATCCGCGCTTGGCTCGATGCGCGGGGCTTGAGCGTGCCGGAACTGGTGCTGGAAAACGGCTCCGGACTGTCGCGCCGCGAACGGATTTCCGCCGAAGGCCTGGGCCGCCTGCTGCAGGCTGCGTGGCGCAGTGCCGTGATGCCGGAACTGATGGCCTCCCTGCCGGTGACCGCGACCGACGGCACAATGAAAAAGCGCCTCAAGCAGAACGGCGTGGCCGGCCAGGCGCACATCAAAACCGGTTCGCTGGAAGGCGTGCGCAGCATTGCCGGTTTTGTGCTGGACAAGAGCGGCCGGCGCTGGATCGTGGTGTTCTTCGTCAATCACGCCAATGCCGCCGGCGCGCAGGCGGCACAGGATGCCCTGCTGCAGTGGGTGTATGAGCGGGGCGGCGGGTGAAGCGCATCGCCCTCCTGGGCGCCGCTTTCGCCTACATGGTGCTGCTGATCGAAGCCATCCGTTCCGCCGTGGCATGGTGGCAGGGCGAGTTGGCGCAGCCGGGCTGGAGCGACATGGCGCTGATTGCGCTGCTGCCGCTGCTGGTCTGGATCTGGTGGCGCTACATCTCACCCTTCGGCCGCGAGGACTGCGCCAAATGCCTGCCGCCAAGCGATCCCGCCCCGCGTCCGTAATCCCGCAGCCCTGTCCCTGCGGCCTGCCGCTGGCCTATGCGTACTGCTGCGGCCGCCTTCACGCGGGCAGCCCTGCCGCTGATGCCGAGTCGCTGATGCGCTCGCGCTACAGCGCCTATGTACTCGGGCTGGAGGACTACCTGCTTGCCACCTGGCACGCCTCGACGCGCCCCGCCGCGCTGAATCTTGGCACCGAAATGCCAACGAAATGGCTGGGGCTGGACGTCAAGACCCACGCCGCAAGCGGCAACACCGCGTCGGTGGAATTCGTCGCCCGCTTCCGCGTCGGCGGCAGCGCGCAGCGGCTGCACGAGATCAGTCGTTTTCTGCGCGAGGACGGGCGCTGGTTTTACGTGGATGGTGTGACCAGCTGAGCCGATTCCGCATAACCGGCGCCTCGCCTCCCGTCGGACAGACCGGGAGGCATCGGGCCAAGTCGATCAGGCAGCGGCAGCCTGGAAGGGATGCATCGCCGTCTTCTTCTGCGCGATGACATCCTTCGCCTTCGGCGAACCATTCACCGCCCGGGCCAGCGCTTCCTTGGTGGCCCGGTAGTTGTAGTCCTGGATCTTGGTGTCGTCGGCGGCCAGCCAGTGGATGAAGACGCCGACGCAGATGAACAGGTCATCGGCCTGGTCGGCTCGCAGCGTGCCGTCCTCGACGCTGTCGGCAATGGCCATGGCGACCGCACGTTGTGCCGGACCGAACATTTGCACGGCCTGCGTTGCGCCCTTGATGGTCACCTTGTTGAACATTACCGTGTTCGGCTTGCACTGAAGGTTGGGTGCAACCACGGATAGCAGCGCGGTGAAGCCATCCTTGTTGTTGGTCAGGCTGTTGGCGAACGCCTTTTCGACGGAGCTGCCACGCGGGCCGATGATCAGGTCGATGTGCGCCACTTCATTGCCGTCGCCGACAAGAGACTCGCCGACGCAGACATTGGTGACTCGCGGCGCCTCTGCTTTTGTGGCCGGTGCCGGCGCAGCCTCTTGCTTCTTGCCGAACAGAAAGTCGAAAAATCCCATTGCATCCTCCTCCCTTAGATGAACATCCCTTTTGTGACCGCCATGCCTGGGTCGATCATCAGGGATCGGCGGCTGGAAGCAAATATACCCCTAATTATCATGGTCACGAGAGACCACTCGCAAAGAATGAAACAAGTGAAAACGAAGTTTCAGTGGAGGCTAATGCCGGCATTCTTGGCGATGCTGCAAGCGAGAACTCATTCGTCCGCCATTACCTTCAATCGGGGATCGTCCGGCCGTTCGGCTGCGGCGGCTTTCCAGTATTTGCGCGCTTCGTCGCGCAGCGCCATTTCTTCGAGCCAGGCCGCAAACGCGATGCGCTCGGAGAACGGCGAATTGGCGGCGGGACGCAGGGATTCGACCTGGCGGCGCAGGGCGGCGGGCGCCAGGCTGAAATCGCTGGCATTCGAGAATGCCGATCCGTCGGGATGCTGCGCCGAGACACTCCAGGTATAGGTGGTGGCCTCCTTCAGCTGAACCTGGGCGGGCAATTGCAGCGATGTGTCAACGACGCTTGTTTCAAACAGCGTCCGGCCGGTGTCATCGAGCAAGGCAAAGCGGTAGGGGATATCCGGCGCAAGGCTTTTCCAGGCGAACGCCGGACGCTCTTCGAGAGTCTTGTTGCCCAGCGGATTGAGTAACTTCAGCTTCAGGCTGGGCTTGACGGAACGCATCACGATCGCGGCCTGGGCGACGGCGACAGGCTTGATGCGAATGTCCTTGCTCGCCTTGGACAAGGCATTGCCCCGTGCTTGCGGTTTGGCGCCCGATTCCGACTCGGGTTGCTGCGCGCGGAACAGCACGACTGCGGGTCCCTTCATTTCCCAGGTCTGGCCGGAACCCAGATAGACCGCGACCAGCCGCCCTCCGGCATCGAGCTGTACCCGCGCATCCTGGCGGATTTCGGACAGAAGCGTGACCGCCGGCTTGCGGCTATCGTCCAGCACCAGCGCCTTGCCTTCGAGGTCCGTGACCATCGCCACGGCGGGATCCCCCGCGGCGCCGGACGCGATGCAATAGCCCAGCAACAGAAACGCACAAAAAATATTCTTGACTGACTGCATGTTGCTCTCCCTATGACAAACTTGTTCTAGCGCGGTCCCCATCCATATGCATGCACCGGCGTATGCCCTTTGATTGGCTGCGGCCCGACCGAGGTCAGATCGCTGTGCGACGCGAGTGCATCGACGACGTCCCGCGAGCAGACTATCTGGTAACCGACATCCTTTGTCAGCCCCTCAAGACGTGACGCGACGTTGGTGACGTCGCCTATCGCGGTGTAGTCGTGCCTTCCCGACGAACCTACCTGTCCGATTACGGCGTCTCCGGCGTGCAGTCCGACACCGATCTGGATCGGAGCAGCTCCTTCCCGAACCAGAGTCTCATTCAGCTTGGCGACTTCGCTCTGCATTCCCTTGGCCGCCGCCAGCGCCGCTTCGCATGGATTGGGCAATCGTTTCGGGGCGCCGAAAATTGCCATGATGCCATCCCCCATGAAGCAGACCACCGCGCCTTCCTGATGGTGGATCTGGTCCACTACGCGGTCGAAATAGCGATTGAGCAGGGTAATCACCGCTTCGGGCGGCAGCGATTCGCTCAAGGTCGTAAACCCGCGGATATCTGCGAACAGCACGCACACATATTTCCGTTCGCCGCCGAGGCCCGGCGAGAGTTGTCCCGAGAGGATCTCGCGCATGACCACCGGACTGACGGATCCCGAAAATGAACGTTTCAGAATCAGGCGTTCCTTCAGCTTGCGCCAGGCATCTCCGGCGAGCGGCCCGAGCAGGCCGCCGCAGGCCGCCGCATAAATGCCGCTGAGGGGAAGATACCAGCCCTGCCTGAAGAGCCAGGCGGAAGCGACCAGGAAGCCGGCCGTCACTGCCGTCAGGACTCCGCTCGCCGGCAAGGGTCTCAGACCGGCGAGCCAGAACAGGGATGCTGAAAGGATTGCGGTACCGACCAGCCAGATGGGTACGTCCCGTATCAGCCCGTGGTTCAGAATGGTCCGCAGCGCCTGCGCGTGAATCAGGACGCCGGGCGCAAGATTGGCGTTTTCCTCCCACGCTGCAAGATTCACCGGCTGCAGGACGGCATCGCTGGCGGGAAGCACCGAACCCAGGAGCACGGGCTTGCCCTCGAACATCTGCCGCAGGCCAGCGCTGTTGTTGGCCTGGTACAGAGCGAGCACCGTATGCAACGGGACGTAGTTGAATGAAGATCCCCTGGAATAGTCGATCATTCCGGGCTGCGGATCCTTGCCCAAGGCCCGGCTTAATTGGCCGACCAGGGTGGGAACGAGCGCCGCGTTGTCGCCGATTCGTTCATCGAAGCGCCTGATGACATGATCTTCGTCCCGTGGAAACAGCGCGAGCCCGGTTCCTTCTTCCCCGGCAAGCAGCTGGAATTTGCGGAAGAGGGCGCGCTGCCTGCCGGAGACCTCTACGGTGCGCGCCAGCACGACAGGGAGTTCCTTCTTCGCTGTCAGGATTCCCATCATCAGCGCTTCGTCGCTGCCAGGCAACACCTGATTGTAGGAATGGTCCGGCAGAACGAGGTCGAGCCCCACCGCAGCGGCTTTTCCTGAGGCGACAGCGCGCAGGAAATCGGCCAGGTAACGATGCCATAGCGTCAGCGGTTCAGGGTAGCTGGCGACACTTGTTTCGTCGATGCCGACGACGACGACTTCATTGCCTGCCGGAACCGGAAAGTGCTTGCGCAGGACAGCCGTCATGTTGTCGAGCAAGGCAAAATCGATCCAGTTCCCGACCGCGGAAACCTGCACGAGCAGGGCAAGAATGGCGCATGCGGCCAAGCCTGCCATTTTTTCAAGTCGTCCTCGCGTGAAGGGCAGACTAGACATGCAGGCCTGCGCTCAGGACGAATCGTTCATCGGCATGTCTCAGGCGGTTGATCATCAGCTTGAGGAATTCGTTGGAGAAGCGCGCCTGCAGCCCGGAGGAGGCGTGGCGCAGCGATGCACCCTCGATTTCGATCATCGTTACTTGTGATTCGGCTGTGACCGTTGCCGAGCGTACCAGCTGATTTTCATCAAGATAGGTCATTTCGCCAAAGCATTCGCCGGTGCCCATCCGGTTGAGTTCGACCCCCTTCTTGGTGACCCTTGCTTCGCCGCTGATGATGACGAACAAGCTTCGCCCGGCGACGTCTTCTTCCACAATGGTTTCGCCCGGTTCTCTCTTTTGCCAGTGGCCGATGCCGACTGTTTCCCACAATTCAATATCGGTGAACCTGAAAAAGAACGGCAGTTCGCGCAGCACATTGAAATGCGCGCTGTCGAAATTGGCCTCCTCGGGTCGCGGCACGAGCGGCAAGGCGATGGCGAGGTCGTCGCAAAAATCCTTCCAGGTATCATAACGAACCGCTGGGTCACGATGCATGGCGCGGTGCACCGCGAAGCGCAGCGATGGGGGAATGTCGTGCCGGCGCGTGTCCATGGGTACCGCATCCTGGTTCAACTTTTCGAGAATGAGTCCTTCGTGGGAATCCGCGGTAAATGGCAGCATCCCGGTCAGCAGCTGGTAGGCCATGACGCCGACCGCGTAGATGTCCGATTTGATCGTCGGGATTTCATTCCTGAACAGTTCGGGCGGCATGAAGGCCAGCGATCCGACGAAGAGAACCTGCGTAACTTCGGTATCGTTGCAGTAGGCCGCCCCGAAGTCCGAAATTTTTATCGCATTGTTTTCGCCCAGCAGGATGTTCTCCGGTTTGATGTCGCGATGAAGCACGCCCATCTTGTTGGCATAGTCGAGTGCATTGCACACCTTGTACAGGATGTCGATGACGCGGTCGAGCGGCAACAGTTTTCCGGGAACGGTGAACTGTTTCAGGGTGCCGCCGGCAAGGTACTCCATGATCAGGTAATCGAAGTCATCAGTGCTGCCGGCTTCCATGACCTGGACAATGAACGGATGCAGGAGCTTTCCGGCAAGGCGTGTTTCATTGAGCCACATGTTGCGGTTTTGCCGGTCGGCTTCGGCGTCGTCGGAAGCCTTCCTGCGGATGATCTTGATGGCAACCTGCCGCTGCAAAAAATTGTCGAAGGCAAGATGTACCTCACCATTCGCGCCTTTACCCAATTCCTGCAGGATCTCGAAGCGGTTGCCGAAGTTTTCGGAATTGATGTCCATGAGTGGCATTCGATGGCGAACAGCAGCCCCTGTCTTCAAGATCGGGAGATGGTTCGATCAAAGCGAACCGCTTGCCCCGAAGGCATTATAGGTTCGCTCTTGGCGGCAGTCCCGTCGCCAAGCTTGGCGCGGGCTTACTGAATTGCGTGCCACATCGGCAAGGAGCCGCAGTCGTGGCGCCTGAGGTTACGCCGGCTGCCTACGGGCGAGGCCCCACCATCCGCTGATACAGCGCCATCGCTTCACCGACAATGCCGCGTCGGAAGAGGAGTACGCAGAGCACGAAGATCGCACCCATGATGGTGGTGACCAGCGAACCGACCTTGTCGGCTAGTTCGTTCTGCAGGGTGACGATGATCGCCGCACCCACCACGGGCCCGAACACCGTACCCATGCCGCCCACCAGCGTCATCAACACCACTTCGCCGGAAGTATGCCAGTGGGCGTCGGTGAGAGTGGCGAAGCGAAACACCAGCGTTTTGGTCGCCCCGGCCAATCCGGCGAGCCCGGCCGAGAGCACGAAGGCCAGCAGCTTGTATTTGGCTACGTCGTAGCCGAGCGAGATGGCGCGCGCCTCATTCTCGCGAATTGCCTTGAGAATCTGGCCGAAGGGCGAATGGATGGTGCGATGGATCAGCCAGAAGGCGAAGACGAAGATAGCCAGCACGAAATAATAAAGCGCGTAGTCGTCGGTGAGGTCGATGACACCCAGAAGCTTGCCGCGCGGCACACCCTGCAGTCCATCCTCGCCTCCGGTGAATGGCGTCTGCAGGAAGAAGAAATACACCATCTGGGCCAGCGCCAGAGTGATCATTGCGAAATAGATGCCCGACCGGCGGATGGCCAAGCTGCCGACAGCCCAGCCGAGGCCCGCCGCCGCCAGCGTCGCGGTAATCAGGCCCAGTTCAGGCGGGAAGCCCCAGACCTTGATGCTGTGTCCGGCGACATAGCCTGCGGTGCCGAGAAAGCAGGCGTGGCCGAAGGAGAGCAGGCCGGTGTAGCCGATCAGCAGGTTGAAGGCGCAGGCAAACAAGGCGAAGCACAACACCTTCATCACCAGTACCGGATACATGAGAAACGGCGCCGCCAGACCGAAGGCCAGCAGTGCGCCATAACCGAGGAGTTTCCTGTCCATCGCCGGCCTACCTCTCCTTGCCGAACAAGCCCGCCGGACGTACCAGCAGTACCAGCGCCATGATGATGAACACGACCGTGGCCGAAGCCTCCGGGTAGAAGACCTTGGTCAGCCCTTCTATGAGCCCCAGCCCAAGGCCGGTGACGATCGAGCCCAGAATCGAGCCCATGCCACCGATCACTACCACCGCGAACACGACGATGATCAAATTGGAGCCCATCAGCGGACCGACCTGCACCGCGGGCGCGGCCAGCACTCCGGCAAAGGCCGCCAGGCCGACGCCGAAACCGTAGGTCAGCATCACCATCAGCGGCACGTTGATGCCGAAAGCCTGCGTCAGCTTGGGGTTCTCCGTTGCAGCGCGCAGGTAGGCGCCGCGCCGCGTCCGCTCAATGACGAACCAGGTGGCGAAACACAGGGTCAGGGATGCGACGATGATCCACGCCCTGTATTTCGGTAGGAACATGAAGCCCAGGTTATAGGCACCACTGAAAACTTCGGGAATCGCGTAGGGCTGCCCGGAAACGCCATAGGCATTGAGGAACAGTCCTTCGATGACCAGCGCCAGCCCGAAGGTCAGGAGCAATCCATATAGATGGTCGAGCTGGTACAGCCATTGCAACATGGTGCGCTCGATCAAGATTCCCAGCACGCCGACGGCCAGCGGGGAAAGCAGCAGCGCCCACCAGTAGTCGAGGCCCAGGTAGTTCAGCCCCATCCACGCCAGCATCGCCCCCATCATGTAAAGCGCTCCGTGCGCGAAATTGATGATGTTGAGCATGCCGAAGATGACGGCCAGCCCGAGGCTCAGCATGGCATAGAACGAGCCGTTCACCAGGCCCAGCATGAGCTGGCCCATGAAGGCCTGGATCGGGATGCCGAAGACTTCGTTCATGTCATGTCAGGCGACTTGCCGGTGCCGGATTATTTCTTCACCAGCGGACAGCGGCTCAGCGACAGCGGCTGGAAGGCCTCGGCCGCCGGAATCACAGCCTTGACGTGGTAGTAGTCCCACGGATACTTGGACTCCGCCGGCTTCTTTACCTGTAGCAGGTACATGTCATGCACCAGGCGCCCATCGGCGCGAATCTGGCCGCTCTGGATGACCGGATCGCTGATTTTCATCTTCTTCAGTTGTGCCATGACCGCGTCCGCATCGTCCGTGCCGGCCGCCTGGATCGCCCTGAGGTAATTCAGCGTCGCCGAGTAAACGCCGGCGTGGTTCATGGTCGGCTCCTTCTTCGCCTTGGCGAAGAAGCGCTTGCTGAAGGCGCGCGTCTGATCGTTGAAATCCCAGTAGAAGCCTTCGGTGAGAAGCATGCCCTGCGCCACGTTCAGGGTGATGCTGTGCACGTCGGTGATGAACACCAGCAGGCCCGCGAGCGACTGGTTCTTGGTGATGCCGAATTCGGCGGCCGCCTTGATCGCATTGATGGTATCGCCGCCGGCATTTGCCAGCCCGATGATCTTGGCCTTTGAACTTTGCGCCTGGAGCAGGAAAGAGGAGAAGTCGGCAGCGCTGAGCGGATGGCGGACCTGACCGAGTACCTTGCCGCCGTTGGCCTTGACCACCTCCGCGGTGTCCTTTTCCAGCGAGTGGCCGAAAGCGTAGTCGGCGGTGAGGAAGAACCAGGAGTCACCCCCTTGCTTGACGATCGCTTTGCCCGTGCCGTTGGCGAGCGCGTAGGTGTCATACATCCAATGTACGGTGTAGGGGTTGCAGTCCTCGTTGGTCAGACGCGTTGAAGCCGCGCCGACATCGAGCAGGATGCGCTTCTTTTCCGCCACCACCTTGGCCGTGGCCAGCGCGACCGCCGAGTTGAGGACGTCGGTCACCATATCCACGCCCTCGCGGTCGATCCATTCCCTGACCTTGGCGGCGCCCACGTCAGCCTTGTTCTGGTGATCGGCGGAAACGACATCGATCTTGTAGGCCGGCTTGGCCTGCTCCTTGAAATCGTCAACGGCCATCTGCGCGGCGATCACGGAACCCTGGCCGCCGAGGTCGGAATACAGGCCTGACATGTCGGAAAGCACGCCGATCTTCACCGCCTCGCCGGAGAGCTTCATTGCGGGTGCCTTGGCTTGGGCCAGGGCGCCGGTCGAGCATGCAGCCAGGGCTGCACCGACAAGAACACCGATCAACTTCTGTTTCATTGCGCTTCTCCTCTTTCTAGGTTGGCGGCGTCAGACGCCGAGATACTCGTGCAACAATGCCTTTTTCTGCTCCAGTTCGTCCTTGCCCACCTCCACCGCGATGCTGCCGTGTTCGACCACGTACATGCGGTCGGCCAGCGGCGCGGCAAAGCGGAAATTCTGTTCGACCAGGACAATGGTGAAGCCTTTTTCCTTCAATTGAC
This sequence comes from Betaproteobacteria bacterium, assembly GCA_012026675.1. Taxonomy (GTDB): domain Bacteria; phylum Pseudomonadota; class Gammaproteobacteria; order Burkholderiales; family Rhodocyclaceae; genus Sulfuritalea. Next base: position 2,825 of record VEPA01000202.1, on the reverse strand, counting down.
GGATCACCTGCCCTAGCTTCTGCACGATGACCGGCGCCAGGCCCTCGGATATTTCGTCCAGCAGCAGCAGCCGAGCGCCGCTGCGCAGGATGCGCGCCATCGCCAGCATCTGCTGCTCGCCGCCGGACAGGCGCGTGCCCTGGCTCTTGCGCCGCTCGGCGAGGTTGGGAAACATGGCGTAGATCTCTTCGACCGACATGCCTCCGCTCGCCACCTGCGGCGGCAGCATGAGGTTCTCCTCGGTTGTCAGGCTGGCGTAGATGCCGCGCTCCTCGGGGCAATAACCGACACCGAGACGGGCAATGCGGTGCGGCGCCCAGCCGATCACTTGGCGTCCATTCAGCATTACCGAACCGGTGCGCCTGCCGGTGAGGCCCAGAATCGCCTTGAGGGTCGTCGTGCGACCTGCGCCGTTGCGGCCGCGCAGCGTCACGCACTCGCCCCGGTTCACGCTGAAGTCCATCCCGTGGAGAATGTGCGACTCGCCGTAAAAGGCATGAAGATCGGTAACCCGCAAGTATTCGGTCGCCGTGTTCATGCGCCGTGCGTCTCCGTGACCTGTTCGGTACCCATATAGGCCTCGATCACCAGCGGGTTCTTCGCGACCTCGGCGTACGGGCCCTCGGCCAGGACGGCGCCACGCGCCAGGACCGTCAGCGTGTCGGAGATGCCGGCCACGACGTTCATGTTGTGCTCGACCATGAGTACCGTGCGGTTGGCGGAAACTTTCTTGATGAGGTCCCTTACCCGGTCCACGTCCTCGTGGCCCATGCCCTGGGTCGGCTCGTCGAGCAGCATCAGCTCCGGCTCCAGCGCCAGTGTAGTGGCGATTTCCAGGGCGCGCTTGCGGCCATAGGGCAGTTCCACCGTGTTCATGTTGGCGAACGCCTCCAGCCCGACCTGCTCCAGCAGCTCCATGGCGCGCCCGTTGAGCGCCTCCAGCGAGCGCTGCGAGCGCCAGAAGTGGAAGGAAGTGCCGAGCGTGCGTTGCAGCGCAATGCGCACGTTCTCGAGCACGGTGAGGTGCGGAAAAACAGCCGAAATCTGGAATGAGCGGACTATGCCGCGCCGGGCGATCTGCGCCGGCTGCTCCAGTGTGATGTCGCGGCCGTTGAAGTGGATGCTGCCGCGGGTCGGGCTGAGAAACTTGGTGAGCAGGTTGAAGACGGTTGTCTTGCCGGCGCCGTTGGGCCCGATCAGGGCGTGAATCTCGCCGCGGCGCACCTTCAGACTGACGTCATTGACGGCAACGAAGCCCTTGAATTCCTTGGTCAGGTTGCTCGTAGTCAGAATCAAATCGTCATCGCTGCTCTTGGTCATGGGCCCGTGAACTGATGATGGACGTTACAGGAACTACTGCGGTGCCGGGACTGCTCTGCTGCATTCATGACTGCTGAATGTCAGTCGTTGACGAGTTGATATTAGCATTGAATTTCGCGCCGCAGCTCTGACTAAACGCACTGCTGTTTGTTGAGCAGAATCCTCTCAAACAATGTGGATATCCGCCAGACCGCTTTCATGCACCCGCAGTTTTTGGCGCCCGATTCCGAGGACTCCGTGCGGGCGCAGTCCGTCGCAAGCTTCCATTATGGAAACAATAAGCAGACCTGATTTGCTGCAGTGCAACAATAAGCGTAGACTGGTCTCATTCGCTCCAGAACCACTGCGCTACGCAGCGTTGTCCGCGTAATGAAGTCCGCCGGAGCCCGCAAATTTATTACTTAAGGTGAAATCATCATGAGATTCAATCGCACAGTAATTCTTGCCGTTCCCATTCTCGCCTTCGGCCTGCTCTCTGGAGGTATCACTTCAACCGCCGCTGCCGCACCGGTAAACCAGGTGGCAATTGCCGAGGCTCGGTCCGGCGCCAGGGACGCCAAGGCAATGCTCGACCATGCCGTGAGCTACCTGAACGACAACAGCCCCGAGCGCGCTTTCGCAGCCTTCAACAACCAGAATGGCAGCTTCTACCGCAACGACCTCTATACCTTTGTCGTCGGCATCGAAGACGGCATCATGCACGCCCACGGTGGTGCGCCCGAAGCCATCGTCGGCTCCGATGTACGTGAATTGCGCGATGCCGCCGGCAAGTTGATCATCAAGGAAATGCTCGCCGCGGCAAATCAGCCTGGCGGGGGCACGGTCAACTACGTCTGGTTGAACCGTGTCACAAACCGCGTCGAGGACAAGACCAGCCTGGTGCGCAAGGTGGGCAAGTACATGGTCGGGGTCGGCTACTATGTGCCGCGTTCAAGCGCCCAGCAAGCCGAAGCCTTGCTGGACATCGCTGTCGCCGAGGCGCGCAAGTCGCTCAATGCTGCCTTCGCTGCCTTCAATGACCCGAAGGGACCCTACGTCCGCGAAGACCTCTATGTCTTCGCAGTGAGTCTCGATGATGCACGCTTCGTCGCCATGGGCGTCAATCCGGCACTGGTCGGCACCGATGTCGGGGCGATGAAGGACGCCGCCGGCAAGCCGATCATCGCGGAAATGATTGCTCTCGCACGGAACAAGGGCAGCGGCACGGTGGATTACGTCTGGCGCAATCCGGTCACCAACAAGATCGAGAACAAGCATTCGCGTATCGAACGCCTCGACAACTACCTGATCGGCGTCGGCTACTACACGCGCTGAAATCCTCCCGGGACCCGGTGCTCAGGCACCGGGAGTCAGGCATGCAGCTGACCGGGTTTCAGTGCAGCGCGGCCTTCAAGGCGTCGATCTGGTCTGTCTTCTCCCAGGCAAGGTCGAAATCGCTGCGCCCGAAGTGGCCGTAGGCCGCGGTCTGGCGGTAGATCGGCCGCGCCAGGTCGAGCATGGCGATG
>VEPA01000239.1 GCA_012026675.1 Betaproteobacteria bacterium | reverse complement strand
TCGCCGATGGCCTCGAAGGCGTTCTGGATCGGCTGCACGACGAAAGGCATCGAATAGAACACGGAGGCGACGACGAGGCCCCAAAAGGTGAAGGGCAGGAGGCCGATGCCGGCCCACTCGGTGAAACGGCCGACCACGCCGTCGGGGCCCATCACCAGCAGCAAGTAGCAGCCGATCACGGTCGGCGGCAGCACGATGGGCAGCGCCACCACGGCACCGACCGGTCCCTTCCATCCGGAGCGCGTGCGCGCCAGCCACCACGCGACCGGCGTGCCGATCAGCAGCAGCAATATGGTGGTGACGCTCGCCAGCTTGAACGTCAGCCAGATCGCGGCGAGGTCGGACGCGAAGTTGGGTAAACTCAGCATGGGACGAATGCTAGCGCGGTATTGCGCGAAAGGGCGACGGCGTCAGGTCTCGTAGCCGAAGGTCTTGATCACGGCGCGCGCCTTGGCACCCTTGAGGTATTTGAGCCAGGCTTCGGCAGCCGGCCTGCCGCGGCCCTTGTCGAGGAGGATCGCGTCCTGCCGGATCGGCTGGTGCAGGCTGCTGGGGACGATCCAGGCCGATCCTTCGGCAATTCTGCCGTCCTTCATGACTTGCGACAGGGCGACGAAGCCGAGTTCGGCATTGCCGGTGGCGACGAACTGATGGGTCTGGGCGATGTTTTCGCCCTGGACGAATCTGGCCTGCACGGTGTCCAGCAGTTTCAGCGCGGTCAGCACTTCGATCGCGGCGGCGCCGTAGGGCGCGAGTTTCGGATTGGCGATGGCAATGTGCGCGTAGTCGCCCTTCTTCAATACCTCGCCCTTGTCGTCGACCAGGCCGGGTTTGGCCGACCAGAGCACGAGGCGGCCGATCGCATAGGTGTAACGGCTGCCGGCCACCGCCGCGCCTTCCTTTTCCAGTTTTGCCGGAGTTTCGTCATCGGCGGCCAGCAGCACCTCGAAGGGCGCACCGTTCCTGATCTGGAGATGGAACTTGCCGGTGGCGCCGATGGCGAGCATGGCCTTGTGGCCGGTCTCCCTCTCGAAGTCGGCGGCAATCTGTTTCGCCGGCGCGGCAAAGTTGGCGGCGACGGCGACCTGGACCTCGTCGGCGCGGGCCAGGGTAGCGAAGCTCAGCAGGGCAAGCAGGTGCAGTCTCATGTTTCGGGTCCGAAGCAGACCGGATGATCGCAGCAATTGGCACAACTGTGGGACTTGCAGACCGGCACCTCGGCCGCGGTGAAAGTCGGCGCCGGCGACACGGCGCAGAAAGTCCTGCAGCGCTTCCTTCATCAGCGCCTTCATCAGGTCGCGGCCGCCCGCGACGGCTTCCACTGCAGACAGCTTCGTATTCCGCTTACTCGTGGTCATGGTTGCCCTCCCAAGGGGTTAAATGGTCGATCTCGCAATCAACCTCTTACCATGACCGCCCGCCTGCTTTCTACTGCAGACACTTTTGCACACAAGTCAGCACACTACCTATCCTGCCGATCTATCCTGATTGAAGTGAGCATCGGAATAGCGCTACATCGGCCTGGATTGAGAAAGCACGATGGGGGCATAATTCAACATGCAGCAGGCAAACCCGTTTCGTTGGCTCGGCAAGTTCATCCGGCATGCCGTTCTGGCAGCCGTGTTTCTTGCGCCGATGTCAGCGCTTCCGGCAACGGTAGAACAGCTACAGGCGATACTGGATCAGACGATTCAGGAAGATGGTCCTGAGCATGCCAATGTCGCGGATGTGCTCAATGCTTTGGCACTTCAGCTCTACCGACAAGGCCAGTACGCACAAGCGCTGACGCAATTGCAACGGGCCCTGGCGATTCGCGAGAAGGCGCTCGGCCCCGACCATCCCGACGTCGCCACCAGCCTCAACAATCTCGCTTCACTCCACAAGGCCCAAGGCCAGTACGCCGAGGCACTACCGCTCTACCGGCGGTCGCTGACAATCTGGGAAAAGGCGCTCGGCCCCGATCATCCCGATGTCGCCACCAGTCTCAACAATCTTGCGGCGCTGTACCAGGCGCAAGGCCAGTACGCCGAGGCATTGCTGCTCTGCCAGCGATCCCTGGCCATCCTCGAAAAGGCGCTCGGCGACGGCGATCCGCGGGTCGCCGGCAGCCTTAGCAATCTGGCGATGGTCTACAAGATCCAGGGCCGGTACGCGCAGGCGCTGCCCTTGTACCAGCGGGCTCTGGCGATCCTCGAAAAGGCGCGCGGCCCCGACCATCCCGATGTCGCCACCGTCCTCAACAATCTCGCGGCGCTGTACCAGGCGCAAGGTCAGTACGCACAAGCGCTGCCGCGCTTCCAGCAAGCCCTGGCGATCCGCGAAAAGGCGTTTGGCCCCGACCATCCGGACGTCGCCGTCAGCCTCAATGCGCTGGCGGCGCTCTACGAGGCGCAAGGTCAGGATGCGCAGGCCTTGCCCTTGTATCAGCGAGCCCAGGGGATCTGGGAGCAGTCGTTTGGCCCTGACCATCCTCTGGTGGCCACTGGTCTCAACAACATCGCACTGCTCCACCAGATCCAAGGCCGGTATGTGCAGGCGCTGCCGCTCCTGCAGCGAGCCTTGGCGATCTGGGAGAAAGTGCTCGGCCCCGCCCACCCCGATGTTGCGTCCAGCCTCGACAATCTCGCGCAGCTCCACCAGGCCCAAGGCCAGTACGCGCAGGCGCTGCCGCTCATGCAGCGAGCCCTGGCAATCCGGGAGAAGGCGCTCGGCCCTGACCATCCCGACGTCGCCATCAGCCTCAACAATCTCGCGCTGCTCTACAAGTCCCAGCGGCAGTATGCCGAGGCATTGCCGCTCTATCAGCGCGCCCTCACAATCTGGGAGAAGGCGCAGGGCCATGACCATCTCGATGTCGCCTTCAGCCTCAATAATCTCGCCCGTCTGGAACAGGAACTCGGCCACGCCGACAAGGCGCTGGAACTTTCGCGCCGCGCGGTTCGCATACTGCGCACGCGCTTCGCGCAAGGCAGCGACGATATTTCCGGGGCCGATGCCTTGAGCGAACAGAAGACGCACCGTGGGGATTTTTCCTTCCTCATCCGTATGCTCAGCTCAAGTCCCGACTCGGGTTCCGAGTCCTTCGAGGCGGGTCAGCTGGCGCAGGCATCGGGCGTCGGGCGCAGCGTGGCACAGATGGCGGCTCGCTTCGCCGCGGGTGACGATGCGCTGGCCAAGGCCGTGCGCAGCCGACAGGATGACGTCGAACAGCTGCGCGTGGCCCGCAAGCAGCTCGACGACCTGCTGGGCGCCCCCCGCGTGCCCGGCTATGCCGAGAAACGCGAGAACCAGCGGCAGCGCGTAGCGGAGCGGGAGCTATCCCTGCAGGCGAAAACTGCCTCGATTCGCAAGCACTTCCCCGTCTACGACGCACTGGTTTCGCCGGCGCCGGGCGCTCTCGCCGAGGCACAGAAGCTCCTTCGTCGCTCCGAAGCGCTGCTCGTCTATCTGGTCGATGACCTGGGCGTCTTCGCCTGGGCGGCAAGTCCCGATGCGGCAGAATTCCGTCGACTCGACATCTCGGCGGAGGAACTCACCAGGATGGTCAGCGCGCTCAGAGACCGACTCGATCCGGAGCAAAACCCGGACGTGCAGCCCTACGATTCCCGGCTGGCGCACCAGCTGTACGTGAAGGTCTTTGCGCCACTGGTGCCGGCGCTGCGCGGTGCGTCGCATGTCATCGTCGTCGCCGACGGCGCGCTGCAAAGCCTGCCCTTCTCCGTCCTCGTCGGCACGCCACCGGAACCGGGCAAACCGGCCGCCTTCCTGTCGGACCGCCATGCCTTCTCGGTGATCCCCTCGGTCAGTTCGCTGCGCGCGCTGCGTGCCTTCTCCCGCGGCGCGCCCGGGACCCAGCCCCTGGTCGGCTTCGGCAACCCGATCCTGGAAGGCGGGCCGGGAAGCGCGAGGCGCCTCGCCGCACGAGCGCTGTTCGTGCGCGGCGTGGCGGCCGATGCGCCGGCCCATGGCAACGGGATCGCCGATGTGGAAGCGATCCGTCACGCCGCACCGCTCCCCGAAACGGCGCATGAGCTGCGCACGCTGGCCGATGCCGTCGGCGCCATGGAAGACAGCCTCTATCTGCAAACGCGCGCCACGGAAACGACCGTCAAGCAGATCGACCTGTCCCCCTATCGCGTCGTCGCGTTCGCCACCCACGGGGTGATGGCCGGCGAGCTCAGTGGTGTTGCCGAACCGGGCCTGTTGCTCACCCCGCCCGCCACCGGAACGCTGGTCGACGACGGCTATCTGTCCGCCTCCGAGGTCGCCCAGCTGAAGCTCAATGCCGATCTGGTGATGCTCTCTGCCTGCAACACCGCGGCGCCGGATGGCAGGCCCGGCGCCGAGGGCCTTTCCGGTCTGGCCAAGGCTTTCTTCTATGCCGGCGCTCGCACCCTGCTGGTTTCCAATTGGTACGTGGTATCCGACGCGGCGTTGTTATTGACGACGCAGATGCTGCAAAGCTATGCGCAGGATTCCCACCTCGGCAAGGCCGAGGCCCTTCGTCGCGCGATGGTCCAAATGCAAGCCGATCCTAGATACAGCCACCCGTTGTACTGGGCGCCCTTTTCCATAGTCGGCGAAGGGCAGGCGTCGCAATAGGACCTGGTCGGGTTCGAGAGCCGCGGCTTGCCACGGAGTCTTGTTTCCCTTCATGGCGAAGGGCGGTTTTCTGGTCGGATGCTGGGTGCGTACAATCGGCCATCAACGGTCGCTCGGGAAACCGTTCCATAGCCGACGCTCAATTCAAGGCTCGCTCCATACCGGCCATTCGACCGGAGCCACCAACTTTTCCAACATGAGCGTCGGTTTCCTAGAAACTACTGCCATTCAGGATTCACATCCTTATGCCGTGCCTTTGGCTGTCACAGGACCAACGAATATCCATTGGCCGGCTCAAATCGATAAGCGGTTGATCTGAACGCTTCCCCTTTGTGCGCCGAATGTCGGCGATCAACCCGGAATGGGTCCATGGGCTTCTCTCATGGCTGTGCCGGGATGATTCTTGTTCCGAGGCAAAGCCGTGACCTTGGTGGCCATCCGCTTGGGAGTAAGTATTCCGTTTGACGCAGATCAACGCTACCACGACAGGATTAATTAGTCTGAATTTTGGAGAACCTGGAAGGTGGAGGTTGGATTATGGCTTCGCGTCTGCAAACCGCATCGCAGTGGATTCTTCCGATCGGGTTGGTTGTGTTTGCCCTGCCCGCCAGCGGCAACCCCATTAATCCTCTTCAGATTTTTCCGCCATTTCCGCCGACTCTAGTAGCGATATTGCTTGAAGCAGTTGTTGTCACATTGATCGTTAGGCGTACGAGTCCTGCGTTGCGTTGGTGCCGGTTTCTGGCACTTTGGTATGTGGTGAATCTGCTTACCGTCTATGGCGTAGGCGGGGTGGGCCTTCCAGCGGTAACCCAACACAATTTCATTCTCGGACTCATCCTCTTTGAGCTTGTTGTGCTTGCGCTGGAATGGCAGGTGCTCGAATGGTTGTATGGCAGTTGGGGGGTTAAGGTCACGAAACGACAGGGTTGGGTAGCGGTGATTATCGGAAACGCAGTTTTATTTGTTGCGGTAGCTCCGATCCATCATGTCTGGCCAGAGGCCCTGATGCCAGAGATTTATCGGCCAACGATGGTCGAGTGAGGAGGGCAGAATATTGGCCCACGTTTTGTCCTGATCACTTATGGGTGCACATACTGGTCAATGCACGCCGCACATACAACAATAATTGCCTCCCGCCGAGAACTGCCACCAATCTGTCAACATATTTTTGAAGTACAAACAACGTAAATGCAGGCGACGATGGCTTGAAAGGGGCATGGATGCACCAAATAGCACTGATGCGATACATAGTCCTGCTGTTAATGGCTTTTGCAGTTCTGTTGCTTTGGACGAGTTCCCCAGCGCAAGCACAAGCGGCAGAATGGAAAAGACTTAATCAGGAAGTCAGGACACTCTATCGCCAAGGAAACTATCCTCAGGCCATAATCGTTGCCAGGCAAGCACTGAGTGTCGCTGAGAAAGCCCTCGGTCCGGATCATCCCGATGTGGCTCAGAGCCTGAATATTCTCGCGCTTCTGTACAAGACACAAGGTCAGTACGCGCAGGCTGAACCGCTCTACAAGCGGTCGCTGGCGATCAGGGAGAAAGCCCTGGGTCCGGATCATCGCGATGTGGCCCAGAGCCTGAACAACCTCGCGGAACTGTATCGCACGCAAGGTCAGTTTGCGCAGGCTGAACCGCTCTACAAGCGCTCGCTGGCGATCAGGGAGAAAGCCTTGGGTCCGGATCATCCAGAGGTGGCCCAGAGCCTGAACAACCTCGCAGGGCTATACGAGACACAAGGCCAGTTTGCGCAGGCCGAACCGCTCTACAAGC
>VEPA01000051.1 GCA_012026675.1 Betaproteobacteria bacterium | reverse complement strand
GTTCATCGACTACGCACCATTGGCCACCGGCACTGGCTATGTCGCGCCCGCCGTGATGTTGGAGTTCGGTGCCCGTTCCACCGGCGAGCCCAGCGAACCACGCGCTATCCGCTGCGATGCGGCCGCGTATCTGCAGGGGGTGGAGTTTCCAACCGCCACGCCACAGGTCATGCGTGCCGAACGCACCTTTTGGGAAAAGGTCACGGCGATTCACGTTTTCTGCGCGCAAGGCGAATTCCGGGGTGGTGACCGCTTCGCACGTCACTGGCACGACGTTACGAGACTGGATGCTGCCGGCTTCGCCGCCGCAGCCATCGCGGACAAAGCCCTCGCCCGCGCAGTTGCCGATCACAAGAGCGTGTTCTTTGCAGAAAAGAACACGCACGGCGATTCCATCGACTATCACGCAGCGGTCGCAGGTGGGCTCCAGCTTGTACCTGATGACGACGCGTTGGCCAAATTGGCTGCCGACTATCAACACATGATCGATGACGGCTTATTCCTCGATGACGCTGAACCATTCGAAGCTCTGATGGAGCGATGCCAAGCGATCCAGCAAAAAGCCAATGCAAAGCAACCGCCACAATGAAATTCAATTGACATGAGATGAGAATCTCTGCCGGGCACCTGCCTGGATGGAGAGCAGCAAAGGGGGCCGTATGGTTGGAGCAATCAATACGCAAAACAAGCGAGGCTCGATATGGCATCGTTGGGACGGTCGCGTGCCACTCATGGTTGTCGATGGTCGCGAAATCTCATGGGAAGAGTTCGGTCAGATGTTGATGAGTCACGAGGGCTGTCAATTCAAGTTGGAGATTTCTGATCCGAGCGATGAGGTCTGAGTTTTATGGGATCGTGGTGTCCGCCCGTTGGTGATTGAAACATGCCGGACATGAACCAAATTGAAATTCCACAGTCGTTCATGGCCCTGTTCGTCACCGCTGGCCGCCTCAAACCCAGCGCTTCGCTGGAAATAGTAGTGGGCCGTTACGAGCTTTGCGAAGACATGGCCTGCATACTCACTGAACATGCACAAACGATGCTTTCCAATTTGAGTCTCACCGAAGAGGACGTTCTGCTGCGTTGCCATGACGGGTTGATGGCCGGTGCGTCGGTATTCACCGAACAGGAATCTGATTGGATTATTCGCAGGCTTGCTGAACTGTTGGCATGGACACCGCCTGAATTTGGGGAGATGGATTCACGTTATCCCCGCAGAACGGTCTGAACAATGAGTACAAGGTGTTCGCCTCGATCAGTTCGAAGATGAGCGAACGGGTTTCGCCTTTGAACCTCCTATCAAAAAGATCCTGGTTTTGGGGGTCTGTGGATTTGTGGTCAGAGGGCGGCGCGGTGGGTAACGGTCTTGCGTTATCCACGGCAAGACCGCCCGGTTCGCCTGCAGGCGAACTGTCCACAAATCCATGGGCCGTCCGCTTGCCGTTTTGCTTTGTCACTCGGTCTGGTCGGTTGCAGTTTCGGGACCAACTTTGGAGGCAACTGACTTTCAACTATTTCAAAGCATCCGCCAGATCCTTGTCCGTTACCTTGCCGGACTGGTGAAGCCATAGCAGAATCGCCAATGGTTTCGGAATATTCCGACCCGATTCGTAGCGCGACCCACCCGATTGCGTGACGCCATAACGGATCCAGAAATCCTTCTGATTGAGGTTTGTTTTCTTGCGAGTAGTAGCGATGTCAGAAAAATCGAGCTTCTTCTTGCGAGCCATGGTGAGCTCCTTCGATGTGGGTGATGAAGGCGATATGCTAACGCAATGCAGACCCGTGCGGCAACGCTATAGATGTTTCTTGTAACAGGCCCATTGAAGTCGCGCCAGCAATCCGACAAACAACGCGACCGACACCCCTACCAGACGTGGATCGATCGATACCGGCTGGATCAGAACCAGCACCCCGCCCATCGCCACAAGCATGACCTGCAAATGCTTGGCGTGGTGATAAAGACTCGCCGCCTCCCTCCCGCCGCAGGCCCGACGTATCGCACGCTGCGTTAGCCCATCAGCCGCTGCAACCAGATACACCAGCACGAGCAGTGGCGCCATCATGGCCAGCGTAACAAGCCGGACGCCGAGCAACTGCGTGCCGATCATCGCCACTTCGATCGCATCTATGTTCGCGAGATAGCTATTGCGCACGATGGTGTCAGGAATGGAAAGCGCCGCCCCTGCCGCAAACCGCAACCCCAAGTCGTGGATCCCCGTCACCCCAAACACCAGCCCATACAGAAAGTTCGCCGTTCCAGTCACGACGCTCGGCACCTCGCCCTGCCACTCGGCGAGTTCGAGCGTGCGGGCAAGGTCGGCAGCCAGGATGCCTTTCAATCGGCCGACACCCTCCGGCCAGACCTTGAACACGAAGGTCCAGTCAACTATCCAGGTCGCAACGAGGATTCCAACCAAGGTCAGCATCAGCAGGAAGCCGAGCTTCAGCGGTGCAAGCAGTGCTCCCGCAACTACGCCCTCGTTAAACGATGCATTCCTGGAAGCCAAACTCGTCTCCTCTAAGGCGCCGGGTTCGACCGGCCTTCCATGCGGCCCCGCACCTCGCTGCCGATCGCTTCGAGGCTGGCAGGCATCAGCGGATCATGGCTCGCATCCGGCAAGGGCATCCGGATCTTGTGCAACTGCCCGCCATGAATCAGCGCAAAGGCCTGTCCCTTGGGCAACTGCACCAGATCGCTCGGCGCCAGCATCGGAGCACTCTCCGTGGTAATGCGGTCTTCGTTACGACTGGCGAAGTCCGCAAAATCCCCCGGATCATTCGTGTCGGAGACCGAGGACGAAACGATGGTCGAGACCACGCGCACCTCCGGCAACTGGCTGGTCAATAGCTCCGCCGTAGCGACCTCCTTGACCCGCAGCATGATCAGCGTATTGAAGTTCCCGGCGATCTGCCCGGCCTTGGCCTGCGACCCGATGCGCGCTTCCACGTCCGACCAGGTCTGGGTATAGGCCGTCACCTGAAACCCAGCCCCGCCGGCCTTGTTGAGCAGCGGGATGAACTCGTCGCCGATCAGTTCATTGAACTCGTCGGCATGGATCGCAATGCGACGCGGCGGCGTTTCGCCGGGAAGTCCCCTCCCCGTGCCGAACTTGTAGATACTCCCCGCCACGCTGGTGAGATCGGCGAACATCGAGTTGCCCACGGCAGCAGCCACCTCGTAGTCGGACAGGGAATCGAGCCCGATATAGACGATGCCGCCCAGGTTGATCACCGAAGCCCAGTCGAACACCGGCCGCCAGTCGCTGGCATCGTCCAGATCCGGCGACAGCAGCGCGGCCGTACGCCCGGTGGTGAGTTTCTCCATGAGGGGCAGGAGGGAGGCCACCAGCTTGTCGAAATAGCTCTTCTCGTAGTTGAGCGTCGAAGCCAGTGCGTTGGCGATGGGGTCGTAGAGCTTCTTGCGCCGCGCGTATTCCACCAGGGTCACCGCGCGAAATCCGCGCGACTGGAGCCCCTTGTCGAGGCTCTTCTTGTCGATCGCCATCGATTCGACCTCCTCACGCCAGCCGGCGGCGCCCGGCTCACCGTCCAGCCAGTGCTCAAAGTAGTCGATCAGGAGCGGCTCGACGTTCGAAGCATAGCGATTGATCTGCTCGTAGTCGGGCTTGCGTCCGAGCGCGACCAATGCGCGGGCCATGACATTGACGAAGCGCCAGACGAACTCCTTGAACGCCGCCGACTGACCTTCGGAAGGAAGCTGCCCGGCAATGCGCGTGGCCACCTCGGTAATGCGCGAGAAACTGCCCACCGGGTTGTAGCGCGCCGAGACCTCCGGATGTCCCAGGTGAAACATGAAGAACTCGTTCTGGCGTCCCGCACGCTTCGCCTCGGCATAGACGCGCCGCAGCAGATCGATGTCGCCCTTGGGATCGAACACGATGACCACCTCGCCGCGCCGGATGTCCTGTGTCAGGAGGACTTCCGCGAGCCGGGTCTTGCCAACACGGGTGGTGCCCAGGACCAGGGTGTGGCCCACGCGGTCGCTGATGTCCATCCAGATGTCCGACTCCGCGGGCTCGACGCCGTGGATCGCGGGATCGCCGCCGACGGCGGAGTGCTCCGGCGGCAGGTAACGCAGGAATTCTGCGGTCCTGCCAAGCATCCTGGCTTGCAGCAGGTCCTGCTTTTCTGGAAGACGGGCTTCGTGCAGGCGCTGGGTATGGCGCTGATCCCAGTGGAAACCCCGGCCCAGAAACAAGCGCTCGGCCGACCACGGGATTTCTTCGGATGCCACGACGTAGCGGCGCTGGCGCCGCAAGTTGGCACGGTAGCGCAGGATCCTGAGTCCCGCAAAACATCGCCAGGCCGCATGGCAGACCAGGACGCCGGCCAGTCCCCAGGCCAGCTCGCGCGTCAGCAGGAAGACTGATGGCTTCGTCATCACGCCAGCGGCGGCGAGTGCGGAAGCGGCCGCCGCACGCAGTTCGTAGGCGGGCCGCAGTAGGGATTCGAGCGGGTAGGTCATTGGCTTACGCTTCTCCCGATTTTGCGGGCAGGTGGACCAGCACGAGATTGATGGCAGGCACCGGCGTGACGAAGCGTTCCGGGTTCGGAATCACGACGCCGGAGAGTTGTGACACGGTATGCTCGCCACGCATCACCTGGTAGCTCAGCATATTGACGCCCTTCCCGGCGCGCCGATGCCAGCCCGCGCGCAGGAACTGGCGCTGGATGGATTTGCCGATATCCGGATCGCCGGCCGCGGGGGCCGGACCGTTTCCGTCGTCGCCGAAACGCGCGGCGAACTCGCGGAAGATGCGGGGCGATACCAGCAGCATGCCCTCGGGGACGAAATGCACAAGCGCTCCGGCCATGTTCGCCGGAAGCGTGCCGTCGGCAAGTCCTTGTTGCAGCCAGGCCATGCAGCGGCGGGCCGCATCGGGCGCTTGCGCCAATCCGGACTCCGCCACGCTGGATTTTCGCGACGGCGGCGAGGCTGATTCCGGCTGGCCGTCGTCGACCGCTTCGAGGTACTCCGTTGCCTCGACCGGAGGTATTGGCTGGTCCATTGCCACAGTCGTAGTCAAAGCAGTGGCAGATTCCTCAACGCTATCTTCGGCTTTCACGCCAGTCGGATTCGCCGCTGGCGCAGCCTCCAGCACTTGGGGATCACCTCGACCGCGCGGACGAAGATCGCGGCTCGGCGATTGACCGGCGGCGCGCCGTACCAGCTCACTGATCGCTCCAGTCGGCACCGAGTCGTCTCCCGAAAGGCATGCAACAAGTTCGCGCATCAACGCGGGGTCCGCCGCCAGCCATTCGAGAACCAGGGGCGGTACAAAGCGATTCAGTAATTGCTCCACATGCCCCTCGTGCCGCGTGTCATGCAGCAAGGCGGCGACGAACACCGCGTAGGTCCAGCGATGCGCCTGCGCGCCGATCACCTCCGGCGGCGCCCCGCGCGGCAGGATCTGGCCACGACGGAAATCGAGCGCGCGACTGCCGACCTGCAGGGCGTGCGTGAAGCGAGCACCGCTATCCGCCTGCGGCCCTGATTCCGTCGCCGGCAGCCCGTGCACGAACGCCGCATAGCCTTCGATGACCGGGCTCACCACCGGCTCGAACACCTCCCTGGGGAAACCCATCTTGATCCGAATGAGGTCGATCATGGCCTCGTCCTGCCAGCACTGAGGCGTGTTCGCCGGCAGTGGCCTGCCCGGAACCGAAGAATCCGGTCGCGCGAAAGCGCTTCCGAGTACCGCTCGCCCCTCGCACCGCATCACCCACTTGATCATCATCGAGCGAGTATTGCCGGTCCGTTTCGGGACATCTGTCGCAATTGAGGCCTCGATGAGGCCCCCAAAACCCCTTGACGCACACCCACAATTCGTTCCCCCCACGCAAACAACGCGCTTCGGCACGCCGTTTCGTAAACGGCCACCCAATGCCAAGCGGATTGGGGACCTCATCGAGGCCCCGATTCGGGCGCATTCACCCGTTCTCCCTGCTTACGATGCTCGCCACTTTCAGCGCAACGGCATCGTCGCCAGGCGCGCAGCCATCAGACCAGGAGAACCGCATGCAAAGACCATGGAGGCGAGCCTTAGCGGTGCGACTGAGCATCCATCTCGCCTTTGGTGCCGCCCTCCCTGCGCAGGCCTGCTGGGACGATGCCGCACAGCGCTACCAGGTCAGCAGCGCCCTGCTCTACGCCATCGCCCGCACCGAATCCGGCCTCAACCCGCTGGCCATTGGCCGCAACGGCAACGGCTCGCGCGACATCGGTCTGATGCAGATCAACTCCGCCTGGCTGCCGACGCTGGCC
>VEPA01000146.1 GCA_012026675.1 Betaproteobacteria bacterium | reverse complement strand
CGGTACGCCTGGTGGCCCCGTGCACCTGACGCTGGCCTTCAACCCATCGCACCTCGAAATCGTCAATCCCGTGGTGGCCGGTTCGGTCTATGCCCGCCAGGTGCGACGCGGCGCCGAAGGCAAGATGCAGGCACTGCCGGTGCTGATCCACGGCGACGCGGCCGTGGCGGGGCAGGGCGTCAACCAGGAGATGCTCAACTTCTCCAACACCCGCGGCTATGGTACGGGTGGCACGGTGCATATCGTGGTGAACAACCAGATCGGTTTCACCACCTCCGACCTGCGCGATTACCGCTCCTCGCTTTACTGCACTGACATTTTCAAGATGATCGAGGCGCCAATCTTCCACGTCAACGGCGACGATCCGGAGGCCGTGGCGCTGGTGACCCAGATCGCCATGGAGTATCGCCAGGAATTCAAGAAGGACGTTGTCATCGACATCGTCTGCTTCCGCAAGCTCGGCCACAACGAGCAGGACGAGCCGATGGTGACGCAGCCCCTGATGTACAAGAAGATCGCCCAGCATCCCGGCACACGCAAGCTGTACGCGGACAAATTGCAGGCGCAGGGCGTGATAGGCGACGGCGATGCAGAGCAGATGATCAAGGATTACCGCGCCGCGCTGGACGAAGGCCGACATTTGATCGATCCCGTGATCAGCGACTACCACAGCAAGTTCTCGATCGACTGGACGCCTTATATTGGCGTGCCCTACACCGAGAAGTGCGACACGACGGTGTCGATGACCGAAATGCAGCGCCTGGCGAAGCGTCTCACCACCGTACCGGCCAATTTCACTCTGCATTCGCGGGTGCAGAAAATCATCGACGACCGCCGCCTGATGGGCGAAGGCAAGCTGCCGGTGGACTGGGGCATGGCCGAAAACCTGGCTTATGCATCTTTGGTTGCCGCCGGCTTCAACATTCGCGTATCCGGCGAAGACGTCGGACGTGGCACCTTCTTCCATCGCCATGCCGCCTTGCATGATCAGAATCGCGAAAAGTGGGACGAGGGTACCTACTGGCCGCTGCAGAACATACAGGAGAACCAGGGCCGCTTCATGTGCTTCGACTCGGTCTTGTCCGAAGAAGCCGTGCTCGCCTTCGAATACGGCTTCGCCACCGCGGCGCCGAACGAACTGGTGGTATGGGAAGCGCAGTTCGGCGATTTTGCCAATGGCGCGCAGGTGGTGATCGACCAGTTCCTGTCGTCCGGCGAAGCCAAGTGGGGTCGTGGTTGCGGCCTGGTGATGCTGCTGCCGCACGGCTACGAAGGACAAGGGCCGGAGCATTCATCGGCCCGCCTCGAGCGCTACATGCAGCTCTCCGCCGAATTCAACTGGGAAGTCTGCGTGCCATCCAACGCGGCGCAGGTCTACCACATGCTGCGCCGCCAGATGCTGAGGAAGCAAAGGAAGCCCCTGGTGGTGATGACACCGAAGTCGCTGCTGCGACACAAGGACGCCACGAGTTCACTCGAGGAACTGGCCAACGGCACCTTCCAGACGATCATCGGCGAAGTCGACAAGCTCGAGGCGAAGAAGGTTACGCGCCTGGTGGCCTGCGCCGGCAAAATCTACTTCGACCTGCTCGCCGCAAGGCGCGAAAAGAAGATCGGCAATGTTGCGCTGGTGCGCGTCGAGCAGCTGTACCCCTTCGACGACCGCCGCCTGTTTGAGGAGATGGAGAAGTATCCCAACCTCAAGGAACTGATCTGGTGCCAGGAAGAGCCGATGAACCAGGGCGCCTGGTATGCCAAGCATCATCGCCTGGAGCGGCTGATCAAGAAGGGGCAGACACTCGACGCCGTAGCTCGTCCCTCGTCGCCATCCCCGGCCGTCGGTTATGCCTCAAAACACGTTCAGCAGCAGAAGGCTGTCGTCAACGCTGCTCTCGGCATCAAGGAATAACGGAGAAATCATGATCATCGAAGTCAAAGTACCGCAGTTGTCCGAGTCGGTGGCCGAGGCCACGCTTTCCGCCTGGCACGTCAAGGAGGGCGACGCCGTCACCCGCGACCAGAACCTGATCGACATCGAAACCGACAAAGTGGTTCTCGAACTACCGGCGCCAGATAGCGGCGTCATTGTCAAGATCGTCAAGAACAATGGGGAGAGCGTGACGTCGGGCGAAGTCATCGCCCAGATCGACACCGAGGCCAAGGGGGCTGTTGCCGCTCCGGCGCCAGCCAAGTCCGCCGCCCCTGCTGCGGCTCCGACACCGGCGCCAAGCGCGACGGCAATGCCTGCCGCGCGCAAGATCATGGAAGAGAAGGGCATTGCCGCCGGCGACGTGCAAGGCAGCGGCCGCGGTGGCCGCATCCTCAAGGAAGACGTCAGCGGCGGCGCCAAGGCCGCGCCGGCGGCTCCGGCCGCCGTCTCACCAGCGCCGACTTCTGCGGCGGCCAAGCCTTCCCTGCCACAGCCCAATGTCGTCAGCGCCGATGCGATCATTGCGGATCGTCCCGAGCAGCGCGTGCCGATGTCGCGCCTGCGTGCCCGCGTTGCCGAGCGCCTGGTCCAATCGCAATCGACCAACGCCATCCTCACCACCTTCAATGAAGTGAACATGGCGCCGGTGATGGAAATGCGCAAGAAATATCAGGACAAGTTCGAAAAGGAGCATGGGGTCAAGCTGGGCTTCATGTCCTTCTTCGTCAAGGCGGCAGTGGCGGCACTGAAGAAATATCCGGTGATCAACGCCTCGGTCGACGGCAACGACATCGTCTATCACGGCTACTTCGATATTGGCATTGCCGTCGGCAGCCCACGCGGCCTTGTCGTACCCATCCTGCGCGATGCCGATCAGATGAGCCTGGCGCAGATCGAAAAGAAGATCGCCGAATTCGGCGTCAAGGCCAAGGACGGCAAGCTCTCGCTCGAAGACCTGACCGGCGGCACCTTCTCGATTTCCAACGGCGGCGTGTTCGGCTCGATGCTGTCGACTCCGATCATCAACCCGCCGCAGTCCGCCATCCTTGGCGTGCATGCGACCAAGGACCGCGCGGTGGTCGAGAACGGGCAGATCGTGATCCGCCCGATCAACTACCTCGCCATGTCCTACGACCATCGCATCATCGACGGGCGTGAGGCGGTCCTGGGTCTGGTCACCATGAAGGAGGCGCTGGAAGATCCGGCGCGTCTCCTGCTCGACGTTTAAGGATACCAACATGGCAAACAAGCAATTCGACGTCGTCGTCATCGGTGGCGGCCCCGGCGGTTATGTTGCGGCGATTCGTGCCGCACAACTGGGTCTGTCCACGGCCTGCATCGAGTCCGAGTCGTATGCCGATCCCAAGGGTGAAGTTCGCCTCGGCGGCACTTGCCTCAACGTCGGCTGCATCCCTTCCAAGGCGCTGTTGCGCTCGTCCGAACTGTACGACGAAGCCCAGCACGGCTTCCAGATGCACGGCATTTCGACCACCGGCGTGAAGATGGACGTCGCCACGATGATGAAGCGCAAGGACAATATCGTCGGTCAGCTCACCGGCGGCATCAAGGGCCTGTTCAAGAAGAACAAGGTCACGCTGCTGCCGGGTCACGGAAAATTCGTAAACCGGGAGGATGACCGCTGGCGCATCGACGTCAATGGCGATGTCGTGGAGGCCACGCATGTCGTCGTTGCTACGGGGTCCAAGGCGCGACACCTGCCGGGCATTCCAGTCGACAACAAGATCATTTGTGACAACGTCGGCGCCCTGGATTTCGATTCGACACCGAAACGCCTCGGCGTGATCGGCGCCGGCGTGATCGGCCTGGAACTGGGTTCGGTATGGAAGCGCCTGGGTTCCGAAGTG
Source organism: Betaproteobacteria bacterium (assembly GCA_012026675.1). GTDB lineage: Bacteria > Pseudomonadota > Gammaproteobacteria > Burkholderiales > Rhodocyclaceae > Sulfuritalea. The sequence continues at coordinate 44,642 of VEPA01000146.1, read as the reverse complement.
ACCATCCTCGAAGCCCTGCCTGATTTCCTTGCATCGGCCGATCAGGCCGTGGCCAAGGAAGCCTGGAAGGTATTCACGCAGAAACAGGGACTGAACATCCAGCTTGGCGTCAAGATCACCAAGGTCGAAACGGGCAAGAAAGGGGTCAGCGTCGACTATGAACTCGGGGATGAGACCAAGACCCTGCAATGCGATCGCCTGATCGTTTCGGTTGGCCGCGTGCCGAACACGCAGGGTCTCGGCGCGGAAAACGTCGGCCTCGAACTGCGTCCCAGCGGCTACATCAACGTCGATCACAACTGCCGCACCAACCTGCCCAATGGCTGGGCCGGGGGCGACGTCGTGCCTGGCCCGATGCTGGCGCACAAGGGCATGGAAGAGGGCGTCATGGTGGCCGAATGCATCGCCGGCCAGAAGGGTCATGTCAATCTGGATACCGTGCCCTGGGTCATCTACACCCATCCCGAAATCGCTTGGGTCGGCAAGACCGAGCAGCAGCTGAAAAACGAAGGCGTCGAATACCGGACGGGGCAGATTCCGTTTGCCGCCAACGGCCGTGCGCTGGGGCAGGGTGATACCACCGGTTTCGTCAAGATGATCGCCTGTGCCAAAACCGACCGCATTCTCGGTGTGCATGTCATCGGCAACACCGCCTCGGAGCTGATTGCCGAAGCCGTGGTGGCGATGGAGTTCAATGCGTCGTCGGAAGACATTGCGCGCATCTGCCACGCTCATCCGACACTGTCGGAGGCGATGCACGAAGCTTCGCTCGCGGTCGATAAACGCGCGCTACACTTCTGATCCTATCGGTCAGCGCGGCAGGGCGGCCGGGGAGACCCGACCGCCCTTCTTATTGATGCCCCACAAAATCCTGAAAGTTGCCAAGGACGGCATGATCGAAGGCTTCAATGCCGCGCTGGCCTTGCGCGGCATCGAGGCCGACCCGGCACAACTGGTTGCGGCACGACGCCTGCAGAAGTTCTATGACGATCTGCTGGCACTCAAGGCGGCGCGGCGCAGCAGGCTCAGAAAACTGCTGGTGCGCCCGGAATTGCCGCGCGGTGTCTGGTTCTGGGGCGGGGTAGGGCGCGGCAAGAGCTTCCTGATGGATTGCTTTTTTGCCGCCGTACCTTACAAACGCAAACGCCGCGTGCATTTCCACGCCTTCATGCACGAGATTCACCAATCGCTGCGAGTGCATCGCAATGAATCCGATCCGCTGGCGAAGGTCGCGGCACGTATCGCACGGGAAACCCGTCTGATGTGTTTCGACGAGTTTCACGTTTCCGACATTGCCGACGCGATGATCCTCGGCCGTCTGATGCAGGCCCTGTTCGATGCCGGCGTGGTGTTCTGCATCACCTCGAACTATCCGCCCGACGGCCTTTACCCGAACGGATTGCAGAGGGAACTGTTCCTGCCGACCATAGATCTGCTGCAGCAGAAACTCGACGTCATCGAAATCGATGCCGGGATCGACTATCGGCTGCGTACCCTCGCGCAAGCCGGGGTATTCTTGGCGCCCGACAACGCCGAGGCGCACGCCGCCATTCAGCGAACCTTCAACGCGATCGCTGGCGGAGCCGGCCACACCCAGCCGATCGAAGTACTCGGTCGCCTGCTGCCGGTGGTGCACCAAGCACCGGGCGTGATCTGGTTCGATTTCGCCACGCTGTGCGGCGGACCACGTTCGCAAAACGACTACCTCTGGCTGGCCAACTGCACCCACACCTTGTTTCTTACGGGAGTGCCGAAACTTGGCACCGACAGGGCCAGCGAAGCGCGGCGTTTCACCTGGCTGGTGGACGTGCTCTACGATCATCGGGTCAAACTTATTATCGGTGCCGCCTGTCCGGCCGAAGACCTCTATACGCAGGGAGTTCAAGCAGGCGAGTTCACGCGCACCGTGAGCCGCCTGATCGAAATGCGCTCGCTCGAATACCTTGCCAGCAAACACCGGCACGAGGATGTCCTGGCGATTGAAGGCGAGCGACAGCAGGACAGCGGCGGGACTTGATTCCTTCCCCGCAGACTCGGTTAGAATGAATCGAGTTCGCCGAAGAAGGAGAAGCGAATGCTGCATCAAGGAGAAAGAGCGCCGGAGTTTTCACTGCCCGACGCCGACATGGAGTTGTTCGATTTTGCTTCGCTGCGGGGCCGCCAAAATGCCGTGCTGTTTTTCTATCCGCGCGACGGCACGCCCTATTGCACCCTCGAGGCGGCCGAGTTCTCGGATCATGAAAACGAATTCGCCCGTTTTGACTGCGTCATCCTTGGCGTCTCGCGCGACGATTGCCTTTCGCATGCGGATTTTCGCGACAAGCATGGCCTGTCCGTGCGACTTCTGTCGGACGAGGAGGGCGAAGTCTGTCGCAAGTTCGGCGTGTCCCAGTTTCGCGAACGGGACGGCCACAAGAAGCTCTGTGTAATACGTTCGACTTTCATCGTCGACAAGGAAGGCATAGTTCGTCACGCCCTCTACGATGTGCATCCGAAAGGGCATGCCGCCGAGGTCTATCAACTCGTAAAAAACCTCAATGGCAAAGGAAGGCAGCATGCTCATCGCTAGGAACACGGTCGTCACCCTCAAGTACAGCGTCCGCGATACGGACGGTACCTCAATAGATGAAGGCGCGGCTCCACTGGTTTATCTGCACGGCGGCTACGGTGGCATCTTCGATCGCATCGAAGAAGAACTTCAAGGCAAGGCCGAAGGCGACACGCTTGAAGTAAGACTGGAGCCGGAAGACGCGTTTGGCGAATACGATGCCGATCTGGTTGCCATCGAATCGCGCCAGCTGTTTCCTGAAAACATCGAAGTCGGCATGCAATTCGAGCGTGGCGCCGAGGACGGCGAGAGCGAGGATGGCTTGTTCACGATTACCGATATCGCTGACGACAAGGTCGTGGTGGACGGCAATCACCCCCTTGCAGGAATCTCGCTCTTGTTCTCCTGCAGCGTAACCGGAGTCCGCGCGGCGACCGCCGAAGAGATCACGCACGGCCACGTCCATGGCGAGCATGGACATCACCACTGAGCCTTCCTGACCTGCCGACGCCGGAAGGGGTGTGAATACCTTGGCGTTTTCGGTCTGCGCGGCATGAGCTTCTCCGATCCGGCCGCCATGGTGAAGTGGCCGAATGTCCCGGCCTGCTACGGCTGGCTTTCCCTCGACCGGCGCGGCCGCTGGCGCCTGAAGGGCGAGGTCGTCAGCCATGGCGGTCTGGTCGCATTCATCAACAGGCACTACGGCCCGGATAACTCGGGCAACTGGACTTTCAGCAACGGCCCGCAAGCAGTTTACGTCGCACTCGACTACACACCGCTGGTGCTCCGCCTGCAAGACGAAGGCGGACTGACGGCACACACCGGTGCCGCCGCCGGGTCTGTGACAGCGGCATACCTGGACGATGAGGGCAATGTGCTGCTTGATACCACGATCGGCATAGGACTGCTCGACGACCGCGACCTCGGGCGTTTTGTTGCGGACTGCCGAAATGCCTGCGGCGTAGCGGCGGATGAAGGGGAACTGCAGGCAATCATGGGCGGCGCTGCGGGCGTGATGTGGCGCGGTTTGCCCGTGCAGCCGAGCAGGCGGTGCGATGTAGCGCTGCGCTTCGGCTTCCGGCCCGATCCTGCGCCCTGAATACGATTGATTTTTTGCCGCGCCCCTTTGGTCGGCGACGCAAACTGATGCGGGCTTGTAGCAGAGCGACCCGGGACAAACGATAATTGCGCATGCCCCAAAGCCTCCCGGTTGCCCCGGCAAATCCCCGTCGCCTGTCGTCTTTGCGCGGTTTGCTGCCTTTCCTCAAGCCCTATCGGGCCCGCATTGCGCTGGCTTTTGTGCTTCTCTGCGTCGGATCGGCGACCATCCTGCTGGTGCCGCTGGCATTTCGCGACCTGATCGATTTCGGCTTCGGCGACAGGGAACGAGCGAGCGGGGGCTTGCTCGGCGCCTTGAGCCTCAATGGACATTTCCTCGCCCTGTTCGGCCTCGCGAGTTTCTGGGCAGTGACTGTGGCGTCGCGTTTCTACGTCGTTTCGTGGATCGGTGAGCGTGTCACGGCCGACTTGCGCAACGCCGTCTATCAACGTGTGCTGGGACAGTCACCGCAATTCTTCGAGACCCTGCAGACCGGAGAGGTGCTGTCGCGCCTGACCGGCGACACGACATTGATCCAGACCGTGGTCGGCAGTTCCATTTCCATGGGACTGCGCAGCCTGTTCCAGTTCATCGGCGGCATGGTGATGCTGGCCGTCACCAGTTTTTACCTGTTCTCACTGAACCTCGGCCTGATGGCCCTGCTGACTCTGCCCATCATTGCCATCGGCCGCCGGGTCAAGAAGCTGTCGCGCGAGTCGCAGGACCGAATCGCCGATGCGTCTGCGCTGGCCGGAGAAATCCTCAACGCGATGCCGACAGTTCAGGCATTTACACAGGAAAAACAGGAAGCAGGGCGCTTTGCGCAGCGAACGGAAAGCAGCTTCGTCACCGCCATCCGACGTACCCGGGTGCGTTCGGCGCTGACCGTGCTGATCATTACGGCGGTGATGGGTACGATCATTTTCGTGCTGTGGGTAGGCGCACGCCAGGTCCATGACGGCATCCTGACGGGTGGACAATTGGCGTCCTTCGTACTCTATGCAGCTCTGGTGGCCGGTGGCGTGGGTACCATGGCGGAGGTATGGGGCGACGTAATGCGCGCCGCTGGCGCCACGGGAAGGCTGCTGGAACTTCTACACGCCGAACCGGCGATTCGCGAAGCAGGGCGGCCCGAGACGCCGATCCACCCGGCCCGCGCACGAATCAGTTTCGAGCATGTCGTCTTCAGCTATCCTGCACGTCCGCAGATCCTTGCTTTGGACGGCATCAACCTCGAAATCGCCCCCGGTGAGAGCGTTGCCCTGGTCGGACCTTCAGGTGCCGGAAAGACCAGCCTTTTTCAACTATTGCTGCGCTATTACGAGGTCTCGGCCGGCAACATCCGCCTCAACGGTCAGGATATCCGGCGCTTGAGTTTGCACGATCTGCGCGGCGGAATAGCCATCGTGCCGCAGGATCCGGTGATCTTTTCCGCCGATGCCATGGAAAACATCCGCTACGGACGGGCTTCGGCCAGCGATGGTGAAGTTCTTGAGGCGGCGCGGGCAGCGCGGGTGGATGAGTTCATCGAACGTTTGCCTGACGGCTACCAGACCTTCCTCGGCGAACGCGGCACGCGACTGTCAGGCGGCCAGCGCCAGCGCATCGCCATCGCGCGAGCGATTCTGAAAGGCGCTCCCTTGCTGCTGCTTGACGAAGCCACAAGCGCGCTCGATGCAGAATCCGAAATTCTGGTGCAAAAAGGTCTCAGCGCTGCAATGGAGGGCCGCACCACTCTGATCATCGCCCATCGACTTGCCACGGTGCAGAAGGTCGACCGGATCGTGGTGATGGCACACGGACGTATCGTCGAGATCGGCAGCCCGGAGGATTTGCGTAGTCAGGGTGGCTTGTATGCCCGTCTCGCGGCGTTGCAGCTCGATCTTTGAGTGCGCCTGGTGGTTCTTCAGCTCCTGATGCCACCAAAGCTATTTTACATAATGCCAATTATGCGAAGTACGTCTCGTTTAGGTGGGGGCCGTTCTACAGCTAATCGACCGCCCCGGACCTGCGCAGATACGTGACCATGCCCGAATGATCCAGTTTCTTCGCCAGGCCTAGTGCCGTGAGGCCATCGCTATCCGTCAGCCTTAAATCCGCACGGGCATTGACCAACAACTGCACTAGCTCAAGCTTTCCCTGTTTGACCGCCAGCATGAGAGCGGTTTGTCCATTGGGCGCACGGGCGTCCAGTTTTGCGCCCTTGGCGATCAGCATTGCCGCGACTTCCGTGCTGCCGCTAAACACGGCATAGTGCAATGGCGTCCAGCCGTCTGGATTGAGCTCCGCGCCATTTTCAATCAACGCCTTCGCCGCATCAGGCGCAGGCTTGATTGCCGCCATAAGCAAGGCTGTGTCGCCATGCTGGTTGCGACGATTGACGTTGGCCCGGCGGGCAAGAAGCGTTTGCAGCAATTGCATGTTGCCATTGCGGGCAGCAATCATCACCAGGGTTGTTCCGGTTCGATCCGCCGTATTTACGTCCATTCCGCGCTGTAGCAGGCCGACCACCGTTGCCGTGTCATCATTGTTCGCGGCGGTGAGAATATCCTCGTAGGCTCCGGCGTGCGCGAACATTGCAACTACGTAACAAACACTTCCAATCAATAAGTTACGCATTATCATCAATCCTGAAGAGGCGGAAAAAGTTGCGTGTGGTCGCTTCCGCCAGGGCTTCGAGGCTGACCCCGTGCAAGTGTGCCACTTCTTCGGCGACATGGCGTACCAATGCGGGATGATTCAGTTTGCCGCGATGCGGGACGGGGGCAAGGTAAGGGGCATCGGTCTCGACGAGTAACCGGTCAAGCGGGACAGAACTTGCTACTTCCTTGATCTGAAGAGCATTCTTGAACGTGACGATGCCGGATATGGAAATGTGGAAACCGAGGGCAAGAGCTGCCTCGGCCACGGCAAGAGTCTCGGTAAAGCAATGGAAGACTCCCCCGACTTCTTCAGCGCCTTCTTCCTGAAGAATCCGCAATGTGTCGGCAGCAGCTTCTCTAGTGTGAATAATCAAAGGCTTGCTGGTCTTTCGCGCGGCGCGAATATGGGTGCGAAAACGTTTTCGCTGCCATTCCAGATCGCCTTCAAGGCGGTAGTAATCCAGCCCTGTTTCGCCGATCGCGATTATTTTCGGGTGGTCGGCAAGGCGAATCAAGGTCTCTTCATCAGCTTCCTGGCCCTCCTGCGTGTCGGGATGAACACCGACCGCCGCGAACAAGTTGGGGAAACGCTCGGTCAGGGCCAGCGCAACCGGCAAGCGCTCCAGGGTAACTCCCGCGATCAGCGCCCAACCCACCTTGTTGGCCTTCATGGCAGCCAGAAGTTCATCTTCCCGTCCTTGAAAGTCGGGGAAGTCGAGGTGGCAGTGCGAATCGACCAGCAGCGTGTTCATGACGGCATTGGACGCAGTGCGCGCAGAAAATGGGCCGCCATATTTTCTAGAAACAGCAATTGATTCAATGGGTGACGGGCGCTGCGACGAAACTGGCCGATCTCGCGCCAGGCGGCCAGCAATCCCTGCGGGTTGAGGTTTTGCACGCCCTTTGGGCGAGGCCAGGCGGCGTGGTAGCGAACCTCGCCGGCCATGCGTTCCTGGGTCAGATCGAACAGCCAGCGCTGGACCCCTTCGACCAGGTTTTCCATTCGAAACATGCCGTCGCCCTTGAGCAGGCCATCCCATCTGGCGGCGAGTACCATCGGATCGGACGGCGGCGAGATTAGCGAATCGACCAATGCGTCGATCGGCGCCAATTGCCCCTGATCTTTCCACTGCGCCACGCGCATCGGAGCTCCGCCAGCCAGATCGAGATAGCGCTTGGCCTGCATTTCAAGCCCGGCGCCCAGCAGCCAGTTCGCGGCAGCAGCGCCATCCGGGGGGCCAAATGATATGACCCGGCAGCGACTCCGCAGGGTCGGTAAGAGTGCCTTCGATCTTATAGTAATCAATATAAAATATACAGTTGCAGGCGGTTCTTCAAGTATTTTAAGAAGTGCATTGGCGGCCGGCGGATTCATTGCGTCCGCTTCGGTGATCAGCACCACGCGATTTCCGTTGCGGTGACTGCCGACGAATACGAAGCCTTCAAGTTCGCGGATTTGGTCAATACGGATACTGTTCGAGGCGCGCTTCTTGTTCTTTTCGGCGGCCTTTTCAGCACTGCCTGACTCGGCTTCGTTCTCGTCGTCCGGCGCAACGCGTCGAAAATCGGGATGATTCCCGGCATGCAACCAACGACAGGCATGGCATTCGTCACAAGCCAGCAAGTCGGGTCCCGTCGCTTCGCAAAGAAGAAGCGCAGCAAGATCCTCGGCGAATGCAGTTTTGCCGACGCCGACCGGACCAACCAGCAGCATGGCGTGAGGAAGACGGGCAAGCCCTTGGCCGAGCAATTGCCGCTTTATTCCATCATTCCAATTAATATATTTATTATCAGAGTGTTGCAATTATAATCTCAAGTAACTTGTTAATAGTTTCCGGGGTCTGCGTGGCGTCGATCAGGCGCACTCGATCGGGATTTTCCCGTGCTATGCGCAAATAGGCGGAGCGCACTCTTTCAAAAAAAACCGATTGTTCCTGCTCGAAGCGGTCCGGGTTGGCCGTTGCCGCATGCAGGCGCTGCTGGGCAATTTCCACCGGGGCATCGAAGATCAGGGTCAGATCCGGTTGCAGATCGCCCAGCACCCAACGGGCCAAGTCTTCGAGCTTGTTCCAGGCGAGTCCCCGCCCTCCTCCCTGATAGGCAAACGAAGCATCGACGAAACGGTCGCAGACAACCCATTCGCCGCGTGCCAGTGCCGGTGCTATCACTTGTGCGATGTGTTCACGCCGGGCGGCAAACATCAGCAATGCCTCGGTTTCCAGATGCATGGGTTCCATCAGCAAGAGGGTGCGAAGCTTCTCGCCCAAAGGCGTTCCGCCGGGTTCGCGGGTGGCGACTACGGTACGCCCCTGCTGGCGCAGATGGTGCACCATCCATGCGTGCTGGGTGCTTTTTCCGGCACCATCGATGCCTTCGAAACTGATGAAACGGCCGCGCGCCATGCGCCTACTGCTTCTTCTGGTATTTTGCGACCGCGCTGTTGTGTTCATCCAGCGTGGCCGAAAACTCGCTCGATCCATCGCCCCGAGCGACGAAGTACAACATGTCGCTTGGCGGCGGTTTCGCCGCTGCCTGGAGCGAAGCCAGGCTCGGCATGGCAATTGGCGTCGGCGGCAAACCGGGTCGCGTGTAGGTATTCCACGGCGTATCGGCCAGCAAGTCCGCCTTGCGCAGATTGCCGTCAAAGCGCTCGCCAAGTCCATAAATCACGGTCGGATCAGTCTGCAGCAACATTCCGCGGCGCAGCCGATTGACGAAGACGGCTGCGATTTGCGGCCGATCCGCCGCTAAGCCGGTTTCCTTTTCCACGATCGAAGCCAGGATCAACAACTCGTAGGGTGTCTTGACCGGCAGGGTAGTTTCACGTTTCTCCCAGGCAGCCGCCAGTTTCGGCTGCATCGCCTTGTAGGCCCTGCGCAGTACGTCGAAATCGCTGCTGCCTTTGTTGAACAGATAGGTATCGGGAAAGAACAAGCCTTCCGGATGGGTTTCCTTGATGCCCAAATGGGCAAGAATCTTGGCATCGCTGAATTTCTGCGAGTCATGGGCGAGATCAGGATGTTCGTTGATCATTGCGCGGAACTGGCGAAATGTCTTGCCTTCCACCAGAACCAGTTCCCCTTGGGTGACGTCGCCACGCGTCAATTTGTCGAGCAGGGTCAAGGCAGTGAGCCCATCTTCCACTTCATAACTTCCGGCCTTGATCTTCGACGAGCGACCCATGACGCGCCCCAGCAATTCCAGTTGCCACGCCGGGAGATCGATGCCCGCGGACTCGATTACCTGTGCCGCCGTGCGCAGGCTGGCGCCTGCCGGTATCGAGAACATGGTCGGGTCGCTGCGCATGGGCAATTGACGGGTCGTAAACCAGCTGACACCCATGATTCCAGCGACAAATGCGAGAATGACCAGCAGCAGGACAAATTTGAATGTACGCACAATGTCTTGAAAATATTTGGGGCCGGCGCAATCTGCAACCTGACCGCGATAATAGCATTACCACACCCTCGACCCGGACGCACCTCATGACCCAAGATTGGAACTCCTTCCTTGCCGCCCAAGGACTGGCGGCCGATGGCAGCCGCTTCGATGGCACCTCTGAAGAACTCCTCGCGGCACGCGACCATGCGGTTGCTGCGCCCTTGACCGATATGGGTCTGATCCGTGTCAGTGGCGTTGATTCGACCACTTTTCTGCACAACCTGGTGACCAACGATATCAACGGCATCACACCGGCTGACGCACGCTTTGCCGGGTTATGCACGGCCAAGGGACGCCTGCTGGCGCTGCTGTTGATCTGGCGCGACGGCGATGATTTTCTGCTCATGCTGCCGCGCGAAATCCTTTCGCCGATCCTGAAAAAACTGTCGATGTACGTGTTGCGCTCCAAGGTCAAGCTCAGCGATGCCACGGCGGAGCGCGCCCTCATCGGCTATTCGACCGCGGGCGCCGTCTCGCCGGCGCCGACTCTTGGCGATGCGGCCGCTAAACTGCCGCGCTTTGGCGTAGCTGCGACAGAAGAAGGGCTGGCGATCAGGCTCGATGACACGCGCTGGCTGCTGGCCCTTGACCCCGCCGCTGCGGTTTCACGGTGGCCGAAATTGTTGGCGGCGGCCAAGCCGGTGGGTCTGGTCGCCTGGCAATGGCTGGAGATCGCCGCGGGGCAACCGCGGGTGCTTGCGGCGACCCAAGAGGCGTTCGTGCCGCAGATGCTGAACATGGAACTGCCGGCCGTGGCGGGGGTGAGTTTCAGCAAGGGCTGCTATCCGGGTCAGGAAATCGTCGCCCGCACCCAGTATCTGGGCAAGGTCAAGCGGCGTACCTACCGCGCCCGGCTTGGTGCGGCGCCCTCCCCCGGCACCCACGTCTACGCGCCGGAAACCGGAGACCAGCATTGCGGCGCGATTGTCAGCGCGGCGCCCTCCCCGGCCGGCGGCTTCGAATGCCTGGGCTGCGTGCAAAGCGTTGCCGTGGAAGCCGGCGAGGTTCATGTCGGGTCGGTGTCCGGCGAGCGCTTGGAGTTTCTGCCGCTGCCGTATGAGATAGCCTGACGCGAAAGATGTGCCTCATCCTCGTCGCCTGGCGGGTGCATTCGAACTATCCCCTCGTGGTGGCGGCCAATCGTGACGAGTTCTTTGCCCGGCCGACCGCCCCTGCCGCCTTCTGGAAGCACGCGCCGCAAGTGCTGGCCGGGCTCGATATCGAAGCCGGCGGCACCTGGATGGGGTTCACCCGCAGCGGCCGCTTCGCCGCGTTGACCAATTTTCGCGATCCGGCGCAGAATCGCAGCGGCGTGCCCTCGCGCGGCGCCCTGGTGGCGGAATTCCTGACGGGCAGTGAAACGCCGCAAGACTATCTTGAACGCATTGCCGCCAGCGGCCGCGCATACAACGGATACAACCTGCTCGTAGGCGACGGCGACACCCTTTGGTGGTCGTCGAACATGGGTGGTTCGCCACGGCAGCTGGAACCGGGCGTCTATGGCATTTCAAACCATCTGCTCGATACGCCGTGGCCGAAAGTCGGTGCCGGCAAGACGGCGCTGGCGCAGGCGCTAGACCGCCTGCCCGACGACCGGTCCTTATTTGCGCTGCTGCGGGATGACGGAGTTCATGCGGACGAGTTCCTGCCGCAAACCGGAATTCCGCTGGACTGGGAACGCCTGCTATCCTCGGCCTTCGTCAAGTCGCCGGATTACGGTACGCGCGGTTCCACCGTGTTATGTGTCGGCAAGGACGGATGGACCAGTTTCGATGAACAGACCTGGCTGCCCGGTGCGAAGCCCGGTGTGCGGCTGCGCTACAGGTTTAGCCTTAGCGCACCATGATCCGGTGCGGTATGCCGGCTTCCATGAATTCGGGCCCTTCCTCGACAAACCCGAAACGGCGGTAGAAGCCGGCGGCCTGCGTCTGCGCGTGCAAGGCCAGATGCCGCATGTTCTGGCCGCCCGCTTCCTCCAGCAGGCGTTCCAGCAGGGCGCGGCCGACGCCCTTGCCGCGCCGGTCGGCCAGCACTGCCATGCGTCCGATGTGGCCCGATTCACCATGGGCCAGCAGGCGCCCCGTGCCGATCGCGCCGCCGTCGCCATCGCGCGCAATGACATGCCGGCTAACGGCGTCATGTTCGTCCCATTCCATCTCGCGCGGCACCTTCTGCTCGGCGACAAAGACCGCATCGCGCACCTGGCGCGCCGGCTCCGCGAGTTCCTGCCATGACCCGGCCTCGACGCCGAACTCGACGATCTCGACCGGCGTTTGCAGTGGAATCAGGTCGAACAATTCGATGATGTCGCAGTTCCTCATGCGCACGCAGCCGATCGAACCGGGCGTGCCCATGGCCACGCTATCGGGCGATCCGTGCACGTAGATGTAGCGGCGCATGGTGTCGACTTCGCCCAGCCGGTTGCGCCCCGGCTCCTTGCCAGACAGCCACAGGATCCGCGTGAGGATCCAGTCGCGATTGGGAAATTGTTCCGCCAGTTGCGGACTCCAGACTTCGCCGGTCGGACGGCGACGCACGAACACAGTGTTCGCCGTCGCACCGGCGCCGACTTTTGCGCGTACGACATGCCGCCCGCGCGGCGTGCAAAAGCTGCCCTTCCGTTCGCCGGCGCCGTTCTTCGCCGTGGAGACCAGGTAACGGCGCAGCAAGTTGCCGCGCTCGTCATGCAGTTCCAGGGTTTGCTGCGGCAGGCTGATGCGGATCCGCATGGACGTATGGATCAAGCCACCAGCGTGCGCCCGCGCCGCGCCGCGAAAAATCCCGACAGCAGGTCGCCGCATTGCTCCGCGAGCACGTCGCCGGTAACAGTCGTGTGGTGATTGAGGCGGGATTCGGCAAAGAGGTCGATCACGCTGCCGGCCGCGCCGGTCTTCGGATCGCGCGCACCGAACACGACACGCGCGATGCGCGCATGCATGATCGCGCCGGCGCACATGGCGCAGGGTTCCAGGGTCACATACAGCGTACTGCCCGGCAAGCGGTAGTTGCCCAGCCGGGTGGCGGCATCCCTCAGCGCCACGATTTCGGCATGCGCCGTCGGATCGTGCCGGCCGATGGGCTGATTGCTGCCGCGGCCGACCACTTCCCCGTCCATCACCACCAACGCGCCCACCGGCACTTCGCCGGCGGCGCCCGCCTCGCGCGCCAGTTCAAGCGCCAGGCCCATGAATTCGCTATCGTCCATGGCACCGATTATGGCATTGCCGCCGCCACGTGCTGACCTACGCGTTCTTGGTAACGGCGCCGCCGGCCTCCAGCAGTTGTGCCTGTGCCGCCGCCAAACGGGCGATCGGCACGCGCGGCCCGGAACAGGATACATAGGTGAGCCCGATGCCGTGGCAGAAGTGGATCGAAGCCGGTTGGCCGCCGTGCTCGCCGCAAATGCCGACCTTCAGTTCCGGATTGGTCTTGCGTCCCTCCGTCACGGCGAATTTCATGAGTTCGCCGACGCCCTTCTGGTCCAGCACCTCGAAGGGATTGTCGAGCAGGATGCCGCTCTCGATATAGGCCGGGAGGAACTTGTTCTCGGCATCCTCCCGGCTGAAAGAGAAAGTCGCCTGGGTCAGGTCGTTGGTGCCGAAGGAGAAGAACTCGGCATCTTCGGCCATGCGCCCGGCCCGCAGGCAGGCGCGCACGACTTCCAGCATGCTGCCGAACTTGACACCGACGTTGATGCCGTGCGTCAGTTCGACCACCTTGTGGATGCGCTTGACGTAGCCGTGGATACGCTTGAGCTCTTCCACCGTCGCCACTTGCGGCACCATGATTTCGGGATAAACCTCAATACCTTCCTTGGCGCACAGGGCCGCCGCTTCAAGAATCGCCTTGATCTGCATCTCGTAGATCTCGGGATAGGTGATGCCCAGGCGCACGCCGCGATGCCCGAGCATGGGATTCACCTCGGACAGGGCACGCACTTTCTTCAGCGTCTTTTCCTTCTTGTGGATGACGTCTTCCTCAAGATGGCTGTCCTTGAAATCTTCCATGCCGCGCACCAGCTTGTTGAGGCCATCCGCATACTGCTGGTAAAGGCGCGGGCTCAGCAACTTGAGGGTTTCGGGAAGTTCCTCGACCGCCTTCAGCGAATCCCGCAAGTGGTGCAAGTGGGCGATTTCGAGTTCAAGCTGCGCGGCCGTGGGCAGGAACTCATGCAGCGGCGGACCCATCAGGCGCACGGGGACAGGCAGCCCTTTCATGGCCTTGAAGATGCCCTTGAAGGCCGCGCGCTGGAGCGGCAGCAGACGGTCCAGCGCTGCCTGACGCTCCTCGCTCGATTCGGCCAGGATCATTTCCTGCACGATGGGCAGGCGGTCGGTGGCATTGAACATGCGCTCGGTGCGGCTCAGACCGATGCCCATGGCGCCGAAGCCGCGCGCCTTCACCGAGGCTTCGGGGGTGTCGGCGTTGGCCATGACCTTCAGCCGCGCGATCTGGTCCGCCCATTTCAGCAGGGTTTCCATATCCTCGTTGAATTCGGCCTGCACCGTCGGCACCTCGCCTGCATACACCTTGCCGTTGCCGCCGTCGATGGTGACGATGTCGCCCTCGTGCAGCGTGGTGTCACCGATGGTTGCGCAGCGCTTGATGTCGTCGATGTGGATCGCATCGCAGCCGGAAACGCAAGGCTTGCCCATGCCGCGGGCAACGACCGCCGCATGCGAGGTTTTGCCACCGCGGCTGGTGAGAATGCCCTGCGCCTGAAAGAAACCGTGGATGTCTTCCGGCTTGGTTTCCTCGCGTACCAGGATGATGCGTTCGCCAGCGCGGCCGCGGGCTTCGGCCGTATCTGCATCGAACACGATCTTGCCCGAGGCAGCACCGGGCGAGGCCGGCAGGCCGATCGCCAGCGGCTTGCCCTTGAAGTCGGGAGCCAGTTGCGGCACCAGCAGTTGCTCCAGCATCGCCGGATCGACGCGCAGCAAAGCCTTTTCCTTGCTGATCAGGCCTTCCTTGAACATTTCGACCGAAGTACGCACCATGCCCTGGGCGTTCATCTTGCCGTTGCGCGTCTGCAGGCAGTACAGCGTGCCGCGCTCGATGGTGAATTCGAAGTCCTGCACCTCCTTGTAGTGGGACTCGAGGCGGTTGTGCAGTTCCAGAAGCTGCCGGTAGATCTCCGGCATGTCATGTTCCATGTCGGCTATCGGTTTCGGCGTACGGATGCCGGCGACAACGTCTTCGCCCTGGGCATTGACCAGGTATTCGCCATAAATCAGGTTTTCCCCGGTGCCGGGATTGCGCGTGAAGCCGACGCCGGTACCCGAGTCGTTGCCCATGTTGCCGAAAACCATGGTGCAGACGCTGACGGCGGTGCCGTTGGCCTGATCCTTGGTGATCTTGAACTGCTTGCGATAGTCGATTGCACGCTTGCCGTTCCAGGACCGGAACACCGCCTGGATGGCAATTTCGAGTTGTTTGTAGGGATCTTCCGGGAAGGGCTTGCCGGTATTGGTCTCGATGATCCTGGCGAACTGGTCGGCCAGTTCGGCGAGATGTTCGGCCTTGAGGTCGACGTCCTGCGAAACGCCGACTTTCTTCTTCATCGCCGCCATGGCATCGTCGAAATGCCTGTCCTCGACACCCAGTGCGATCTTGCCGTAAAGTTGGATGAAACGCCGGTAGGCGTCGTAGGCAAAGCGCGGGTTGTTGGTCAGCTTGATCAGACCCTGCAGGCTGGTCTTGTTCAGGCCCAGGTTGAGGATGGTGTCCATCATGCCCGGCATCGACATCGATGAACCTGAACGCACCGATACCAGCAACGGATTGTCAGCGCCGCCGAAAGTCTTGCCGGTCTTCGTTTCGAGATCCTTCATGTTCTTCAGGATCTCCTCCCAGGCGCCCTTGGGCAGTTCATCATGCGCAAGGTAGGCAAGGCAGGCCTCGGTGGTTATCGTGAATCCTGGCGGTACGTTGAGGCCGATCTGCGTCATTTCGCACAAATTGGCGCCCTTGCCGCCGAGCAGCATCTTGTTCTTGCCGTCACCTTCCTCGAACGCAAACACCCAGTTCTGCTTCATTTACGCTTCTCCTTGTTATCCTGCCAGTGGATTGTCGCTATGCACAAAACAGGCATTCTATTATTGCTTCAGGGGTAATTCCATGAGGGAAAGCATTTACTTCAGTCTTCGCCATTAGAAAATTCCATCAAGACTCAAGATGCGCTAAATTACATGCAAGACATCCATCTGGACTGCATCGGCGATTGGGAATGTCCTTCGCAAACAGTGCGAAAGTCCCTGCCTTCCCGTACCCGGAGTACTCGAAACGGATTGACCATGGACATCGTCAGAAAAAAGCAAATCAGGGAGTGGACCTTGCTGGGGCTGGTCGGAACGATGGCCCTGATTGCCAATCTACCCAGCCATTTGGTCGATCGATTCGGACTCGATCCGGGTTTCCTGATGGCGATACTGGGCCTGATGGTCGTGATCGCCCTGTTTCTTTATGTGCGCTTTTTCTTCTTTTTGCTGTACGCATTGCTGGCGGTCGGCGCCAACCTGCCGGATCAGTGGGCCAACAGCCTGGGCATCAGCCAGACCCCGATGCTGGTGGCATTGACTGCCATGGTTGCGCTGTCTTTGCTCAATTACGGCGCCAAAATGCTGCCGTCGGGACTGGAGCCGAAACCGCGCAAACAGAATTCGGAAGCCACCCAGGTGCTGCTCGATGCCGTCGCCCGCGACAACCTTCCCTACATCAAGACGCTGCTGTCCATGCAATTCGACCTCGATACCGTTGATGACGAAGGCATGACGCCTTTGATGCGTGCTGCCCAGCGTGGAAATTTCAAGGTGGTTCAGATGTTCATCAAATGCGGCGCATCGCCGTTGGTGAGCGGGCCGGCCGGTCGGGCCTCAGACGTGGCATTACAGAACAATTTTCCGGCCATTGCCGAGTTCCTGAAAAAAGTCGAGGAAGTGCAGCAAACCGAGGCCGCGAAACGCGCCGCAACTCAAGGGCAGACCGGTTCCGAATCGGTTGCCTAATCATGTTTCTCACCCACCGGATTCACCCGTCTGCCGGTTTTGCCGGTGGTGCCGTGTCGCACTCGGCGCGCATTGAGCAAGGCTCTCAGGCTGTCTTGTCTTCCACAAGCGCCAGTTCGTCCTTCATCTTCTGGCGGATCAGGTACTTCTGCACTTTTCCGGTGACGGTCATCGGGAAACCTTCAACAAAGCGGATGTACTTTGGAATCTTGTAATGGGCGATCTGTCCGTCGCAGAAGGCGCGGATGTCAGCTTCCGTCGCCTTTTGCCCTTCGCGCAGAACGATCCAGGCGCACAATTCCTCGCCATATTTCTTGTCCGGCAGGCCAACCACCTGAACGTCCTGCACCTTGGGGTGACGGAAGAGGTATTCCTCGACTTCGCGCGGATAGATGTTTTCGCCTCCGCGGATGATCATGTCCTTGATGCGGCCGACAATATTGCAATAGCCCTCGGCGTCGATGGTTGCCATGTCGCCGGTATGCATCCAGCCGGCGGTGTCGATGGCCTCGGCAGTGCGCTCGGGATCGTTCCAGTAGCCGAGCATGACGGAATAGCCGCGCGTCAGCAATTCGCCGGGGATACCTCGAGCCACGATGCGGCCTTCGGCATCGACGACCTTGACCTCGACATGCGGCTGGATGCGTCCGACGGTTGACACGCGGCGGTCAAGTGGATCATCGGTGGAGCTCTGGAAGCTGACCGGCGATGTTTCCGTCATGCCATAGGCGATCGTGACTTCGTGCATGTTCATCCGGTCGACCACGCGCTTCATGACTTCCACCGGACAGGGCGAGCCGGCCATGATGCCGGTACGCAGGGTCGACAGGTCAAAATTCGAAAACTGCGGGTGATCGAGCATGGCGATGAACATGGTCGGCACGCCGTGCAGGGCAGTGCATCGCTCGGTAGCCACCACTTGCAAGGTCGCCAGCGGATCGAAGCCTTCGGCCGGATGCACCATGGTCGAGCCATGGGTGACGGCAGCGAGGTTGCCCAGCACCATGCCGAAGCAGTGATAGAGCGGCACGGGAATGCACAGCCGGTCATCAGGCGTCAGGCGCATCGCTTCGCCGATGAAGAAACCGTTGTTGAGGATGTTGTGGTGGGTCAGGGTCGCGCCCTTTGGCGTTCCGGTGGTGCCCGAGGTGAACTGGATGTTGATCGGATCGTCAAACTGCAGCTCCTTGCCAATCTCATCGAGTGCTGCGAGTTCTTCCGTCGTCGGTGCCGTCAGCATGGAATCAAAATTGAGCATGCCCGGCGTCTTTTCGCTGCCCATGCGGATCACATACTGCAGCGCGGGCAGCCGCTCGGCGCGTAGCGGACCAGGGGCCTGGGTAGCGAGTTCCGGAGCCAGGTCGCCGAGCATGTCCAGATAGTTGCTGGACTTGAATGCCGGCGCAAGAATCAGCGCCCGGCAATCGACCTTGTTCAGGGCATACTCGAGTTCGGCCCGCCGATAGGCAGGATTGATGTTCACCATGACCAGTCCGGCCTTGGCCGTGGCGAACTGGGTCAACACCCACTCCAGGTTGTTCTGCGACCAGATGCCGATGCGCTCGCCGCGCTTCAGGCCAAGGCGCATCAGCCCGCAAGCCAGCCGATTCACCTGGTCATGGAGTTGGTCGTAGGTGAATCTCGCCTTCTGGTGAGCGACCACCAGCGCCTCCCGGGGCGCATGCCGGGCGCAGACTTCATCGAAGTAGCTGCCTATGGTCTGGCCGATCAGGGCGTGGGCGCTGGCGCCATGGACGTAGCTCAATGCTTCAGTCATCTGCCGTCCTCCTCCGTCGGAAACTACGGGTTCATTTTTCCGGCAGCAGGCCGTTCAGCGAAAACAGGCGATCGCCCTGCTTGACATGAACTGCCGCCGTGATGTTGCTGCGATCGACGCGCGGCATGAGCTTGAGGCTCATGACATGGTCCTGACTGCTGAGCAGCAGCACACCCGAGTTGCCGAACAGGTGTATGTCGCCATCCTCGTGGCTCAGGATGCCGGTAATGGATTGCTGGGTTCCGCTGGGAATCTCGGTCCAGGTGAGGCCGTTGTCGGCGCTGCGATACACATGCCCGCGCATGCCGGCAACAATCACCTGGCCGTCCTTTTGCACCAGGCCGGTCCAGAACGAGCCCTTGTTGTCGGTCTGGATAGCCTTCCAGTTGCGCCCACCATCAGTGGTCCGCAGCAGCCCTCCCGCTTCGGCCGCGATGAACGCCAGTCCGTCGCGCCCGGCGAAGATCTGAAACAGGTGACGGTCCCCGGCCGCGCCCTCGACCAGCTTCCGTTCCTGCCAGGTCTTGCCACCATCATAGGTTTCCATCGCCAGACCGAACTGCCCCACCGCCAGTCCGTGCTGTGCATTTTCAAACCATATCGACATCAGCACGCGATCCTTGCCCGGTTCCGCGCGCTGGATTTGCCAGTTTTCGCCGCCGTCCGAGGTCGTCAATATCGTGCCGTCATGTCCCGCCGCCCAGCCCTGCTTGTCATTGAGAAAATACACGCTGGTCAGCACGGTGCGCGTCGGCACATTCTTGGCCTGACGAAAATTCTTGCCGTCATCGGAAAGCACCACGACGCCATAGTCGCCGACGGCCACGATGCGCTGGCCGGCCAGCGTCGCCGCAATAATGGGGGCCTTTTCGGGATGCGCGATGACAGGCGCCTGGCTGAACGCCCCGATCGCCTTTGCGGTCTCGCCGGCGCCGACTTTTACGCTGCCGAACAGTGGCAGACTCAGGAGCACGCAGGCAATAAAACGAATCCGTCGTATGGTCATGACCGTTTCCTCATCAATGGCCGAAGGCCGGCGCCTTGACCGGTCCCTTGCGCGGAAACAGGGAATCGAGCTTGACCGCAAACGCCGGCAGCACGGTAATTGCCATCACCATGTTGACCATGAACATGAAGGTGAGCAGGATGCCCATGTCCGCCTGGAACTTGAGGTCGGAAAACGACCAGGTCGCGACACCGACCGACAGCGTGATGGCGGTGAAGATGGTGGCAATCCCGACTTCACGCAACGCTCCCTCCAGCGCGACTTTCATCGACTCGTTGCGAGAGAGATGGATCAGTAGCCGGTTGTAGATGTAGAACGCATAATCGACGCCGATTCCGGTCGCCAGTACCATCACCGGCAGGGTGGCCACAGTCAGTCCGATATCGAGCGTCTTCATGAACCAGTAGCCGAGGAAGGTCGCCACCGTCAGCGGCACGCAGCAGGCCAGCATGGCGCGCCAGTCGCGGTAGGCCAGCAGCACCAGGATCAGAATGGCCGCGTACACATAGAGCATCATCGGCAGTTCGCGTGCCTCGACCTCTTCGTTGGTCGCCGCCAGCACCCCGACATTGCCCGAGGCCAGAAGGACTTTCATCCCCAGACTGTCCGCCGGATACGCCTTTCGAAACTCCTTGACGGCATCGATGGCCACCTTGATGTTGGCGGCCTTGTGGTCTGCCAAATAGACGTTGGCCGCCATCATGGTGCAAGCACGGTTGAACAGGCCTCCCGCTTCAGGCAGATAGGCCGCGGCGCCCTGCAAGGCCTTGCTGTCGCGCGGCAGCGCCGCCAGCTTCGGATTGCCCTCGTTCAATCCGGCATTGGCGAACTTGGTTAGCGCCGAAAGGGAGGATACCGACAGCACTCCAGGCACCTGGGCCATATGCAGCGTAAATTGGTCGATGTAATTCATTACCGGGAAACTACTGCAGGAATCGTTCGGCGTTTCGAACACCACGGTGAGCACATCCATGCCCAGATCGAAGCGGCTGACGATGTTCTGCACGTCCTGGTTGTAGCGTGAATCGGCGCGCAGTTCGGGTGCTCCTGGCTGCAATGCGCCAATGTGCCGGCCATGGCTTTGCCACACGGCGATGCCAAACAGCACCGCGGTCAAAGCCAAAACCATTCGTGCGTGGTTGATGTCGGCGATGAAACCCAGCTTCTGGATGATCAGCCCGCGTTTTTCCTGCACCTTTTCCAGGTGCAGGGCATAGCTGCGCGAGAAGCGGAAAAATGAAGCGACGACAGGCAGCATGATCAGGTTGGTGACGATCTTGAAGCCGACGCCGATCGAGGCCGTGATGCCCAGTTCGCGAATCATCGGAATCGGGATGATCACCAGCGTGATGAAGCCGACGAAAGCCGTGACCAGCGCCAGCGTTCCGGGAATGAACAGGCTGGAAAAGCTCTCGCGCGCCGCTCCCATCGAATCCTGTCCTTCGGCGACGGCCTTGGTGATGGCGTTGATCTGCTGCACGCCATGCGAAACGCCGATGGCAAAGACAAGGAAAGGCACCAGGATTGCCAAGGGGTCGAGACCGTATCCCAGAAGTGTCAGAGTGCCGAATTGCCAGACCACGGAGGTCATCGAACACAGGATGGGCAGCAGCGTCAGCAGCACCGAACGGCAATACCAGTACACAGCCGCCACGGTCAGCAGTATCGCCAGCATGAAAAATTCCGTCACCCCCTTGGCGCCCGCGGCGATATCGCCGATCTGTTTGGCAAAACCTATGATCTCGATGGCATGATCCGGTGTTTCCATCTTGCCGCGGATCTCGGATTCCAGTCTTTCCGCCAGGGCGAGGTAATCGAGCTGCTGATGCGTTTGTGGATCTTCTTCCAGCAAATCGGCCACCACCATGGCCGCGGTGCCGTCATTCGCCACCAGACTGCCGGTATAACCGCCGCGAATCACGCGATCGCGAATACGGGAAATTCTTTCGGCATCGAGCGCATCCGCCGTGATGTTGCCGCCGATCACGTCCTCCGCGCTGAAGCCCTCCTCGGTCAGTTCATAGACGCGCGTGTTGGGGGTCCACAAGGATTGTACCGAGCGGCGGTCGACGCCCGGCAGGAACAGCACTGCCTCGGTCACTTCGTGCAGCTTCTTCAGCGAAGCCTTGGTCCAGATATCGCCCTTCTTGGCGCGCATCACCACCGTGATGCGGTTCGAGCCGAACAACTGGGTGCGGTACTTGAAGAAGGTATCGATGTATTCATGGCCGAGCGGCAACTGCTTGTCGAAGCCGGCCGTCATGTGCAGCTTGGTCGCCAGCCAGCCCATCGCCACGGTGAAGACCAGCAGCGCCGCAAGCGTCGGCACGCGAAAGCGGAAAAAGAAGTTCTCGAGCGACTTGACGAAGCTGACAATGCTGGGCATCGAGCGGAATCCTCGGGTTCAGGTGCGCGGCGAATCGGGACGGAAAAATGGCGGGAAAACCGGCGCTGCGGCCGGCTTCCCCGCCTACCGAAGGAAGATCAGAAGGTGCGGGAAATCGACATCGAGAGCACGTCGCGGTCACGCATCATGTTCATGTTGCCGCCGCCCCAGAAGGCGCTGTAGCCGATGTTGCCCTTCCATTCGTTGTGATAGTCGAAGTTGAGGTTTAGCGCCAGCGCCTTCCTGCCTTCGACAAAGGGCAAGGCCGTCGGACTGGTGCCATGGACGTCATGGTAGAAATCGATCAGCGGCGACATGGTCCAGCCCGACTGGAAGATGTTGGCGTAGGTCAGGCCGACCTCGAGCACATACCCCCACGAGGTCTTGTCGGGCAGCGTGTAGTTGTTGAGCAGATAGGGAACGGCACCCGAGAGGTCGAGGCCAGGATAGTGGGCAACTGCGACTTCGGCGAGAAAGGAACCATCCGCCGCACCGAGGGGAGCAGTAAATGCTTGCGGCAGCAAGTAGAAGCCGGTGACGTGCGCCTGGTACTTTTCCTCATTGGTATAGCCTTTGACGGTGGCGACCCCGGTGGGCGAATCTATCGCCTGTTGCAGCAGGTTGTATTTGTATTTTGAATTCCCGCCCGGAATGGGTACCGTCGGATCGATCGCCACGCTATCGCGCGGCCGGTAAGACAGTTCCGCGCCGACGGCCCAATCGCCCAGCTTGGTATTCAAGGACAGGCCGAACAACTCCTTGTCCTCGCCGTATTGAATAATTGCCTTGTAGCCGCCGACGTTTGCGCCGGGAGCGCCGGTAGGAGGGCACCCAGCAGCACAGGAGCCCGCCACGTTCAGGTCCTGCTGGAAGCCGACGAAGGGAATCTTGTCGTGATAATGCAGGTAGTAGGCAGCGTACTCGGTATCGCCCTCCGCCGGTTTGAAGCGCAGGTTGATGCCGTACTGCCCGCTGTCTTTAGGCTCGGTGTTCTTGATCGGGACGATTCCGGGGAAAACGCTTAGGGTAGTCATGTCCCGGCCGGCCAGCTTCGGATTCCAGTCGCCAACCGTACCCGGGGGCAATCCAAGCAGGGATGAGGGAATGAATGCGCCGCGCTTGCCGCCCTTGCCGATGAAGTCGGCAGATGACCAGTAGGTGCCCGACGGATCGAAATTGAAACTGTTCCATTTGAACTGGTAATAGGCCTCGGTCGAAAAGCCGTTGCCGAGACCGGAACTGAATGAGAGCATCGGCGCCGGGATGAAGACCTCCTTCAGCTGGACGCCTGGAATGTGGAACTTGCGCAGATCGAGCGCGTTGATCGAGTTGACGCCGCCGATGATGAAAATGTCCTCGCCCCAGCTGATGACCTGATTGCCGAGTTTGAGTTTGGCATTCTGCTCGCCGATCGAGAACTCTTTGGCGACCCAGAGGTCGAGCAGGGCCACGTTCTGCTTGACCGCATCCTCGGCATCGTGGCGTAGCGGAGTGCGCTGGGTGTCATCGGCCTTCTGGTCGGACGACCAGGTCACGCGCGCGAGTGCGGACCAGTTGCCTTTCTGCGTCAGAAACAGCTCGTGGGTTCCCTTGACGACGGCTGAGACTACGTCGTGCTTCTTGTAATTCAGGTCGCCGTCGTCGGTGTTGAGATAATTGAAATCCGGGTTGGAGGTAAATCCAAAGCCGGGGCCATTCACCCTCTCGCCCAGATTGCCGACCGTCGGTACATTGCCGCCATTATCGTTGCCGATGATCGACGTGTCCCGCCCCTGCATGCGCATCTGCATGCCGACGGAAATCGTCGAGTCAAAACTGCCGGTTAGCCCGTTTGCCGTCTCGAACTTGAAGGCCGCTGCCGGGTTGGCAAACGCGGCGCCCAGTGCCGCGATGGCCAGCGCCAGCGGCGTGATCTGCAGGTATGTATTTTTCATGCTGTCATCCTCCTCTTATAGGTGAGCGCGGATCAGCGCTCGCCGGCGCGGCGCAGTTCGTCGGAATTGAAACGCTTGGGATCGATGCGTCCCTCGTCACCGGCCAGCCAGTCGGTTGGCTTGGCTTCCTGAGTCGAGTTCTCGGCCATGTAGCGATTGACGTTCAGATCCCAGGACATGAATTCCTGACTGACGCAGGCGCCAAGTTCGACCGCCGGATAGATCGAGGCTTCCATCACGCGCCAGAGTTTGCCCTGGGCATCGTACTGGTCGGCGTTGAGCAGCATCCAGGTATCCTCGTCGAGGTAGAACTCGCGCTTGGCGAACATGTGGCGCATGCCGGCCTTGACTGTCGCCTCGACCTTCCAGACGCGGTGCAGTTCGTAGCGCATCAGGTCGCGATTCGGGTACAGGCCGCCATAGACATCCTTGACCGGGCGCTTGGCGACGAACTTGAAGTTGTTGTACGGCACATAGAGTTCCTGCTTGCCGACCAGTTTCCAGTCATAGCGGTCCAGCTGGCCGGCGAACATCGGGTACTGGTCGGCGGTCTCCAGATTTTCGTAGCCTGGAATCGGATTGTCATAGTCGAACGCCGGCAGGCGGCGGACGCGGCGCTGGCCGGGGAAGTACATCCAGGCGTCGTTGCCCTTGGTCATGAAGTAGTGCGCAAGTATCACCTCGCCGGTGCGTGAAGCGGGTGCGGTGGCGGTATTGAGGATCTTCATCTGCACGTCGCCGACGTCCTGCGGCGAATTGGCCTTGGTCGAGGCAAACGGCATCAGGGTAACCTGATCCTGGGCAAGACCGTAGAAGCTTCCGTCCGGGTTTATGAAATTGGTCTGGTAGTACTCGAAACGGCCCTCACCCTGCCAGCGCAGCTTGTGGTTCCAGACCGCCTCGGCGCCGTTCTTCGGAATCGGGAAGGGGAAGGCGCCACCGAGCGCTGTCGCGAGGTTGTCCTTGCCGTCGGTGGTGAGCTTTGCCAGCGTCGCGTTCTTTTTCGTTCGCTCGTTGATGATGTCCGGATAACCGCAGGAGCGGTGGGTCGGATAGACATCCATGCGGTAGCCCTTGCGTGTCTTGATCAGTTCGATCTGGCCGGCGGTCAGCTTGTCCTTGTATTTGTCGACGTTCGACGCGTCGATCGAGAACAGGGGCTTTTCAGCGGCGTAGGGGTTGACCCGCGGGTCGCCGAGCTTGAGCTTGCCCTTGGGCGTGCCGCCCTTGAACTCCGGAATGCTGCTGTCCTTGTTGGCGGCGCGCTCGGCGCCGACCGGCGTCAGGTCCTTGCCGAGCTTCGCTGCTTCGGCTTCGGACACTGCCGCTTGGGCGCCACCGGCAAAGAAGACCAGTACTGCGGCCGACACGGTTGACTGCAACATCTTGCGGTTCGACTTCATCTCACTCCCCCTCGTTATTGGTAAATCATTCAATTCTATAGCCCATTTGCTGCAAACGTCCGACAACGGACGTCCGTACTGCGGTCACGTCATCGAGCGGATGCCCGCGCAGGCGGGTCACCTCGTCGCGCGTGTATGGCGAAAAATCCGCCGGAACTTCGTTCTTGGCCATCGCCCGCACCATCCAGTTCAGCAACTCGGCCGTGTCGGCATCGTTCAGCGAGGATTGTGAGGTGCCCGGTACCTGGACCAGAAAAGCGCGCCCTTCCGGCACGCGCAGGAAATAGCCGATGCTGCCGCGCATATCGGGGATGCCGCTGGCGGGGCTGCCGCTGCCATCGGGTTGATGGCAGCCGGAGCAATGCAGCAGATAGTTGATGCGCTGCCGCTCGCCCGCCACAACCGGCGAGGCAAGCAATGCCGTCAGGCCGATCGCAATGAGTGAGGGGTAGAAGCCTCTTGCCACGCCCTACTCCCCCCCGACTTCCGCAAGCACGCGTTCGCGCTGCTGGCGCACCGCGGAGGGCGTCAGCGCCTTGCCCCGGGCCGCGCTGAAAAGCTCCGCAGGCATAGGCTGCGATAAGTTATTGAAGGTCGTGAGCACATAGCCCATCACTGCAGATAGTTCTTCATCGGACAGGGTCGCCGCCGGCATGTTGCCGTTGTACTTGACGCCGCGCGAGGTGATGTTGCCGACCATGCCGGAAACCAGCACCTGGGCCAGATACTCGCGTCCGTTAGCCGACTGCGCCCGCTTGCCAAGCACACCGGCCAGAGGCGGCGCCAAGCCCTCGCTGCCGTTGCCGTCCGGTTGATGACAGGCCACGCAATTGGCCGCATAGAGAGCTGCCCCATCGGCAGCCCGCAACGATCCGCTGGCGGCAAGCGTCAGCAAAGCGAAGCTGCCCGCCGCAATGAGCCTGCGTCCATGCATCTCAGCCCTGGCTTTTCTCTGCGGTGCCGACGACCGCGGCCACGGTGCAGTGATACGCGTTCGAGCTGTTGGCCATGCACCAGTTGATGTCGTTATGCACGCCCATGCGGTAGCCGGGGCGCTCACCTTCGTTGGAGTTGCAGCCGCAGCGATTGCAGGTAACGCCGCCGCAGCAGTCGTTGTAGCTGATCAGATAGTCCTTGCCGTCGTTGGGATTGTGGCAGGTGCCGACCCAGGTGACCTTCGAGACTTCGGTACCCGGCGGGCAGGCGGAAATCGAGCCGCCGCAGCAGGTGCACAGAAAGCCGTCGAGCGCGCAATAACGCCAGTATTCGCAGGCCGTGTCGTCATTCCGCTTGTCCTTGGCCTTGTCTGCCGCAATCGCCTTGCCGATCCGGTCGAAGGGCAGCACCGGCAGCAGGATGGCCGTTCCCACCAGCAGCTTGCCGAGCCGCGCAACCGCGCTGCGCCGCGAAATCGACTGTGCCGCACGGCGGCTGCGGGCCTCGAAAAAGTTGTCAAACCATTGCATTTCCGTCTCCTTGCGATACCGACGAATCAGGCTTGCTGATCAATGTATTCCTGCACCGAAGCGACGCCCAGTTCCTTGGCGGCGAATAGGCTTTCGAGCTGTTCCCTGGAATTGACCAGGCCCTTGGCGCGAATCCTGCCGTCATCGCCGATCAATATGGCATAAGGGAGTTTCCCTACCTGAAAGGCCATGCCGAGATCGGTCGACAGAATATAGGGAAATTCGGTCAAGGCCGCCTTGCGATAGAACTCTGCATGCTCCGGACGGTCGCCGTCGCTGGCAAGAACCACATCCAGCCATTTGGCCTCCACACTCCTGATGGATTTCAGGACCGGCAGCAGCTTCTTGCAGACTGGGCAGGTCGGCGACAGGAAGAACAGCAACTGGCTCTTCTTGCTGCCGGAGAAGCCCACCGCCACGTTGCGCCCATCCAGCGCGTCGATCTTGAACGCCGGCGCCATGTCGCCGACCTTGGGACCGTGATCGAGCATCAGCGCGCCCATCGGCGCTACCCGCTCGTAGAGAATGCCGACCTGACGTGCCAATGCCAGCACGGCCAGCAGCAAGGCCAGCACCACGATCCAGAGAATGATATTGGAGACAACCAGGGCTTCAGTCATTGCTAGTGATTCCTCAAGGTATGCAGACGCGGATGATTGGCCATCAGCTGATTTGCCGTGACGTAAAGCCCGAGCAGGCCCAGGGTTCCGCCGGCAACGCTCAGGTAGTCGATCCAGACCAGGGCACGAGCCGCATCCTCGCGCAAGGCGAGCAAGGCGGCAAGTGCCAGCAAGGCGTTGCGCACCGTTAGCCCCCAGTTCAGCGTCTGGTCGCCGACGTGTCCGCCGAGACTGCCGCAGCCGCAGTCGATTTCGGTCCGCCCGCGCATCAGGTTGGTGACGACCGCCGCCGTCACGACCAACAGCAGTCCGATCGCCAGCGCCGCGCCGGCCGTCCGCGTCGAGTCGAAGAGAACCAGGACGCCGGCCGCAAGTTCCCACATGGGCAGCACGATGGCGACCGGCCAGGCCAGGCCATCCGGCAGCAACCGATAGTTGTCGATGTTGGCCTGGAACAGGGAAAGATCGCGTAACTTTTGCCAGGCGCCGGTCAGGAATATCACCGCCAGAAAGGCACACATGGCGCTGGCGGCGACCGGATCGAGCAAGGGCAGGCTTCCCATTACTGGACGTCCATCTGGGTGGCAAATTCCGCGAAGGGACCTGCTGTTTTCAGGTGCTTGAGTTTTCCGCCACCATCAAATACAGCCAGGGTCGATTTGTCGGTCGAGTAGGCAAACACCCTCGGCGCATCACCGCGGCTTGCCGCGATCACCGTGGCATGATGACCGGGAGCGCGTGCAACGCGCTTCTTGCTCGCCAGATCGAAGGCCCATATCTCCTTGGCGGGACTCTTGTGGCTGCCCTCCTTGCCCTTGGGGTGCATGCCGACGTAGATGCGCCCGCTCTTGTCGTGCAGTGCGAGTGGCTGATAACCGCCTGGCCGCCACCCAGCCTTGGCTTCCGCCGCCGTCACCAATGGCCAGGGTGCGTCGGCAACCGCGGAGTCGCCGGCGACATTGACGGTCTGCACATTGCCCTTGAATGAAACGAAGGTGTAGCTGTCGTCCAGTTGTGCGCCCGAAGTGAACAGGGCATCATCATCTGCATCGAAAAACTTGGCGCTCTTCTTCCGCTCCAGCGGCTTGCCTTCGGCATCGAGCTTGACCGTGAGCATGGTGCCGTCGCCGCACAGGGTCGAGAAGCGGTCGGATACCGATTGAGGGACATAGATCATCCAGCATCCCGGTGTGGCGACCTCGGCCACAAACTTGCCGGCAATGCGATCGACCACGGTCACCGATGAAGCCGGCGTCGCGTTCTGCATCATGACGAAGCGACCGTCGGCCGAGGTACGAATGCTTCCCCGGTAGGGCATCGATTGGGCATGCTTGGGTGGCACGCTGATTTCAGCCTTCAGCTTGAGCGTGGTTGCGTCATATACATCCATCTGCCCGATGCGCTCGCCGCGATTGAGCTTGGTCATATAGGCCGTCGACACCAGCAATTCCGACCGATCCGGAGTCAATGTGGCGTGCCCGGGCATGCCAAGCGCCACGTGGCCGAGAACACCCAAAGTCTCGCCGTCGATGATCATCAGTTTGCTGTCAACAAAATGGGAAATCGCCATGTCGGAAAGATAAAGCCGGTAAGGAGTCGCCGGCGGCAGGTTGGCAACCGTAATCTTGTCAATCGGAACCTCGGCATGCGCATGTGAAGCCGCGACGATGATCGCGCCCGCGCATAATTTCCTGATATTGCCAGCAAGCATTTCGGCCCTTTCTCGAACAAAGCCTATCGTGAATGAAGTTCGGCGCGCATGTGGAACCGGGCGCGAAGACATCCTGAAGAGTTTGAAGTCTAAGTGACCTACTGCGTTACCGGTAGCCAAAATCGGCAAAACCGGCCGATCCATTCAAGAATGTCTCTTTTGTTGCACTGCCGCATACCTTGGCCGCCGGAATGCCGACTTCCATTACGGTTAAACTAGCAGTGCTTCCATCCTTTACCTTCACCAGATGCCGTATTCCGAAACCCTGAGCCGACTGCCGCTGCCCAAGACTCCGATTCACTCGGTCGAGGACTTTGACACGCAGCATTCCTATCGGAAATTGACTGCCCTCGACGTCGATGAGCATGCCGCCAATCTCGGCAAATGGGACCAGAACTATGACCAAATCAGTTCCGGCAGTTTTCGGGGAACCCTGTCCGAGGTATGGATCGGGGACATGCAGATATTTCGCGAGGTCACCACGCAAGCGGTCGTCGAGCGGGGACAGGCATGGGCCGGTGCGCGACTGTTCGGAGTGCCGATGACGATGAATGGCAGCGGGTCGTTCTGTGATCGCCCTTTGCACGCGGACAGCATGTTTTCTTTTGGCCCGGGCAGCGAGTTCTCCCTGCAAAGCCCTAAGGAATTCGACGTCGTCGGCATCGCCATCCGCGAAGAAGACTATCAGCAGGTGGTTGCATCGTTGGCCGGTGCCGGGTCGAAGCGTTTGATGTCAGACGATCCGGCAATGATGCGGTGTCCGTCCGGTCTGGCCGAGTTGCGCGTATTCCTGGATTCGCTGTTCGAAGTGCTCGACGAGAACCCGGCGATGCTGTCCCATCCGACGGTCCAGAGAACCGTCCATTCGGCCCTGATGGGTCACCTCTGCGACTCGATCCAGACTGCCAACGACATGCCGGCTCCGCTGGCGACCTATCAGGCCCGCAAGGCCATCGTGGAAAATGCCAGAAGCTACGTCCTGACCAATCTTCACGACACGGTGACCATCGCGGACCTTTGTGAAGCGCTGAATACCAGTCGACGCACTATCCAGTATTGTTTCCAGGAAGTCCTCAAAACCAACCCGGTGCAGTATCTGCGAGCGATCAGGCTGAACAGCGTGCGCCGCGAACTGCGCCGCGCCAATCCGGCAAACACGCAGGTACAGGACGTTGCCGCGCGCTGGGGCTTCTGGCATTTATCGCATTTCGCCAACGATTACCGCGCCATGTTCGGCGAACTGCCATCTGACACATTGCGCAGAACTTGAGTGCCGGCGTGCATCCGGCGCGTCGCGACCCGGTCAGGCTAGACCGCGCGGCTTCAGGCTCGACCCCTTGAGGTCGAATTTTTCCGCGGCAGCGGCCAAGCGCTCTATGCGCCCCCGTCCCAGTTTGTAGCGATAGTTATTGGTCATCGGGTCGGGAACGGCATGGCAGACCGCGTTGGCATGGCTGCCGCGTCCGTTGAAACCGGCCTTGGCGACACCCGGGCGCATACCGGGATCGAGCACCGCCACCGCCTCGAAACTTCCCTGCGTGATCCGGATATGCCCGGCGGCCAAAAGGCTGTTGAAATTCATCTCGCTTTCAGTCACGCCGAACGGCATGCCGGTCTGCACATACA
The DNA here is from genome assembly GCA_012026675.1 of Betaproteobacteria bacterium. Classification (GTDB taxonomy): domain Bacteria; phylum Pseudomonadota; class Gammaproteobacteria; order Burkholderiales; family Rhodocyclaceae; genus Sulfuritalea. Next base: position 13,976 of record VEPA01000146.1, on the reverse strand, counting down.
CCATGTCGTTGCTCACCCGCACCCGGTCGCCGGTTTCGATGCCGCGCATTCGCGCATCCTCGGGATTCATGAACAGCATCTGCGGCAGTCCGCGCGTCGCGGTATAGGGTTTGCGGATGTCATCGAAGCCGCTTTGCCAGACTTCGTTGATGCGGCCGTTGGTGATCCATAGTTCCTGTTTCTCGCTGCGCGGTTGCACGGCGGCGTAAAACTCGCTCCAGCCGGGAAAGTTCCATGGCGTCTTGAGCAGCATCGCCTTGCCGCTGTGGGTATTGAAGGCACTCAGCAGCTTGTTGCGGAAGGCGCCGGGTTCGCCCTGCCGGGTCAGCGGATCGTGCAGGCGGACGGTGCCGGCAATCGAATTTCCCTGCCGCCAGACCGGCGTCTGGATGCCGTCGCCACCCAGGCGGCGCAGATACTCGTGTCCCGTCACCCTCTCCCGTCGCGCCTGTTCCACCAGTTCGAAATAATCGTAAGGCGTTCCCCGGCTGTGGCGTGCGGCTTCCTCGAAGACATCGCTGCTGTTCTTCCAGGCGAACTTGTCGCCAAATCCCATCCGCCGGACAAACCCTTGCACCGCCCACCAGTCCGGCTGCGCCTGGCCTGGCGCATCGCAAAACCGGTTGTAGAGGCGCAGACGGCGCTCGCCGTTGCAGCGCGTGAAGTCGGCCTCGCCCCAGGTGGCGGCCGGCAAAATGATATCGGCGTAGCGCGTGCCCAGCGGCTCCACGGGATAGATGTCGGAATCGACCAGCACCATGCCGCCGGCATCGGCGCGGGCGATCAGTGCCGTCACCGCTGCAGCGACAGTTGCCTGTTGCGGCTGCTGCGGGCTGCCGCGGGTCAGGCGGTCGATGTGGCGCTCCAGTTCGTCCGAGGCGGCCATCGCGCCTATCCATGTCGTGCCGAAAACCCAGGCGAAGCGCAGTTGGCCGTCCATCAGCCAGCGATCCAGATTCAGCGGCTTCTTGCGTCGGCCCGGATGTTTCTCGGGCGACAGCCAGTCGGGATTGCCGGGCGACGAAATCATGCCGCGCTGGTGGCCGCCACCGCGCCCGATCACCTGCCCCTTGCGATTGCCCGCGCCGCAGATCAGTCCCAGCGCGGCGAAGGAGGCGCTGTTCATGTAGTTGTTGGACCAGTAGTTGCCCTTCTCCAGCATGAAGGATGCCTTCGGTCGCGTGCCGTCGGCGCGGGGTCTGGCCAGGAGTACGGCGGCCCGTTCGATCAGCGCGGCGGGCACTCCGGTGATACGTGCCGCATGCTCCAGCCTGTGTTCGTCCCGCGACAGCAGGAACTGGCGAAAATCATCCCAGTCGCTTTGCCAGGTGCCCCAGGTGGTGCGCCATTGCGAAGGCGTATTGCGAGTGCCGCGGCCATAACCCTGGTCGACCTCCCAGCGCTTCGCCACCCAGCGCTCGATGAAGGCCTGATCCTGCCAGCCGCGCTCGACAATCACGCGGGCAATCGCGTTGTGCAACAGGGTATCCGTACCCGGGATCACCGGCAGCCACAGGCCGCCGCGCTTCTCGGCCCAGGCCACGCCCATGCTCCGGTGCGGCGTGGCAAAGATCAGCGTCTTGCCCGGCACTTCGCCACGCATGATCCAGCTGGTAAATAGCGTGCTCTTGGTTTCGAAGGGATCGGTGCCCGACAGGAAAAGCACGTCGCACGCACCCCAGTCCTCATAGGCCGGCGCAAAGGCTTCGAGACCGGCATCGTCCAGTCCCGCCGCATCGTTGCTGTTGGCGCATTTGTCGTGCGGGGCGAAGGCCGGCGTGCCGATGGCATCGAGCGCCAGTTTGGTGATGGCGTAGGTGTTTTCGAAATACTGGTAGGAGTAGGCCTTGACGCCCCAGGCGTGTTCGCCGTGGCGTTTCAGCACATGCGTTGACACCGCCGCCATGATGTCCAGCGCCGTGTCCCAGGAAACCGGCTGCAGCTCGCCCTTGACCCGCAGCAGCGGCGTGGTCAGCCGCTCGCGCGTCTTGTTTGTCGGGTTGTAGCACTTCTGCGCCAGGGTGCCGCCGCGCATCGAATGGTTGCCCTTTGGATTGACGGCCCTGGCGTGCGGATCCGGCAGCACCAGCACATGGTGGGGCTGCCCCTGCCATTGCACGATGTTGTGCTGGGACGGATTGGCCCACGGCACGGCCGTATTGGCCGTTCCGCCAGCGCCAACTTTCCAGCGCCAGACACGATAGCTGCAGCCCACGACACAGTAGTCGCAGGCGGTCGATATTTCTTCGGCGCCGAGCGGCGGCAAGGGTACGGGCTGAATTTCAGGCATGCCGGCTCCTGTCGGGATACACCAGTCCCTGCATGCCGATGGCGCGGATCTGGTCGCCGTCCAGTTCCAGCACCACTTGCGGCAGGCTGGCCGTGGCATGCCCGGTAATCACTACGCCATGGCGGCTCAGGTCGAAGGTGGTTAGATGGCGCGGACAGGGGCCAAGTACCTGCAACCCTGCCTGCAGCGTATCCTGCAGCTTGCCGCCGAGATGGGTGCAGCGCGTGCTGAAGGCCACCACGTCCGCCTGCGGACCAATGCCGCCGCCAGCAGGGACACCGAGCTTGACCAGCATGTTGAGATCGCCCGCCTGCGGATATTCAAAATAGTAGGGTTCGCCGGCTTTGAGCGCGGACAGTCGGGCTATTGCCAGCGGCGCATGTCCGGCGCGTTGCGCCCACACGGCTTCCGTGACTGCCGAAGCCGCGGCGAGCATCACCAGCTTGCCGCCGTTCAGCAGAAAATCCCGGCGCGACTGGCAGGCCGGTTCATCGTGGGCGTGCATTCATTCCTCCGTCTGCCAGCGGTTTTGCCTCGGGCACCCGAGGCGGCGCCAGCAGCAGCGGCTGGTCCATGCTGAGCGATTCGAGAAATGCGACGAGATCCTGCTTTTCTGTCGCGCTGAGTCCCAGCGGTCGCAACTGCGGCGGCTTGTTCGGGCCCTCACCGCCGCCCTGATCGAAAAACTCGACGACTTCGCCCAAGGTGGCGAATACGCCGTTATGCATGTAGGGCGCCGTATAACGCAACTCGCGCAGCGACGGCGTGCGGAAACGGCCCGCATCCGCCGGATTGCGGGTCAGGTAGGCCAGCCCGAAGTCGTCGTCGCTGCCCTTGTATTGCGCTTCGGAAACGCCGCGCTGCAGGTTCTGCCAGCGCGCCGTGATCTGCACCAGCGGATTGCTGTCCGATTGTCGATGGCGCGGCACGCCCAAGGCGTGAAAGGCCTGGTCGGAAAGCAGCGGGCCACCGTGGCATTGCACGCAACCGGCCTTGCCGACGAACAGGGCATAACCGCGCTGCGCTGAGGCGCTCAGCGCGGTGGCATCACCCGCCAGCCAGCGATCGAACGGGACTTTTTTCGCATCCGAAACCAACGTTCGCTGGAAGGCGGCGATGGCCTGCCAGGCATGCTGGATGCGCGGCCATTCGGTGCCGAAGACCTCGCGGAAACGGGTGACATACTCGGGTACCAGGCGCAAGCGCATTTCCATCATGGCCCCCTCGCCGTTGCCGGCGATCGCCCCTTCTGCGGCCGACTGCGCCTGTTGTTCCAGGCTGTCGGCGGCGCCGTCCCAGAACAGGCGCGAATAGTAGGCCGCGTTGAGAATGGTCTGCGCATTGCGCCAATGACGCGTGCCGGGATAACCACGCGACAGGGCTTCCGGTTCGCCCCACCCGGTTTGCGGCGCATGGCACGAGGCGCAGGAAGTCGAGGCATTGCCCGAGAGGCGTGTGTCCCAGAACAACAGGCGCCCCAGTTCCACCTTTGCCGCGCTCATCGGGTTGTCGGCGGGAATTCTGACTGCCGGCAAGGGGCCGAGACCCCCCGGCACCGGCTCGGCCGCAGCCGCGAGCGAAGCCGCGGCCGCCAGGATCAGCGCCACCCATCCGGTTGCCGATATTGTTCCCAAACCCCGTCTCATCGCGCGGCTCCCGCCAGCCAGTAGTCGTAGGCCGGCGGCTCGGCCATAGGCGGCATGGGCGCCGACCAGGCACGCAGGAAGGCGACCAGCGCTTTGCGTTCGCGCGCGCTCAGACCCAGCGGCTGCAACTCGCTGCCGGGACCACCGCCCTGATCGTGAAACGCCACCACTTCATCCAGCGTGGCGAACATCCCGTTGTGCATGTAGGGTCCCGTGTGGGGCAGTCCGCGCAAGGCGGGCGTGACGAAGCGCCCGCGATCGTCCGGCTGCTTGCTCACGGCATAGCTGCCGAGGTCCTTGCGTTCGGCCATGTAGTTCGGCACACCCATCGTGGCGTGATGGCGCAGCAGGGTAATCATGCGCAGCGGTTCCTGGGCGATCGCCGGGTTCTCGGACACGCCGAGGCGATAGGCCTTGCCGTCCGTGCCCAGCACTCCGTTGTGACAGCGTATGCACTGGCCCTTGCCGCTGAACAAGGCCATCCCCTCGCGCACCGCAGCCGGCAGTGCCACCTTGTCGCCGCGCAGGACGCGGTCCACCAGCGTGTCGCCGCCATCCAGCGTCTTGAGGAATTCGGCAATGGCGGCGAAGAGTTGCGGGCCGTAGGGCTGGCTCTGCGCCCCGAAAGCCTCGCGCCACAGGGCGAGCAGTTCGGGAATCTGGCGGATGCGCTCCTGGATCAGGCGCCCGTCGGCATTCATGAAGTGGGCGTCGGTCACCATGTCGCGAACTGCCGGCGGCAGGTCCGCGCCGTCGAGCCGGCCGTCCCACATGAGCCGACTTTTGAGCCGCACCGACATCAGGCCGGGCGCATTGCGAAAATACTCCGTGCCGTTGTAGCCGCGTGACAGCGGTTCGCCGTCGGCAAAGCCCCGTGACGGCAGGTGACAGCTCGCACAACTGCGGCTGCCGTCGCCCGACAGGCGCGGCTCGAAAAACAAATGCCAGCCCAGCTTGGCCAGCGCCGGCTTGACCGTCGCCGGCGGCGGCAGGGCTTGCAGGCTCGCGGATTGCGCGGCGGCCGTCGATACCATAAAGGCGAAAGTGAATCCGCTCAGCAGCACGCAAAGTGTCCGCCGCCAGCAAGTCATCGAGCGCCCGTATATTTGAGCAGCGGGGCATTCTGCAGAATCACCGAACAACTCTTTTTCCAGTTGAGTATCTCGCGCAGCAGGCGCGCGTCCTGTTCCCTGTCGATGGGCTCGCCGCCGGTCGGGATCCGGATGAAAAAGATGCGGCCACCTTCGGTCTGGGCAAACTGGCCGATCATGGCCGGGGCTTCGCGGGTCATCTCGTCGGGCGGGAAATGGCAGCCCAGGCAATTGAGGGCATACATTGTGGCCGCCGACTGGCCGGCAGCCATGAGCGAACTCAGCGGCGCGGCCAGCAGCGTCGCTGCCATAAGCACCTTCATTCCTGATAAGTTCCGCATGGTGGTCGGTCCGTCAATTGAGTGATCGCGACGCGATCCCGAAATCCCGGGCGGGCGGCCGATCACTGGCAACCCGGCCGAATTCTAGGCGGACCCTGGCAGCGCAATTAGCCGAAATCGGCAACGCAACTGAAAAATGTCATGCTCGTCGCGTCCTGATTCTTGCGGCGCAGGAAAAGGAGTAAGGAAAATGGGAGTTCTCGACGGAATTCGCATCGTCGAAATCGCCGGCATCGGGCCGGGGCCCTTCTGCGGCATGTTACTGGCTGACATGGGCGCCGAAGTCATATTGGTCGAACGGACCAGCGGCAGGGCCGGTGATCCGCTCGAGATGGGCAAGAATGCCATTCTCAATCGCGGCAAGCGGTCGCTGGCGCTGGATCTGAAGGACGCGCGGGCGATCGATGCCGTGCTGAAACTGGTCGAGCGCGCCGATGCGCTGATTGAAGGCATGCGGCCCGGCGTCATGGAACGGCTCGGCCTGGGGCCGGATAACTGTCTGGCGCGCAATCCGAAACTGGTCTACGGGCGCATGACGGGCTGGGGCCAAAGCGGGCCGCTGGCGCACACCGCCGGCCACGACCTGAACTACATCGCGTTGTCCGGCGCCCTGTGGTACTCCGGCGAAGCGGGGACGCCGCCGCTGGCGCCGCCGACGCTGGTGGGCGATCTCGGTGGTGGCGCCCTCTACCTGGCGATGGGTCTGCTCGCCGGCATTCTCAATGTGCAGCGCGGCGGTCCCGGACAGGTGATCGACGCCGCCGTAGTGGACGGCAGTGCCAGCCTGATGAACCTGCTGCTGTCGCTGCATGCCGCAGGTCAGATGCCGATCGAACGCGGCCGCGGCATCCTCGACGGCCCGCACTGGTGCGGCACCTATGCCTGCGCCGATGGCCATTTCGTCAGCATTCAGGCACTGGAACCACAGTTCAACGCCCTGCTCTTCAGCAAGTTGGGCGTTGTCGATGATCCCGAGTTCAGCCATCCTTACGATCCGCGCTGCTACGCCCGTCTGCGCGAACGCTTGGTCCAGCTGTTCGCCACCCGACCGCGCCAGTACTGGGTCGATCTGCTCGAAGGCAGCGACGCCTGCTTCGCACCGGTGCTGACGCCAGTGGAGGCGATGGCGCATCCGCACATGGCCGCGCGCGGCGTCTATGCCAAGCGCGATGGCGTGCTGCAGGCCGCGCCAGCGCCGCGCTTCTCGGCCACTCCGGCCGGCGAACCCGGCGCTGTACCGCAGCGCGGCCAACACGGTGCCGAGATCCTGCGCCAGGCGGGCCTCAGCGCGACCGAAATCAGGGAGTTGCTGCCGGACACCTGACTCAGACCTCTATTCCCACTCGATGGTCGCCGGCGGCTTGCCCGAGATGTCGTAGACCACGCGGTTGATGCCGCGAACTTCATTGATGATGCGGTTGGAGACGCGGCCCAGCAGTTCATGGGGCAGTTCGGCCCACTTGGCCGTCATGAAGTCGGAGGTTTGCACGGCGCGCAGCGCCACCACGTACTCGTAAGTGCGGCCGTCGCCCATGACGCCGACGCTCTTCACCGGCAGGAACACGGCGAAGGCCTGGCTGGTCTTGTCGTACCAGTCGGCGGCGCGCAGTTCGTCGATGAATATCGCATCGGCGCGGCGCAGCAGGTCGGCAAATACCTGCTTTACTTCGCCGAGTATGCGTACGCCGAGGCCGGGACCGGGGAAGGGATGGCGATAGACCATTTCGTGCGGCAGGCCGAGCGCCACGCCAAATTCGCGCACTTCGTCCTTGAACAGTTCGCGTAGGGGTTCCAGCAGCTTGAGGTTCAACGTCTCGGGCAGGCCGCCGACGTTGTGGTGGCTCTTGATCGCATGGGCCTTCTTGGTCTTGCCGCCAGCGGATTCAATCACGTCGGGGTAGATCGTGCCCTGCGCCAGCCAGCGGGCGTTGGGCAGTTTCCGCGCCTCGGCCTGGAACACCTCGACGAATTCGCGGCCGATGATCTTGCGCTTCTGCTCCGGATCGGCGACGCCTTTCAGGTGTCCCATGAATTGGCCGACGGCATCGACGTGAATCACCTTGACGCCGAGGTTCCTGGCAAAGGTATCCATCACCTGCGCACCCTCGTTCAGGCGCAACAGGCCGTTGTCGACGAAGACGCAGGTCAGCTGGTCGCCGATCGCGCGATGCAGCAGGGCCGCCACCACCGAGGAATCGACGCCGCCGGACAGACCGAGGATCACCTCCTCCTTGCCGACCTGCTCGCGCACTTTGGCGATCGCCTCCTCGACATAGTTGGGCATGTTCCAGTCGCCGCGGCAGCCGCAGATGTCGCGCACGAATCGGGCGTAGATCTCGCGCCCCTTCAGCGTATGCGTGACTTCTGGATGGAACTGCACGGCGTAAAAGCCGCGCGCTTCGTCGGCCATCGCCGCGATCGGCGTGGATTCGTTGCTGCCGATGATCTTGAAGCCGGGAGGCAGTTCCGTCACCTTGTCGCCGTGGCTCATCCAGACTTCGAGCAGGCCGTGGCCTTCCGCATTGGTCCGATCCTGGATGCCGTTGAACAGCTTCGAATGCCCGCGCGCGCGCATCTCGGCATAACCGAATTCGCGCTTGTGGCTGCTTTCGACCTTGCCGCCGAGTTGCGCCGCCATGGTCTGCATGCCGTAGCAGACGCCCAGCACCGGCACGCCCAGCTTGAAAACGATATCGGGCGCTTTCCACTCCTCGGCTTCATATACCGAATTCGGGCCGCCGGAGAGGATGACGCCTTGCGGATTGAACTCGCGGATGAATTCTTCGCTGACGTCGAAGGGATGCAGTTCGCAATACACCTGCTGCTCGCGCACCCGGCGGGCAATGAGTTGTGCGACTTGCGAACCGAAGTCGAGAATGAGGATTTTTTGATGAGTCATGGCAGGCGCCTATGAAATGACAAAGGCGGCCGCAGCCGCCTTTGCCGTCGGAAACAAAATCAGTCGATGTGGTAGTTCGGCGCTTCCTTGGTGATCTGGACATCGTGCACATGCGATTCGCGGATGCCGGCCGAAGTTATTTCGACGAACTCGGCCTTCGCCCGCATCTCGTCGATGGTGGCGCAGCCGACATAGCCCATCGAGGAGCGCAAACCACCCATCAACTGGTGGATCACGGCAATGACCGGACCCTTGTAAGGCACGCGACCTTCGATACCTTCCGGCACCAGTTTTTCGACATTGGCATCGGAATCCTGGAAGTAGCGATCCGCCGCACCGTCCTTCATCGCCCCCAGGCTGCCCATGCCGCGATAGGCCTTGTAGGAACGGCCCTGGTAGAGCACCGTCTCGCCGGGCGCTTCCTCGGTGCCGGCGAACAGGCCGCCCAGCATCACGGAACTGGCGCCGGCCGCGATGGCCTTGGAGATGTCGCCCGAGTACCGGATGCCGCCGTCGGCGATCAGCGGTATGCCGCCGGCAGCCAGTGCGTTGGCGACCATTTCCACGGCCGTGATCTGCGGCACGCCGACCCCAGCAACGATGCGCGTGGTGCAGATCGAACCGGGGCCGATGCCGACCTTGACGCCGTCGGCACCATGATCGACCAGCGCCTTCGCCGCGCTTGCCGTGGCGATGTTGCCGCCGATCACCTCCACCTGCGGAAAATTCTTTTTAACCCAGGCCACGCGCTTCAGCACGCCTTCGGAATGACCGTGGGCGGTATCGACCACAATCACATCGACGCCGGCCTCGGCCAGCAGTTCGGCCCGTTCCTCGGTACCTTCGCCGACGCCGATCGCGGCGCCGACGCGCAGGTGGCCCTGCTCGTCCTTGCAGGCAAAGGGATGTTCGCTGGACTTGAGTATGTCCTTTACGGTCACCAAGCCACGCAACTGGAAGGCCGCATTGACCACCAGCACGCGCTCCAGGCGATGCTTGTGCATCAGGGCCTTGGCTTCCTCGGGCGAACTGCCTTCCGTGACCGTGATCAGCCGTTCGCGCGGAGTCATGATGGCCCGCACCGGCTGGTCGAGGTTGGTCTCGAAACGCGTGTCGCGATTGGTTACGATGCCGACCACGACGCCGTTATCCACCACGGGCAGGCCGGAAATGCGATAGCTGCGCGTGAGCGCCAGCACCTCGCGCACGGTCATGGTCGGCGGCACGGTGATCGGATCCTTCAGCACGCCGGATTCGAAACGCTTGACCTTGGCCACCTCGGCGGCCTGCGCCTTGGGGTTCAGGTTCTTGTGCACGATGCCGATACCGCCTTCCTGGGCCAGGGCGATGGCCAGGCGCGCTTCCGTCACCGTATCCATGGCGGCGGAGAGCAGCGGCAGGTTTAACTGGATCTTGCGGGTAAGGCGGGTGGCGAGGCTGACATCGCGGGGGAGGATCGCCGAGTGGGCGGGTACCAGGAGGACGTCGTCAAACGTCAGCGCCTTCTGGAGCAGTCGCATAGTAAATTCCTTCGTTCCAAAAACGCATTATACGCGAGAGCGCGGGGTGCCTATTTGGCTCCCCGCCGTTCCGCCAGCGCCGACTACTGGAACAAAAACCCGCCGACTACTCAGGCGTCGCCGACCTCGCCGCCGCCCTTTTTCATCGCTTTCCCATCCGCGGCGCGCTGTTTGCGTACTTCCTTGGGGTCGGCGATCAGCGGCCGATAGATTTCCACGCGGTCGCGGTCACGCAAGACGGTGTCCAGCTTGGCAAGCTTGGCGTAGATGCCGAACTTGTTCTTCGTCAGATTGATTTCCGGATGTTTCGCCAGCAGGCCCGAGGCTTCGATGGCCTGACCGACGGTGCTGCCTGCGGGAAGGTCCAGGTCGATGACGTCCTGAGTCGCAGGCAGGGCATACACAAGCTCGACGTGAATGGTTTCAGCCATAAACTTTTTGCGCCCTTTTGACGAAGGAATCGACAAAGGTGTTGGCGATGTGGTTGAACACCGGACCGAGCACCTTTTCCAGCAGATGACTGGAAAACTCGTAGTGCAGGCGGAATTCTACCTTGCAGGCGGTCTCGCCCAGCGGCGTGAAGCGCCAGTGTCCGTCCATGTGGGCAAAGGGGCCGTCGGTCAGGCGGATGTCCATCAGCGTTGGCTCGACCTTGATGTTCTCGGTCGAGAAGTGCGACTTGAGCCCGTGGTAATTGATGCGGACCGTCGCCGCGGTGTGCGTCGGAGTCCGCTCGTGCAACTCGGTGCCGCCGCACCAGGGCAGGAATTGCGGATAGTCCTCGATCCGGTCGACGAGGGCGAACATCTGCGCCGGCGTGCGTTCGATCAGTACCGATTTTTCGACCAGAGCCATGGCAAAGTCGCCTAGACGGGGTGCAGTAGAATGCCGCATTTTATCGCGCCACCCCATGAGCATCGCCGACAACAAAAAGGCATTCCACGATTACTTCATCGAAGAGCGCTATGAGGCCGGCCTGGTGCTCGAGGGCTGGGAAGTGAAGGCGATCCGCGCCGGGCGGGCGCAGATCAAGGAAGCCTACGTGGTGTTGAAACGCGGCGAAGTCTTCCTCATCGGCGCCCACATCACGCCGCTTCTCTCGGCCTCGACCCACGTACACCCCGATCCGGTGCGCACGCGCAAGCTGCTGCTGCACCAGGCTGAAATCAGCAAGCTGATCGGCAAGGTGGAGCGCGCGGGGTATACCCTGGTGCCGCTCGACCTTCACTACAGCAAGGGCCGCGTCAAGCTGTCGGTCGGGCTGGCCAAGGGCAAGAAGCAGCACGACAAGCGCGACGCCGAGAAGGATCGCGACTGGGTACGCGAGAAGGCGCGCGTGATGCGCGACAAGCGCGGCTGATCCGCCGCGACAAGCTGCGATGACTCCCACGACACTGCTCTGGCTGGTGACCGGCTGCCTGATGCTGCAGCCTTTGTCGACAGACCTCTATCTCGCTTCGCTGCCCGGCATGGCCAGTGACTTTGCGGTCAGCCCGGCAGCGGTGCAACAGACCCTGTCCCTGTTCGTCTTCGGCTTCGGCACCGCGCAGCTGATCAGCGGCCCGCTATCGGATCGCTATGGCCGGCGACCGGTGCTGATTGCCGGTCTCGCGCTTTATCTGGTCTCAGGCCTGGCCTGCGCGCTTGCGCCGGCCCTCGACTGGCTGGTCGTGGCGCGTTTTGTCCAGGCCATCGGCTGCTGTACGGCGGTGGTCGTGGTGCGCGCCGTCATCCGTGACGCCTACTCGCCGGCCGAAGGCGCCCGGGTGCTGGCCAAGGCCAGTTCCCTGCTGTCGCTGGCGCCGATTATCGGGCCGATACTCGGCGGCTACCTGCAGGTGGCATTCGGCTGGCGCGCCGCCTTCGTCGCGCTGGTGCTGGCCGGCCTCGCGGTCTGGTTCGCCGCCATCCGCCACATGAAAGAGTCCAACCGCCAGCCGAACCTGGAGGCCATGCGTCTGGCCAATCTTGCCGCCACCTATCGCGATGTGCTGCGCACCCCGGCTTTCTGGGCCTACGCCCTGCCCGGTTCGATTTCCTATGCCTCGATCTTCGTCTTCATTTCCGGCACGCCCTTCGTCCTGATCAAGGTGCTCGGCGTGCCGACCCAGTACTACGGCTACTTGTTCGCCTTCGGTGTCTGCGGCTACCTGGGCGGAACGCTGATCTGCCGGCGCCTGCTGGGCCGCATCGGCGTGGCGCGCGTACTGGCGTTGGGCACTACCGTAGGCGTGCTTGGCGGCCTGGGCTTCCTGCTGCTGGTACTGGCCGGCATCAGCCACTGGACGCTGGTGGTGGCGGCGCAATTCGTGGTGATGACGGCACACGGCATCAACTTCCCCTGCACCCAGTCGGGCTCGCTGGCGCCCTTCCCGGAAAAGGCCGGCGCCGCCGCCGGCCTGTTCGGCTGCCTCGTCATGTACGCCGCGCTGGCGGCCGGCACCTGGGTCGGCGGCAGCCACGACGGCACGCTCTTGCCGCTGGCCTCGATCAGCGCCACGGTCGGCGTCATCCTTTTCGCTTCGGCCCGGATCCTGGCGCGCTACGGCAAGGCGACGTAGCGGGAATTGCCGTCTCGCCGCCGCCGACTATTGATTGTCCGTCCCCGGATCCAGTCCGGGGCAGGCTATTCCCGCGAAGGCGCGAATCTAGAATTGATGTGACATGCCGGGACTCGCCCCGGCGGGCGACGTGCTATGTCAGCTGTTCGGAAAGTCAAATGACTCTGACCCCTTTGGCTCCTCTTTGATCCTTTTGCTTGCTGAAACATTTCTTGAACTGAACTCATTTTTCCGCCCCCTTGAACTGAAGATAGAACCTTCCAAAGCTGATTAGCCGATCTCGCCCAGTTTCACAACTTCTGCTGTCCAACCAGAATTTCCAGCCTGACCATCCCGCTTGTGGTTGTTCCTGTGAAGTGGAAAAATCGACATAGCGTCCCAATACACCATTGGTCTTTGTATCCACAAGTTCCCGTTCGTGTCGCCATCTGTTAAGTAGGTGTTGGCCGCTATGCTTCACGACCAGATTGAATCTTTGATTTAAAAAATATGTGTCTGTGTAATTCACCATGTCGCCATTCCTTTCAGATGGCTCGCCCTTGTTCGCAACCAGCGTCTCCATCACTTCCGGGTTCTCCTTCTTCCACTGGTCGGCGGACGTATAAACCCAGAATCCCGCGTCCTTCTCGCAGTAATACCGATGGGCCCATATGGTCGGGTAGTAGTCCCAGACCACAAGGACAAAGAGCGCAAACACAGCAAGTAGCGCCCACTTGATCGGGCTCTTGCCGCGCGCCTTGGCAATGCTGGAAGCCAGCCACATCACGACCAAGACTACTATCAATGAAGCTCCGGCATAGGCAATCAGAAACATGCCGCAACGCTCCATTGATCGTTCGCACATTCTTGCCATGCCATATGCAATCGCTCGCCGTCCCGCCAGCGCCGACTTTTCACCTTAGTAATCGAAGCGCTCGCGCAGGTCATCGAGATTCAACTCCTGAAGTATCCGCGTTAGCCGCTCGCGGGCATTGCCGCGAGGAGCATCGCCGCGGCGGGCGATGATGAGTTCGTTCTTCATCGAATGTTCCCAGCCCACCAGCTCGGTGACCGTCAGCTGGTAGCCATGCGATTCGAGCAGCAGGCAGCGCAGGACGTTGGTGATCTGGCTACCGAATTCACGGGTGTGGATGGGGTGGCGCCAGATTTCCGCCAGCGCCGTCTGCGCCAGCGATTCGCTTTTGTGCCGGCGCAGCACGGCCGCCACTTCGGCCTGGCAGCAGGGCACAAGGATGATGAATTGCGCCTGCCTGTGCAGGGCGAAGCGAATGGCGTCGTCGGTGGCCGTGTCGCAGGCGTGCAGCGCGGTGACGATGTCGCCCTGCGCCGGGAGTTCCGGCGACGCGACGGATTCCTCGACAGTCAGGTTGAGCAGCGACATCCGTGCGAAACCCAATCGCTGCGCGAGTTGGCGGGATTTCTCGACCAGTTCGCTGCGCGTCTCGATGCCGAATACCTGACCCACGTCGCGGGCCTTGAGGAACAGGTCGTAGAGGATGAAGCCGAGGTAGGACTTGCCGGCGCCATGATCGACCTGCGTCAGGTCGCCGCGTTGCGCCATGACCTCGGTCAGCAGCGGCTCGATGATCTGGTAGAGGTGGTAGACCTGTTTCAGCTTGCGCCGGCTG